>NZ_RDBR01000101.1 GCF_009663775.1 Lactobacillus sp. 0.1XD8-4
ATGATATTTTCTTTTCTTCAATGACTTGTTGCTTTTCAGCATCACGCTGTCTAGCCCTATTTTCAGCTACTTCCATAAGATTCCTAACTTTACTCATTTAAATTCCTCCCCTTGTTGTGGAAGGAATTAACCTCTTGTGGTAGAATAAATTTATAAAAATATAAATAAACTAGAGTTAGTCCCAAGGGGTTAATTCTTCCCTTTTGATACGAGAGAACCGCCAAGCCGACCAAAGCATGGGCGGTTTTTCTCGTTTATTAGAAAATTATAGCAGATTCATAGAGTAAAGGCATTTTCTTCTTCACTTTCAGGACGAACAGAACCATTAGTTTGAAGATCCGCTAAAGCAAATGCTAATCTTTCGAATGAATATTGGTTTTCTAAATGCTTTACAATCCTTTTCATTGCAGATACTTGTGTTTTAGGTGCTTCAATTTTTTCTAAATAAGCTAAAACCTTTTGCCCTTCTTCAAATCTTTTCTTAGTAGATTTAATTTGCTTAGATACATCATCCCTGTTTTTCATGAACAATCTCCTTTAAATCAAATAGAGTCATAATCCTCGTCATTCTCATACCATTCAACATCATCAGGGTTATTGGGATCTAAAAGAAAATTTCCGTGTCCGTCCGATTTTAATTTCCTTGGCTTTCTTTTGGATTTACGGTCAAGCTTGGCAAATTCCAGTAAAAGTTCCTCAACGGATTTTTCTTTATTGCTCAATTGGAACACCCCTTTTCATTACTTCACAAAGAAATAATACAATAAAACCAAAACTGGAACATTGAAAATAAGAGAACCAAAACCATATTTCAATACATCAAGCCCATCATTTATTAATACGCCTTTTCTAATCTTACCGATCAAGCTCATGGCTCTGTTCTCTATTCCTTTCATGTTCTCGTTCATTCTTGCGGTTATTTCTTTTAGGCTTTTGTTTAGTGTTCCCTCGATCTGACCCATTTTCTCCAACGTCTGCTGATTGTTGGCGGTCATTTCCTTCCTGCCATTTTCCATATGAGTTAGCAGTTGATTGGCGTAATTTTTCTGCGATTCGTCTAGCTTCTGCAATATCGAAATCATCTTGTTTTGAATGTCCTCGCTTGTTTTCCTGATTTTCGATAGTTCGTGATCGATTGTCATTTGACTTGTCCCGTCTTTGTCCATGTGAACCCGAATGTAACTTTTCATGAGTGAGTTCAGCTCGTTGGTTTCCTTCAGGAGTTGTTCCAGTTCTTTGAATCTCTTGTCCTGCGGAACTTGATAAGTCGGTGTTTCCTCGCTCTTGACCATGCTTTCTTTCATTCTCTCGACTAAAGACATTCTCTAACGTTCCCCTTTCATACGCCAATCCTAGCGTTTTTCCTCTTACAAATCGTTGG
>NZ_RDBR01000102.1 GCF_009663775.1 Lactobacillus sp. 0.1XD8-4
AAGTGCGAGTGCCTCGACCTCATTAAGTCAGAGCGTAAGTACTTCGACATCGTTGAGCGAAAGTGCAAGTGCTTCGACTTCATTAAGTCAGAGTGCGAGTGTCTCAACATCGTTGAGCGAAAGTGCAAGTACTTCAACATCATTGAGCCAGAGTGCAAGCGTCTCAACATCATTAAGTGAAAGTGCGAGTGCTTCAACATCGTTGAGTGAAAGCGCAAGTGCTTCGACCTCATTAAGTCAGAGCGTAAGTACTTCGACATCGTTGAGTGAAAGTGCAAGTGCTTCGACCTCATTAAGTCAAAGTGTAAGCGTCTCAACATCGTTGAGCGAAAGTGCAAGTGTCTCAACGTCATTAAGTCAGAGTGCAAGTACTTTAACATCGTTGAGTGAAAGTGCGAGTGCTTCGACTTCATTAAGTCAGAGTGCGAGTGTCTCAACATCGTTGAGCGAAAGTGCAAGTACCTCAACGTCATTAAGTCAGAGTGCAAGCGTCTCAACATCGTTGAGCGAAAGTGCAAGTACTTCAACATCGTTGAGTGAAAGCGCAAGTACCTCGACCTCATTAAGTCAGAGTGCGAGTGTCTCAACGTCCTTGAGCGAAAGTGCAAGTACCTCAACGTCATTAAGTCAGAGTACGAGTGCTTCAACATCGTTGAGCGAAAGCGCAAGTACCTCGACCTCATTGAGCGAAAGTGTAAGTGCTTCGACTTCATTAAGTCAGAGTGCAAGTACTTCAATCTCTGATAGTACTTCTGCTGTGACTCCACATCCAGACGACCAATCTGCATCACTTAGTAACTCGCAATCGATATCAATGAGTATTAGTGAATCAGTATCGCTAACTTCAAGCGAATCCGTCTCAACTTCCTTAAGCTCTAGCGAAAATATCTCGACATCGCTAAGTTTAAGCGGAAGTACAAGTGCATCGCTCGGGAATAGCTTAAACAGCATTAGTAGTGCATCATCCTCTACAAGTAACAGTACTTCTGTAGTAATGCCAAGTGATAGCGAATATAGTTCAACATCTACTGATAGCATAACGAATACTTCTGCTTCACTAAGTTTGAATTCTCCAAATGGCACCAATGTAAGTAGCCTTGAGAATACTAGTGTTTCTGTTACTGGCAGCCATCCGCATATTAGCTTGACCGGAACGAACTCAGTTGACGATAATATAGGCGTTCAAAAGCCAAGTCAGCAAAATCAAAAACTTCCGCAAACTGGTAATGAAAGTCAATCAATAGCTAAATTGTTAGTGTAAGATTTTCATAGGTTGGATGAATAATTCATCTGGTCGTGGAAATCTTTTTTGTAGACCAATTT
>NZ_RDBR01000103.1 GCF_009663775.1 Lactobacillus sp. 0.1XD8-4
TTTAGTTTTAACGCTAATTTTGGTCATATAAAATACCCCCAGAGTTGATTTCCAACTCTGGGGGTACACGTCAAATCCAACCTCTTTAATATTTTAAAATGTAAGCTGCCAAAACACAGTAGCTGGCTGGATTCTGAACGTTGATAAAGCAACGTTCAGAATGCCCCAATAGGCGTAGTCCCCTCTTTATTTAAGATATTGTTTACGATGAAGTAGGTAGGCAATTAACAATGACAAGATAGAAGCGATCCCAAGCGTTATCCAGAATCCATACAAATCATCTTTCCAAGGAAGACCACCAACATTCATTCCCATGAAGCCGGTAACTAATGCCGCTACTGCAATTACTAGCCCAGCTGAGTCAAGGAATTTCATTAAGTTGTTAAGATTACTATCCATCATTGCAGTAAAAAGACTACTGATAGAGTCTAATAAATCGCGAAAAATATGAATAGCTTTTGTTAACCGCTGTTGTTCAACTGTTAAATTTTGACAGATGTCTTGTGGGACATTCTGACAAAAATCTGACTTAACTAAAGCTTCAATTGTTGACGTTTGATCAACCATTGTATGCTCAAGAAAGACTAGTTTTCTGGTAAGAGTTGTCAATTCTCTTAATCGTGTATTACTAAAGCCACGTCTTGCAGCACTATCTAAGTCATCAATTTGTTTTTTATAGCTTACAAGAACATCCATAATTTTATATTGGCATTGCGAAATATAGTTAAAAAGAATTTCACTTAAATTAGAGTAGTTGCTATTAGTAATATTTTTACAGCTATCTTCATTATCAGTGCAAATAATAAGGTGATCAGAATCAAAAATAATGAGTGATGGTACAAGTTGTTTTTCAATATGTTTGAAAGAAGAAATATAATCATAAACTACAAGAAAAAAGGGGTTATCTAACACATCACTAGTAGTTCGGTGAAAGCGTGATACTTCTTCAGGTGAAGAGCGATAGCGAAAAGAAAATTTGTTTAAGTTAAATGTTTGACAAAGTTGTTGAATTTCTTCGTCAGTAGGCCGAGTTAGAATAATTAAATCAGCTTGCTTAAGGGCGATGGTTGCTTTTTGCGGCCCACTAGTAGAGATTGAATATTTATTAAGCATAAAAAGTACCTCATCAAGTTAGTGCGATATTACCTTAATTATATTAAACGGCAGATTGCAAGAAATAACTTGAACGAATTTAGTGACGTAGATTAAGCAAGAAGATCTCGATTGGTGTATGCCAA
>NZ_RDBR01000104.1 GCF_009663775.1 Lactobacillus sp. 0.1XD8-4
ATGCGTTGGTTGGCACGTGATCATACCTATAGTTACCATACAATTAATAATTTTCGCCAAAGTCAACACGCTAATAATTTAATCAAACGTTCTTTTGTGTACTTTACGATGGCATTAAAGGATCACGGACTAATTCAAAGTGATGCTTTCTTTATTGATGGGACAAAGCTTGAGGCAGATGCCAATAAGTATTCATTTACTTGGCGTCGAGCTGTTGAAAAATATCATGCAAAATTAAAAGAAAAAACAATCAAACTTTACGAAGATTTAGTCGAAAAACGGGTAGTTAAAGCGATGAGTCCAGAACTAGTGGAAACCGCTAATGGAATGGCTCTTATGACTGAAAATATTGATGATAAAATCAGTGAATTGAATGAAGAAATAGCTCAAGAACCTAAAGTAATCAAGGGTGGTTCAGTTAAGAAACGACGACGCCGTTTCTTAAAAAAAATTCGTCGACAATTAAAAGAAGACTTTATACCTCGTGCTAATAAGTATGAAGAAGCAGAAGATATTTTTAAGGGCCGCAATAGCTTTTCAAAAACAGATCATGATGCCACATTCATGTGTATGAAAGAAGATCCAATGAAAAACCGAGAATTGAAACCTGGATATAACTTACAAATCGCTACCCACAATCAATTTGTTCTTGATTATGCCTTGTATTCTAATCCGACAGATACTAGAACATTAGTACCATTTCTTGCTCAATTTCATTCTTTAGATTTCTTTGATCATATCGTGGCTGATGCAGGGTATGGTAGTGAATATAATTACACGACAATTATTGATCAGTTTGAAAAACAGCCTGTTATTCCATATACGACTTACCAAAAGGAACAGAAACGAAAATGCAAAACTGATCCAACTAAATCACAAAACTGGCAATATAATGCCGAAGATGATTATTACATTGACCATCTAGGAGTTCGTTTTAGTTTTTATCGTTACAGTCGAAGAATTGATAAATATGGATTTAAACGTGATTTTAAACTTTATCGGGCAGATAAACATCAATTATCAGTACAATTAGATCAATTAGCGAAAACACCAAGTGGACGTCAACGCTATATGCAAGTTAATCCAACTTGGAATTACTATAAAGCTAAAGTTAAATCAACCCTCTCAAGTGACGAAGGTAAGGCAATTTATCGTCGACGTAAGTACGACGTTGAACCCGTTTT
>NZ_RDBR01000105.1 GCF_009663775.1 Lactobacillus sp. 0.1XD8-4
CCCCGAAGCATATCGGTGTTAGTCCCGTCCTTCATCGGCTCCTAGTACCAAGGCATTCACCATGCGCCCTTCATAACTTAACCTAAACAATCTTCGATTGTCTGATTAATTGAGTTAGCGATTATATTCGTTAATTAAAACTCAAATAACGCGGTGTTCTCGGTTTATTGTTTTTTTAATAAAGAAATTAGATAATATTTAGTTTTCAAAGTACAAGCTCGGCCAACCTTCCGGCTGGCAATGGAGAATAACGGAATCGAACCGATGACCTCCTGCTTGCAAAGCAGGTGCTCTCCCAGCTGA
>NZ_RDBR01000107.1 GCF_009663775.1 Lactobacillus sp. 0.1XD8-4
GAGATTAGCTTGCCCTCGCGAGTTCGCAACTCGTTGTACCGTCCATTGTAGCACGTGTGTAGCCCAGGTCATAAGGGGCATGATGATCTGACGTCGTCCCCACCTTCCTCCGGTTTGTCACCGGCAGTCTCACTAGAGTGCCCAACTTAATGCTGGCAACTAGTAACAAGGGTTGCGCTCGTTGCGGGACTTAACCCAACATCTCACGACACGAGCTGACGACGACCATGCACCACCTGTCATTGCGTCCCCGAAGGGAACGCCTTATCTCTAAGGTTAGCGCAAGATGTCAAGACCTGGTAAGGTTCTTCGCGTAGCTTCGAATTAAACCACATGCTCCACCGCTTGTG
>NZ_RDBR01000109.1 GCF_009663775.1 Lactobacillus sp. 0.1XD8-4
TGATGAAAAAGAACGGCTTTAAAGAAGTCAATTATCTCGCTCCCAGCTTACACTATAAACCGACAATTTGGTCAATCCAAAAACAGAAGTATATCTGTAAGTCATCTGACGCTTGTCCGCAGACAATCACCAAACTTGCCAGTGTTGATGATGTTAATTACCGTAATCACATCTCTACTGCCGTTAAGCAGAAGATTATGATGGATTTAACCTTGAATAAGTCGCAAAAGGATCTCGCCAAAGAACTCGGTGTTTCTGATGGTACCGTCAGAAGAGTTATTGACCACCTTGATGAAACATTCAAGCCCAACTATCATTGGCTCCCGCGTCACATCGCCTTTGACGACTTTAAGTCTGGACGCTTCGCTCCCAGCGGAATGAGCATGATCTTAATGAACATTGAAAATAAGCGGACACTCGATATCATCAATTCGCGAAGTAACACATATTTGCGAAACTACTTCTTGCGCTACGACCTCTCAGCACGTTTAGCAGTTCGAACCGTTACCGTTGACCTCTATACACCGTACCGATCCCTGATCAAAAAGCTATTTCCCAATGCCCTGATTATTGCCGATCACTTCCATATTGTCGCCCAAGCTCATCGTGCGCTAAACAAGATTAGAATTCAAGTAATGAATCGTACGGGCAACGGTACGCCTGAATGGCGGGCCTTAAAACATTTCTGGAAACTAATCCTTACCCCGGCAAATAAGCTCAAGTACGATAATTTCTGCTCTCGACGCAATTTTGGCTATGCCCAGTTGAGTGACGTTGAGGTTATTCACCGCCTACTTGACCTTGATGCAAAGCTTAAAGACGCATATAACTATTACCAGCGCTTGATTCTAATTGTCCATAATCATGATCAAGCTGACCTAGATAACTTACTCGCAATCAAGTGGACGGCCTTACCATTTACCCTCCAAAAGGTCCAACGGACACTTAGAAATCACAAACAAGAAATTATCAATAGCTTCAACTATGCCAACTACACTAACGGTCCCATCGAAGGAACCAATAACAAGATTAAAGTCATTAAGCGAACTGCTTATGGTTT
>NZ_RDBR01000110.1 GCF_009663775.1 Lactobacillus sp. 0.1XD8-4
CATGACGCCCCCCTCGCTACGCTCGACCCCCTAAAGGGGGTTTCCTAAAAGCCAAAAAGCTTTTCTCCATGCAAGGGGCGGGTAGTATTTTTTTGCCCTTCGGGTACGCTACGCCAAAAAAATCTCCACCCTAAACCCTTGCATTCCGAAATTCGGCAGGGGCTAAATGGTCGCCAAGCCGACAACCTAAAACGAGGTTTTAGTTGTCTTGCTTGAACCTTCCATTATGCCTGCCGAACCGCTAAAGCAACCGTTCCTAGAATGGGCCTGTTAGCCATATCTAGGAACGCTAATAAGGGGCTAGCCCCTCTTGGCTACCGCCAATTCACCCCAGCCTTCGCCTTCCTCCCTAAAACAAGGGGGAAGGTCAAACCAAAAAAGGGGGTAAACACCTAGTCACTAGGACAATGGCGGAAACGTAATATAGGGCGAGGGAGATTTTTAACAAGACCTAGGAATAATGAGAAATCTTTAACAAACAAGAGATCGGATCATTCCCAAAGAATAACCCCTGAATACGGTGGAAAACGACAGAATTCAGGGGTTTGGCTTTGAATGGATTTCCCTACATTCTCTACATACAATCCATAATTGGGAACATAATGTAAATATATAAAAAAAAGGGGGGCATAGCATGAGCAGAATCCCAGCAGATAGCATATTAGGAGTAGATGTAAGGTTAGGACAAAAAGCGAAATTGGAGGATCTTGATCAGTATTTTGTTAACCCAATTATCCATCGGCAAATTCAAGGGGATAAAATCTATGTACCCTTAGACCTGAAAAGAGCGTGGTCTAAACAATAATAAAAATAAGGCAGTTCCTACTTGAGTTGGGACTGCCTTATTTTTTATAGTTTGGACGACAAAAGAAGGACTACATAATTTGCCCTATCGTGATCACAATCACTATATTCATAGCGAATTTATGGGTGATAGTCTAGATCAAAAAAGGAATTTAGGGAAAGTGCCTAGTC
>NZ_RDBR01000111.1 GCF_009663775.1 Lactobacillus sp. 0.1XD8-4
TACTCAGAAACAAAAGTGGGAAGATTTTCAAAAAAATCATCAAATCAACTCTGAGACTTTATCGTCTGACCAAGTTCAGCAAGGTCTTGAGCTAGGCCGTGAAAATGCAGCTAATGTTTTAATTACAGACGTCTCGAACAAGCTAACAGATCATTATTCTAGTCAGTACTTTAAGGACCATCTAGCTGGTGAATTTTATGCCTTTAATGGTTCAGTTAATGGCACCGTCTTAGTCGCTACTTACACTAATCTTCAAAACAGCTATTACACTGATGAAAATGGTATAAAGCATAGAATTGTAAAAATAGTTAGAACATTTAGCGATCTTACACATAATGGTTTAGGACTGTACGAGCATAAAAATCCTGAACAGGACGCTTTGATTGTAATGCACGATCCTACGCAAGGATATTGGTTCTTAGGTGCTAGTGGTGTTACATATGACGATGTTTACTACGATGAAAATGGTAACGCAATCGATATTCAGAAAGACACTGGCTGGTTAGCTGCTACTTCTTTGAATGCTTTATATTCAAATGGTCAATTTAGTAAATCTGGTGATCCATTTCATGTAGAGAAAGCTATCCCGCTCTCGAATGGAGAAAAGGCCTACTCATTAATTGGATCATCTATTAGGGTACACAACGATGGAAGTTTATATGCTGATCAGACTAATGATACAGTTGCGCAATTAAAAAATGCGTTTGGGGTAAGTGACCCTCGATCCATTACGACAGCACCTTTCGAGTGGGACGATCCTTCTTCACCAAATCGGTATTACGGTGCAGGTCTGATTAGCCTTAACGGAACACATCACAAGATTAGAATTGAAAGTACTGGTCGTCCTGATCGTTTAATTAACGGACAACCATTAACCGATACAGAGGCCGTTTGGTTTGCACCAAGTACAGTTATTCCTCAAACACCAACTCCCCGCACCGAAGTACACTATCACTACAATACA
>NZ_RDBR01000112.1 GCF_009663775.1 Lactobacillus sp. 0.1XD8-4
AAGTTTAGTTTTAACGCTAATTTTGGTCATATAAAATACCCCCAGAGTTGATTTCCAACTCTGGGGGTACACGTCAATTTCCTACCAACAATACTATTATTTATTCCTACTATCACTACACAAATTTATGTAATTGTTAATAGAATTATGTTAGGTAGAATGGCATCACAAGGCGCAACAGCTCAATTTGATTTCGGAGATAGAATTGTAAAGTTAGTTCTAGCAATAGTTACGGCAACAGGAACGGTTATGCTTCCTCATATTGCAAATAAGTTCGCATCTGGCGATATTAAAGCTGTTAAAGAAAGTTTATATAAGTCATTTGAGTTTGTTACCTCTTTATCTATACCAATGATGCTTGGCTTAATGGCAATTTCTGATAAATTTGCCCCATGGTTTTTAGGAAATGAATATATACTTACAGGAAAAATCATATATTTAGAAGCGCCTATTATATTATTGATAGCATGGAGTAATGTTACTGGACTTCAATATTTAATGCCTACACATAAAGAACATGAATATACAATTTCTGTTACGACAGGAGCAATTGTAAATATTATTGCTAATCTAGTTTTGATTTCTTTATGGAAAGCGAATGGAGCAGCTATTGCTACAGTTATATCAGAAGCTATTGTTCTTTTAATTCAACTAAACTTTATAAAAAATGAACTAGATCTTAAAGAAATGTTTAGCAGTAGTTGGAAATATTTTTTAAGTGGCTTAGTTATGTACATAGCAATTGATACACTTAATTCAATATTAGTAATGAATTTCTTAAATTTGATTGTTGAAGCAGTAATTGGTATTATCATATATGTATCTTTAATCTATATATTAAAAGCTCCGATTATAATTACTGCATTAAATATATCCTGAAATGTCAATTTAAATTAGAAAAAAGGTGAAAGTTGTTCTTCTGTGACATGACTTAAGAATACTTCTAA
>NZ_RDBR01000010.1 GCF_009663775.1 Lactobacillus sp. 0.1XD8-4
ATCTAGTTGCCTAGAAAAATATTTATTCAATTTTAAAGCAAGAACATACAGGTTCCAACTTTAAGGGTACACGTCACGAATTTTACGCCAAGCCTCTTTTTTAACTTAGATTAAGTTTAAGGATGCAACAGCACCAAAGATCAATGAACCAAGCATTGCAATCAACATTAGCCAAATTGCAACCATTGTAATCTTTTGGAAACGGGTCTTCTTTTTTCGCTGCATTATTAACCGTCCTTCCATTTATCGATAATAGTAGTGTAACGCATTTTTACAGTCTTTTTCAAATCTTGTTTTAAATTATGGTAAACTTAAGTTATTTACATCAGTAGAAAGGAACTGAAAGAGTGTGGCGGTAAGTATTCGCGTTATAATTTTGGAAATTATTTTATTGATTTTTATTTGGTTTGTTGAGCACTTATTTTTACGAATTTTTCACTTTAACAAAAAAGTTAAACATTTATGGTGGGGATGGACCATTATTTTATGGATTTTGATCATTGTTAATCTTGGGTATTATTGGCCTGCCTATCCGATTGCCTTGTGGATGATTTTAGCATTGATTCTAATTGCTTTACAAATTGCCCATAACCATGAATTCCTTTATCGTCGTTATTGGCCGGTATTTTGGCGATATTCTGCATACTATGCGTTAATTATATATATAGGTAGCTTTATTATTTCGCGATGGCTACCGTTAGTATAAGGCTTGCGACTGCAATTCAAAGCAGTTACGAGCCTTTTGCTGTATTTTAAATATAAGTGATTTATAAAGCGTCTATTACTTTTTGATAAAATTCACAAAATTACGTGGTGAGAAGTGGGGGATTGTGGTAGACTTGACCTATAAGTGGTAAGGGGGTAATTTGGTTGTGTTAATGGGTGAATTTACACATACAATTGACACTAAAGGCCGATTAATTATCCCTGCCAAATTTCGAGAACAGTTAGGCACGCACTTCATTGTTACTCGGGGGTTAGACGGATGCTTATTCGGGTACCCGTTAGAAGAATGGAAGCTTTTAGAGCAAAAGTTAAAAGCTTTACCACTAACAAAGCGCGACGCACGGGCGTTTGTGCGATTTTTGTATTCTGCTGCGACAGATTGTGAAATTGACAAACAAGGACGGATCAATATTCCGTTGACCTTACGCAAACATGCTACACTTACCAAAAAGTGCGTAGTTGTAGGGGTTTCAAACCGTTTAGAAATATGGAGCAATGAGCGGTGGAGTAAGTTTACAAACGATACGGCTGAGAATTTTGATGAGATTGCAGAAGATCTTAATATTGATTTTTAAATGGAGGGTTTAGTTGATGGCAGAATTTAAACATGTAACGGTACTTTTGAAGGAGGCCGTAGCAGGATTAAATGTGCAATCAACCGGCACTTACGTTGATGCAACATTAGGTGGTGGTGGCCACACGCAGGCGATTTTAAAACAGCTAGCGGGTGGTCATCTATATTCTTTTGATCAAGACAAAACTGCAATTGAATACAATAGAGAGCAGTTAAAATCTGCAATCGATCAGCATCGATTAACTTTAGTTGAGAATAATTTTCGCAACTTAAAAGCAGCTTTAGGCTGTTATGATATTAATCACGTTGATGGCGTTTTATACGACTTGGGCGTGTCATCACCACAATTTGACGATGCTAAACGGGGATTTAGTTATCAGCACGATGCGCCATTAGATATGCGGATGAATCAAGAACAATCGCTATCGGCGATGGAGGTTGTTAATGAATGGCCATATGAGCGGATTGTCAAAATTCTTTATCGTTATGGGGAAGAACGTTTTGCAAAACAAATTGCTCGTAAAATTGAGCAACGACGTAAACTTACCCCAATTAGAACGACATTCGAATTGGTTGATGTAATAAAAAGTGCTATTCCTGCAGCAGCTCGTCGGCATGGGGGGCATCCGGCCAAAAAAAGTTTTCAAGCAATTAGAATTGCGGTCAATGATGAACTAGGGGCACTAGAAGAGTCACTAGAGCAAGCCTTAGATATGTTAAATGTTGGCGGACGAATTAGTGTAATTACGTTCCAATCATTAGAAGATCGCTTAGTAAAAACGATGTTTCGCGAGAAAACGACATTAAGTGATGATGTGCCACAAGGATTACCAGTGATTCCAACGGGAATGGAACCAAACTTTAAGTTAATCAATAAAAAACCGATTGTCGCTAGTGAAGAAGAACTAGCAGAAAATCATCGTGCGCATAGTGCTAAGTTAAGAATCATTGAAAAAATAAAAGAAGGAAAGTGACTTATTATGGTTTCAAATGCGGCAAGGCAACTTGCGGGAGAGCAGCAACCTCGGCAAATACCTAAGAAAAAAGTTTCACGACAACCGAGAATTGCACCAAGTCCAGTTAGGTGGTCGAAATTTGAACGTTTTTTAGTAGTTGTTGGAAGTTTAGTAACGTTGACTTTAATGCTTAATCTTCTCTCTACTAAAATTAATATCAATAATCAGCAACGGCACTTACAAGATATACAAACTCAAATTAGTAAGGCGAAAAGTAGCAATACCAGTTCGCAGCAAGAAATTGCTGAATTGACGAGTCAATCGCATTTGAAATCAGCAGCACACAAGTATGGATTAACAGATAAAAATTCAAATGTAAGGAACGTTAATAAATAATGAATAAGAAGCCACAACGAACGAAAAATAGGGGACATAGAGAAAACCGAGGGACCTTTGGCAAATGGCTCTTTCTAATAACGGTTGGAATGTTTACCTTGTTTATCGTTCGTTTTGCGTATATCGCAATAAATAAGGATGTTCAGCATGTTAATTTACGATCACAGGCAGAACAAATTTATACCCAGCACCGGATTATTCAAGCGCGGCGTGGAAACATTTATGATGCAGACGGAAATGCGATCGCAACAGATACGAGCAAGTATACTTTGTATGCTGTATTAGATCGAACTCAAAAATCTTCCGATGGTAAGCCGCTTTATGTTAAAGACCGTAAAAAAACAGCGCAAATATTGTCAAAATATATTGATCTTACACCTGCTCAAATTGAGAAGGTTTTGAAACCCAAAGGACAGGTATATCAGGTTGAATTTGGTAGTGCCGGTAGTAACTTATCTGTTTCAACTATGCAAAAGATTAAAAAATATCATTTGCCCGGAATTAATTTTATTGCAACTCCGGCTCGTCAGTATCCAGAAGGCGAATTTGCTTCCCAGATAATTGGGATGGCAACACCCAAAGTTAAAAATAATAATGGGACAGATGAAACTAACCTTGTTGGTCAATTAGGCCTTGAAGGCTATTTTGATAAACAGCTTACCGGCGTGAATGGATTACGAAAAGATAAGCAAGATGTTTATGGTTATCAGATAGCAAACTCAAAGCAAGTAACTAAAAAAGCAATTAATGGTGATAATATTTATACTACCCTTCATTCACAAACGCAGCATTTTCTAGAAAATAAGGTCAATAAAGTTTATAAAAGTTCTGATGCTAATTCAATGACGGCAGTTGTAATGGAAGCAAAAACAGGGAAAATCATTGCAGCTACTCAACGGCCAACCCTTCATGCAGAAAATAATCCAGTATGGCGAAACATGCTTGTTCAAGATGCTTATGAGCCCGGTTCAGTAATGAAGATTCTCGCATTAGCTGCGGCTATCGATACTGGTCATTTTAATCCTAATGCAACCTTTAACTCGGGAACTTGGGCAATGGGTGGTGGAAAAATCACCGATTGGTCAAGCTCAGGTTGGGGAACTATTTCCTACAAAGATGCATTTGATATGTCAAGTAATGTTGGTTTTGCCCATATCGAACAAGATATGGGAGCTGACACTTGGATGAAATATATTAAACGATTTGGCTTATTAAAAAAAGTAAATGTAGTTGGAATGGGAAATGAAGTTAACGGATATACAACGTTTAAGGGCGCCCTTGCTCAAGCAAATACGGCTTTTGGACAAGGGATTACGGTAAATGTAATGCAGATGATGCAAGCATTTAGCGCAATTGGCAATAATGGTAAGATGATGAAACCATATATTGTTAGCAAGGTCGTGGATGGCAATAGTGGTAAGACTATTCAGCGAGTAAAGCCCAAAGTTGTTGGTCATCCGATTAAAGCTTCAACAGCTAATAAAGTGCTTGGCTATATGCAGGGTGTTATTTATGATCAAAAAGGGTTGGGGCATGACTATCAGATTAAGGGATACCGGATTGCTGGGAAAACGGCAACCGCCCAGATTGGTGGCGCTCATGGTTATTCAACCGGTGATACAAGTTACTTATATTCATTTACCGGGATGGCACCAGCTAAAAATCCTAAATATATTATCTATGTAACATTGAGACAGCCACAAAACTTAAAGAAACCGGCAACTAAACAAATTGCTAGCGTCTTTAATCCAACCATGAAGATGCTATTAAGTCAGCAAAAAGTCGCCGAAAAGGCTAAAAAGAAAGTTATTACGATGCCGAACGTTGTAGGCAAATCGAGTGAAGAAGCTAATAAGCAACTGTCACAAAAGGGAATGCAAGTAGTTGTAATCGGTTCAAATAAAAAGGTTAAGCAACAATCTGTAGAACCAAATCAGCAGGTACTTACTGATCAGCACATTATTCTTGCTACTGGCGGTGAGTACCATATGCCTGATTTAGCGGGTTGGAGTTCCGCTGATGTTCAACAATTGGCAAAGATCCTTAAATTAGATGTGAAGGAAAGTGGCACAGGTTATGTTACTAAGCAAAGCATTTCACCTAATGAAACGGTAAAACGTGGAGCTACGCTGACAGTTCAATACGAAGCAAAAAACTAGCATTCAAAACTAATTGGAGGTCAATATGAATTTTTTAAGTGCAGTTTTGACAATTTTAAGTTCGTTTTTAATTACGTTCTTATTAATGCCCTCATTAATTAAATATTTTCGGGCAAAAAAAGAAGGGCAGCAAATTAGAAAAGAAGGTCCTACCTGGCATAAGAAAAAAGCCGGTACCCCGACAATGGGAGGATTGTTATTTATCTTTTCTGCCGTTGTAACAGTTTTATGGGTTGCTGCATGGCAAGGGTTAATAACTAATACCTTATGGGCACTTCTGTTTGTCCTGATAGTGTATGGCTTAATTGGAATGTGGGATGACAGTATTAAAATTTTCCATCATCAAAATGAAGGATTTAAACCATGGCAAAAGGCATTATGTCAAGTGCTTGCTGCAATGGTATTTACTGTTATTTATCAGCATGAAGGATTTCAAATGGGCTTTGGAACAACTCAGGTCGGATGGCTGTATGGGTTATTCATTATTTTTTGGATTGTTGGTTTTTCCAATGCTGTTAACTTAACTGATGGTCTTGATGGTTTGGTTAGTGGTTTATCAATTATTTCATTTGCTGCATACTTGATTATTGCCTTGGTAAACCTAAATCAGCCTGGTTATCCAGAAATTGCCTTGTTTTGTTTAGCAATGATTGGAACCTTGCTTGGTTTCTTTCCTTATAACCATAAACCAGCCAAAATATTTATGGGGGACATGGGGTCATTGGCAATTGGGGCATCACTAGCAGCCGTTTCATTGCTTCTTCATCATGAATGGTCATTATTAGTAATTGGAATTGTTTATGTCTGTGAAACGGCAAGTGTTATTCTGCAAGTTGCCTCATTCAAAACAACAGGCAAACGGATCTTTAAGATGACACCGATCCATCACCACTTTGAAATGTGTGGGTGGAGTGAATGGAAAATTGATATTGTCTTTTGGCTTGTTGGCTTAATAGCATCTATTATTGCTGTTACGACAATCCTATTAGTTGGTTAAGGAGTACAGTTAAATGAAAAAGATTAATGATTATCAAGATAAAAAAGTACTTGTAATGGGGTTTGGGATTAGCGGAATTAATGCTGCCCATTTATTAGTAAAATTGGGTGCTCATGTCACAGCTAATGATCAGGCTATTCCAAAAGATCATAAAGTTGTTGATGAGTTAAAAGCCGATGGAATAACGGTAATTACTGGCGATAATCCTTTATCTTTAGCTGATGAAGGATTTAATGTCGTTGTGAAAAATCCGGGCATTCCATATGACAATCCATTAGTAGCCAAATTTGTTAAGCAGGGAACACCAATTATTACTGAAGCAGAATTAGGTTGGCAAATTTTTGATGGTCACCTTATTAGCATTACGGGAAGTAATGGTAAAACGACAACTACCACTTTGACGCAATTAATGATTGCTGAAAATGCAAAACACCAAGTAAAATATGCTGGAAATATTGGGGTTTCATTTAGTAAAGTAGCGGAGCAATTAGGACCGGATGATACCCTTGTTACAGAACTGTCGAGTTTTCAATTGCTTGGTGCGCCAACAATCCATCCGCATATTGCCATTATTACTAACATTTTTTCGAATCACTTGGACTATCATAAAACGCGAGAGAATTACATTAATGCCAAACTAAATATTACGCGGAACCAAACGAAGAACGACTTTTTAGTAATTAATTGGGATCGGGATGAATGGCAAAAAATTTCTCGGCGAAGTCAAGCAACAATAGTTCCATTTTCGCGTTTAAACAAGAGCCATGAGGGTAGTTACGTTGAAGATGGCATAATTTACTGGCGTGGCGAAAAAGTTATGAAGGCAGAAGATATTCGGTTGATTGGACCCCAAAATGTTGAAAATGCACTTGCGGCTATTGCTGCTGCTAAATTAAGCGGCGTTTCTAATGAAGCGATTGTAAAAGTTTTAACTACTTTTAGTGGAGTTCGTCATCGTCTGCAATATGTAACGGAGTACCAAGATCGGTTGTTTTACAATGATTCTAAGTCAACAGACATCGAGGCAACAGAAGTAGCTCTTCAAGGATTTAAGCGTCCAGTAGTTCTTTTAGCCGGCGGACTAGACCGCGGCTATACATTTGAACGCTTAGTTCCCTACTTTAAGCAACATGTGAAAGCAATCGTTGTATTTGGTGAATGCAAAGATAAAATGAAGGATGCTGCTCAACAGGCAGAGATACCAACGATTATCGAAAGTAAAGATGCAATTACAGCTGTTCCCGAAGCATGGAAGTTAAGCGAGCCAGGAGATGTAATTCTTTTATCGCCAGCAAATGCAAGTTGGGATCAATTCCCAAGTTTTGAAGTACGTGGCGATAAATTTATTGAAGCAGTTGAAAAACTGACAGGGCGAAAGGAGAAGTAAGATGCGATTATTAGTATCAGGTGGCGGAACAGGTGGCCATATCTATCCAGCATTAGCTTTAATTGAACGGTTGAAACAAGTGGAGCCAGATACAGAGGTACTTTATGTCGGTACCACACGTGGACTTGAAAATAAAATCGTTCCTGATGCAGGCATTAAACTTGAAACCATGCATATGCAAGGATTTAAGCGTTCTCTTTCACTTGAAAATTTTAAGACAGTTTACCTTTTTTTGAATTCTGTGCACCATGCCAAAAAAATTATTAAAGATTTTAAACCAGATGTTGTCCTCGGAACAGGTGGATATGTTAGTGGAGCAGTTTTATATGCAGCTGCTAAAAAACACATTCCGACAGTTATTCATGAACAAAATAGTGTGGTGGGGGTTACTAATAAGTTTTTAAGTCGCTATGTTGACCAAATTGCAATTGCATTTGAAGCAGCAAGAAATCAATTTCCTACTGCAAAAGTGACCATGACGGGTAATCCGCGTGCGCAACAAGTTGCTGCCCAAAAGGATAGTGACTTTTCATGGACAAGCTACGATTTGAAAGATAATGTCCCGACTTTAATGATTTTTGGTGGTAGTCAGGGGGCTCCAAAGATTAATAAGACCGTAGTTAATTCAATTGCTGAGTTTAACAAGCGACCGTACCAAGTTATCTTTGCGACGGGGCAGAAACGATACGATTCTGTAAAAGAGCAATTGACGGCAGCAAATGTTAAGATAGCAAACAATGTCAAAGTTGTTCCTTACATCAAAGATATGCCAGCCAAGATGCCTAAAGTTGCTGCATTAGTATCACGAGCAGGAGCAACAACCATTGCTGAAGTAACTGCTCTCGGCGTACCAACAATTTTGATTCCCAGTCCATATGTTACTGCTAATCATCAGGTTAAAAATGCCCAAGCGCTTGTTCGCAATAATGCAGGTTTAATGATTACAGAAGACAAATTAGATTCGCGTTCACTATTAATTCAAGCAGATAAAATCATGGAAGATGAACATCTTCGGGAAAAAATGGCTGAGGCTGCTAAAAAAATGGGCCGGCCCGATGCTGCTGATCGCCTAATTAAGGTTTTACACAAGGCAATCGATGAGCACTAAGCAAAGGGTAGACTGTTTTCTAAACTTTAGTAGGAGGAGTATGGATGACAAATGGGAAATATGCTGTTGAACATCATAAATATTCACAACGACTAACAGAGTTAGAAAAACGCAGTGCGGCCGCCAAGCAGCGGCAAGAAGGTAAAAAGTCTCCTAAAGCTCATATTGGTAATAAGATACGCGGTATTAAAGTTAAACGGTATGTTTCAAATGGCGAGCGCGTTTTAAAGCTAGTTATCTTATTTAGTTTAATCCTTCTCCTGATGTTTTATATCATTTCTCCTTATAGCAAGGTTAAAGATATAAAAATAAATGGGAATCATGATTTAACAAGAACACAAGTTGAAAAGAAAACTACTGTTTATCCCGGACGCTTTATCTGGGGTGTTTATCTCAATCGGCATAAGATTGCTCAACAGGCGAAGCAAAATAGTCCGCAAATAAAAGACGTCACCATCAAAGTGATCGGTCCACAATCTCTGAAGTTAACAGTTAAAGAGAATGCGCTGTTAGGAACGGCAGTAATGAATAATGATACATATGCAGTTTTAGCAAATGGAAAGTTACAGAGAACAAAAACGGCGGATAACGGGATTGCCTATAAACGTTTTGATGGTCACCGTGAAGCCTTGGCAACGACGGCTGCGCAGTTAGGAAAGCTAAAACCAGCTGTAAGAAATGGTATTTCTAGTGTCAACTATCAACCAACTAAGAATTATCCTGACCGAATAATAATTTATATGCGAGATGGAAATACTGTTTACGCAGATCTTAATACGGTTGGTGATAAGTTAGCATATTATCCTGCGATAGCGGCAAGCATGAAGGATAAAGGAGTAATTGACCTTCAAGTAGGAGCATATTCTTATGGATATGGCTCTAAGGATAAATGATTTTGTGAAAAACCTTGATAATTCTCTTTTTTGTCGTTGTTTATGTGTGGTAAAATCTTATGTAGGTTAAATAAAATTCAAAAATAATTAAGTTAATAATAGTCTTAGGAGGGTTCCTTTTAGAATGAATAATTCAGAAGTATACGTTGGATTAGATATTGGAACCACCTCGATCAAAGCACTGGTGTGTGAAAGTGTTAAGGGTCAGTTAAAAGTTATTGGTGTTGGTGTAGAACGATCGGCAGGATTGAACCGAGGAGTTATTGTCGACATTGATAAGACCGCCCAAGCAATTTCGGCGGCGGTAGCACAGGCCGAGGAAAAGTCCAACGTGGAAATTAAGAGTGTTGTAGTTGGCTTACCGGCGAACTACTTACAAATGCAACGGGTACATGGTATGATTACAATTGCAACGAGAGGACAGTCCAGAGAGATTGTCAATCAAGATGTGATTGATGTAGCACGTGAAGCATTAACGCAAAGTATTCCGCCAGAGCGTGAAATAATAGATTTAATCCCAACAGAATTTACCGTTGATGGCTTTTCTGGTATCAAAGATCCTCGGGGAATGGTCGGTGTTCGTTTAGAAATGAAAGCGACCCTTTACACGGGACCTAAGACCATTATTCATAACACAAAAAAAGCAGTTCAACAGGCCGGGTATGACATTAAGGATTTTGTTATTACCCCAATTGCTACAGACTTCAACCTTTTGAATGATGGTGAACAAGATTTTGGAACTGTTGTCGTTGATTTAGGTGGGGGCCAAACGACTACTAGCATCATCCATGATCATCAATTGAAATATACATATGTTGATCCTGAAGGTGGAAAATATATTACCAAAGATATTTCCACTGTTATGAATACTTCGCTAAAAAATGCTGAGCAACTTAAGCTTAACCATGGATATGCAATGGCATCATTAGCGGATGAAGAGGTGCAGGTAGACGTTGATGTTGTTGGTCAAAATGACCCCGTCCAATATTCAGAGCAGTATTTATCAGAAGTAATTGAAGCACGGGTACGTCAAATCTTTGAACGTATTCAAAGTAAGCTACAAGCAATTCACGCGCCAGAATTACCAGGTGGTGTGGTATTAATCGGTGGAGTCGCTGCTTTACCGGGAATTAAAGAACTTGCTGAACAGTATTTCACTGGTAGTATCAAGGTGAATGTTCCAGAGCAAATGGGAATTCGCCATCCTCGGTATGCTGTTAGTTTGGCTTTAGGAATGTATGAAAATCAACTATCTGACATTGATCGTTTAATTAAGCAAACTGTCCAAAAAGTTGATACAATTAAGAGTCCGCACGAAGAAAAATCCCAAACAACTAGTACCAATACTGTTAATCAGGAATGGCCTGAAGAATCAGTTAAGCAGCGAGAACGGGCACAACGACAAGCCCAACAGCGGCTAGTTGCTGAAAAACCACAACAAAAGAAAAAGAAGCAAAGTGCATTTAGCAACCGATTTAAGAATATCTTTAATAATCTATTTGACTAATTTTACGGAGGAATACTGCTATGGATAATGAAACGATCACTACTGAAAACCAATTTGCGGAAGCACGAATCAAGGTAATTGGTGTCGGTGGTGGTGGCGGTAATGCCGTCAACCGAATGATTGCAGAAAAGGTGCAAGGGGTTGACTTTATCGTTGCCAATACTGATTTACAGGCACTAAATAATTCAGAAGCTGCAACAAAAATTCGCCTTGGACCTAAATTAACAAAGGGGCTTGGCGCAGGATCTAACCCTGAAGTAGGAGAAAAAGCCGCTCAGGAAAGTGAAGAACAAATCAAAAAGGCACTTGAAGGGGCTGATATGGTCTTCATTACTGCTGGTATGGGTGGTGGTACCGGTACTGGTGCTGCACCAGTTGTTGCTAAGCTTGCTAAGGACAGTGGCGCTTTAACAGTGGGTGTTGTTACTCGTCCATTCTCATTTGAAGGACCACGGCGTGCACGTTACGCTGCTGAGGGTCTTGAAAAGTTAAAGGCTAACGTTGATACTTTAATTATCGTTGCTAATAACCGTTTACTTGAGATGATTGATAAAAAGACACCGATGATGGAAGCTTTTAAGGAAGCTGATAATGTTCTTCGTCAAGGTGTCCAAGGTATTTCTGACTTGATTGTTACCCCTGGATACATCAACCTTGACTTTGCTGACATTAAGACATTAATGTCTAACCAGGGATCAGCTTTAATGGGTGTTGGTTCCTCAACTGGTGAGAACCGGGCTACCGAGGCAACAAAGAAGGCTATTTCTTCTCCATTGCTTGAAGTTTCAATTGACGGGGCACAACATGTTTTAATGGATATTACTGGTGGTAAGGACCTCTCAATGTTTGAAGCTCAAGAAGCATCTGATGTTATTAAACAAGCTGCTGGTACCAACGTTGATATTTCATTTGGTATGTCATTAAATGAATCATTAGGTGATGAAGTACGAGTTACTGTTATTGCAACTGGAATTGATAAGAAAAAGAAGATTCAACAACAAAAACCAGCAGAAAATGATGCACCACGAGTAACGCGTCCAGTTCAACGGGAAGAACAGCCTATTGAACAACCTAAACAACGGGATCCTTTTGATGGCTGGAATGATCCGACAGCAGATTCCAGTAATCAATCACAAAATTCTGACAACGAGTTCTCACATGTTACTAAGCCAGAATTCAATGTATTTAACGATGATGCGGCTAATACGGATGACAATGATGATACTAACTTATCGACTCCACCGTTCTTCAAGAATCGTCGTAAGTAAATAACTTAAGTAAAGGGTGGATCAATATATCCGCCTTTTTGCGTCTATGTAATTTAATTAAGGAGGCAATCACAATGGCAGCAAACTTTCTAAAAAGCTTGTTTGGAGATGAAGATATTGATGAACAAGAAAACTATTATGAGTCAACTGATCAAAGCAATATAACTCCTACGAATTCTAATAATAAAATTGTGCCGATTAATAGCGGACGAGTAAACCAGCTGAGCCAAATTTCATTATATGAGCCACGATTATATGCTGATGTAAAACAAATCGCTTCGCAGTTACTTGATGGTCATGCCGTAATTGTTAATTTTACCCAAATGGATTCTAGTGTTGCAGCGCGGCTTGTTGATTTCTTGAATGGTACTGTTTTCGCAATTGATGGCGAGATGAAACGTATTGGCAAGGAAATTTTCTTATGTACGCCTAAAAATTATGAAATATCAGGTAATTTAACAAGTAATTTAAAAAATGATGGTGACAAATTTTAGTCACTAAAAGGAGTTTATATGATCGCATTTTTATTGTGGGCTCTTTATCAATTGGTGGATGCTTATATTTTAGTAATCATCGTTTGGTGTATTATGTCGTGGTTTCCTAACGCGCGTAATTCACGTTTAGGCGACATTATTAATCGATTGGTAGAGCCATATATGCACTGGTTTGACTTTATTCCACCAATTGGAGGAATCAGCTTTGCTCCGATGGTCGCTATTTTAGTTTTATATTTTGTTCAAGCTGGTCTAGCACATATTTCAGCAATCCTTTAGTAATCTAAGCGAGGAATATTTTGAACGAGCATAATATTAAACAACATTTTCGCGCGGAGGAAGCTCCGCTTATTGATCAGGCAAATGATTGGATTGCTACTGCTGAAGGTCAATATCGGCCAATCTTAACTCCTTTTTTGAATCCGCGTGAACGTTTTATTGTCCAAACGATTGTTAATCGTAATAACAATGTTAAAATAAAAATGTATGGTGGTTGGCAAGGCGCAGAAATGCAACGAGTTTTAATTTATCCGCCTTATTATGAACCCTCTATAGATGATTTTGCCTTACAGGTTTTAGAGGTTAATTATCCTGCTAAATTTTCAGAACTTCATCATCGTCAAATTATGGGGACATTGATTGGTGAAGGACTTGAACGTAGCGCATTCGGGGATATTTTAACTGATGGGCTACGGTGGCAAGTCATTGTGACTAAAACGATGGCTGAGTATTTACGCAAAAACGTAGATCATGTGGGCCGAATAAAAGTTAAATGGCTGCCAGTTGCACCCGAAGCAGTAGTAGTACCGCTTGAAGAATGGACACCGCTAGTAACAACTGTTTCTTCTTTGCGGTTAGATGTAGTTGTAGCAGCGGGGTTTAATTATTCACGGAACCGAGCAAAACAATTAATAGAGCATGGTCAAGTTCGATTAAATTGGGAGGAAGTAAATCGCCCAGATTATCAAGTTGTGGTACATGATTTGATTTCTGTTCGACATGGTGGCCGCCTGCGGATCGATATGACCAATGGAAAAACAAAAAAAGATAAAGAAAGAATTACCATTTCAATTGTAAATGCGTAATTTGAATGGAGGAATTTACTCATGAGTTTGACGGTTGATCAAATTAACAATAAACAATTTAATACAAAGATGCGTGGTTACAATCCTGAAGAAGTTCAAGAATTTCTTCAAGAAGTTTCACAGACTGTTCAGCAATTAATAACCGAAAATAATAATTTACAAGAACAAGTTCGGGCAAATGATAGTAAGATTAAATACTTTGCTGACTTAAAGGACTCTTTGAACAAGTCTATTTTAGTTGCCCAAGAAGCTGCTGATAAGGTAAAGAATAATGCTAAACGGGAAGCCGATATCATGATCCGTGAAGCGCAAAAGCAGGCTACTGATATTGTTTCTGAGGCTAATGATAAATCTAATCAGGTTATTGAAGACGCAGCAAACTCAACTAAGAAGTTGACTAGTGAGACTAATGACCTTCGCAAGCAAACCCGAATCTTCCGTCAGCGTCTCCAAGTAATGCTTGAATCCCAATTAGAAGTAATTAAGAGCAACGAGTGGGACAAGCTTTTGGAAAATGATGATTTGAGTAAATATGATGAAATTGAAAAAATTTTGGGAAGTCGTCTTGACAGCAGTTCTACAACCAGTGTAGAATCAACTGCAACAACTTCTAGTGAAGAACCAGTTGCTCAACCAGCACAACCTACTGCAACGACTACGGAGTCAACAGAACAACCAGTAGAAGATGCAGTAGCGGAACAACCAACTGATAATAGTAATGATGGTTCTAATTCACCTGAAACGGTTGTTGTCTTTCCAGATAGCAACAAGTAGGACACTAGAAACGTATTTTAATAAAATCGCTGATAAGAAGTGGAATAGCTATAATAACACCAAAGCGAGTCAACAGATGGTGAGAGGTTGATGATGTTTAGTTATTTCTGATCATCTTGGAGTACCTTATCTGATCGATCCAGTAGGATAAGGCGGGTCATTACCGTTAAAAATGATTTGAGGAAACTTTAATATATTTAAAGTTTTGAATCCGGGTGGTACCGCGAAAAAGCTTCGTCCCAGTATAGGGGAGGAAGCTTTTTTATTATTAAAATACGAGAATTAATGAAAGGGGTAATTACAATGCGTGTCAAAGATACATTAAACCTTGGCCGGACAAAATTTCCAATGCGTGGAAAATTACCGGTGACAGAAGCGCAACGGGAACAGCTATGGGAAGAAAATAAAGTTTACGAATTACGACAAAAATTGAATGAGGGTAAGCCAACCTTTGTCCTTCACGATGGTCCTCCATATGCAAATGGGAATATTCACATTGGTCATGCGATGAATAAGATTTCAAAGGACTTTATTGTTCGCTATAAGTCAATGGCTGGTTTCCGAGCACCTTATGTTCCGGGATGGGATACTCACGGATTACCAATTGAACACCAATTAACAAAATCGGGCTATGATCGGAAAAAGATGAGTTTAACAGAATTCCATGACTTATGTCGCGAATACGCATTAAAGCAAGTTGATAAGCAGCGGACCGACTTTAAGCGTTTAGGTGTCAGTGGCGAATGGGATCATCCGTACCTTACTCTTGATAAAGAATTCGAAGCAGCTCAGATTCGGGTATTTGGTGAGTTTGCAAAGAAGGGCCTGTTATACCAAGCTAAAAAGCCAGTATACTGGTCTTGGTCTTCTGAATCTGCCTTGGCAGAAGCTGAAGTTGAATACCATGATGTTGTTGCTAAGACCGCCTTCTTTGCCGAACAAGTTAAGGATGGTAAGGAACGTTTAGACAATAATACATATATGGTTGTTTGGACTACTACTCCATGGACCGTGCCTGCTTCAGAAGCGGTGGCGGTCAATCCTAAATTTGATTATTCCGTTGTAAAGCCTGCCAATGATGATCGGAAATTTGTTGTTGCAACAGATCTTCTTGAAAAGTTAGCTGAAAAACTTGGCTGGGAAGATTATGAAGTTGTTGATCACCTTGCTGGTCAAGAACTTGAAGGAATGACAACTCAGCACCCATACCTTGACCGTGACCTTTTAGTGGGATTAGCCGATTATGTTACAGCCGATGCGGGGACTGGTTTAGTCCACACCGCTCCTGGTTATGGTGATGATGACTACAACTTTGGGAAGAAATATGATTTGCCAATTTTTGCCCCAATTAATGATCAAGGGGTATTAACGAAAGAAAACGGTGACGGCTTTGACGGTGTATTCTACCAAGATGCTGATGACGTTTCTCTTCAAAAGTTAGAAGAGAATAATGCTTTACTTCTTCAAGAACCGCTTCAACACAGTTATCCATTTGACTGGCGGACAAAGAAGCCAATTATTTTCCGTGCAACTGATCAATGGTTTGTTTCAATTGAAAAAATGCGACAAAACATTTTAGATGCGCTTGAAGATGTGAAGTACCATCCTGAATGGGGGAAGGTTCGTCTTCGTAACATGATTAAGGACCGTGGTGATTGGGTAATTTCCCGTCAACGGGTTTGGGGTGTACCGTTACCGGTGTTCTACGCTGAAGATGGCACGCCAATTATGGAAGAAGAAACAATTAACCACGTTGCTGACTTATTTGCAAAGTACGGTTCGAATGTTTGGTTTGAACGGGATGCCAAGGACCTCTTGCCTGAAGGATATACTAATGAACATTCACCAAATGGTAAGTTCACTAAGGAAACTGACATTATGGATGTTTGGTTTGATTCTGGTTCTTCACATCAAGGTGTCTTAGCGGAACGTGATTACCTAACGTATCCAGCCGACCTGTATCTTGAAGGATCTGACCAATACCGTGGTTGGTTCAATTCTAGTTTGATCACAAGTGTTGTTTGTTCTGGTCATGCCCCATATAAGGAAATCGTTTCTCAAGGATTTACGCTTGATAAGCGTGGCAACAAGATGAGCAAGTCCCAAGGAAATGTTATTGATCCTAACAAGGTTGTTCAACAAATGGGGGCAGAAATTATTCGCTTATGGGTAATGAGTGCTGATACTTCTGCTGATGTACGGGTTTCAATGGGAACTTTCCAACAGATCTCGGAAGCTTATCGGAAGTTGCGAAATACATTCCGCTTCTTGCTAGCTAATACTGCTGATTTTAATTCAGAAGAAGATACTGTGTCGTATGAAAAACTCCAATCAGTTGACAAATACATGTTGGTTAAACTCAATCATTTCTTAAAGAAGATGCGGGAAGACTTTGATAATTATGACTTCCTAAATGCTTACAAACTTTTAATCAACTTTGTTAACAATGACCTTTCTGCTTTCTACATGAATATTGCCAAGGATGTTCTTTACATTGAAGCAGAAAATTCTGAAGCTCGTCGTTCAATGCAAACGGTCTTCTATGATATCTTATTAACATTAGTTAAGTTGCTTACCCCAATTCTTCCTCACACGACTGAAGAAGTTTGGAGTTACATGAATGAGCCAGAAGACTTTGTTCAACTAACAGAAATTCCAGATCCACGGTCTTTTGACGGTGAAGAGGAATTATTGAGCAAGTGGGATGAATTTATGGAAATTCGGTCACACGTACTCAAGAGTCTTGAAGAAGCACGGAATGCAAAATTGATTGGTAAATCGCTTGAAGCTCAAGTCGACCTTTACTTAACGGCTAGTCAAAAGCAACTGCTTGATAGTCTTAATGAAAATGTTCAATTGCTACTCGGTGTTTCTGCTCTTCATGAACATTCGGCTGATGATGTTCCAGCTGATGCTGATCAATATAATGACGGTGTTGCTGTTAAGGTTACAACTGCAAAGGGCGAGACCTGTGCTCGTTGTCGAATGGTTAAAGAAGATGTTGGCAGCGATCCGGCTTATCCTGAACTATGTGCTCGGTGTGCAGCAATTGTTCGTGAAAACTTCCCTGAAACAGTTGATGAGGGCTTGGAAAACTAATAATATCTAAAAATTAGCGGTTTTCGTTAACCGGTAAATGACAATTATTTTTAAGCGGTGTAAAATACCAAGTGACGCTTGTTGCTTGGTATTTTATTTTGGAGTTGGTAGAAATGCTCAAAGGAAAAGTAAAGAGTTTTGATGAACAAAAGGGATGGGGCTTTATTACCGTTCCCCATGAAGGTGAGATTTTTGTTCATTATAGTGGAATCGAAGGAACGAGACATCGCATTCTTCATCCAGGTGAAGAAGTTTCGCTTGTGATTGTCCAGGGACAAAAGGGACCACAAGCAGCCCATGTACGGGTATTAAAATAAAGAAAAGAATGAGGAGATAAGATGGATTTTGCAGAACGGCTAATAAGCAGCAAGACAGTTTTTCATGGACATTTGATTGACATTGAAGTCCAACAAGTTATGACGCCTACTGGTAAAAAGGCACAGCGGGAAATCGTCCACCATGCCCCAGCAATTGCAATCTTGGCGCTTACGGATGATAACAAGATGATCCTTGAAAAGCAGTGGCGGGCCCCAATTGCAAATACAACTTTAGAAATTCCGGCAGGAAAGTTAGATCTACGTGACGCTAATGATGCAGTTCATGCAGCCAAACGGGAATTGAATGAAGAAACACGATACGAAGCAACAAGTTTAAAGAAGATTTCTTCGTTTTATACATCTATTGGGTGCATGGATGAGTATATGACCCTTTACTTAGCCACCGGTTTGAAACGAGTTACTCATGAATTACCCCAAGACCAAGATGAATGCTTAGCTTTACGTGAAGTTACTTTACCGAAAGCATTAGAGATGATTGATCTTGGTGAAATAGAAGATGCCAAGACAATTATGGCAATTTATTATTGGCAAGGAATGAATAAACGTGGATAATAGACAACCTCAAGATGGACAACAATCAAGAATGTCGCGGAGTCAATATCGCCAGCAGCAACGCGAAGCTGAACAACAACCGGTACAAGAACCGCGTCAAGAGTCTGCTCAGCCTTATAGTCGGGAGGCGGCTGCTAACCAACGGCATGAAGAAAGTGTTGTCGAAAAGACGAATCGCTTAAAAAGGCGCTTAAATATAACCATCATTGCCTTGGTTGCAGCAATTATTATTGTTTACCTAATACTATTTTATGTTGGATAAAGGAGAAAAATTATGCGATTTGGAATTATTTGTGCAATGCCAGAAGAAATTAAGGAATTAACCGCAAAATTAGCGGACCGTCAAGAAAAGAAGATCGGCGGAAAAACTTATTTATTTGGTAAGATTAGCAATCAAGAAGTAGTCCTAGTAGAATCGGGAATTGGCAAAGTTGAAGCGGGAATCACAACCGAACATTTAATTACGGATTGTGATGCAGATGTAGTAATTAATTCAGGATCTGCTGGTGGTATTGGTGAAGGTCTCCATGTGGGGGATGTTGTTATTTCAACTGAAACAGCATACCACGATGTTGACGCAACAGCATTTAATTATCGTTATGGGCAGTTACCAGGGAAAGAACCACGCTTTAAAGCCTCCTCTCAATGGGGAACTGCATTAGAAAAAGCTGGTGAAAAGACCGGATTAAATGTTAAGCGGGGCTTAATTGTCTCGGGTGACCAGTTTATAGCTAGTTCGGTTGCTATTGAAGAAATCTTAAACCACTTTCCAGATGCTCTATCAAGCGAAATGGAAGGAGCGGCGGTTGGTCAAGTAGCAACTGACCATCAAACCCCTTATGTTGTTGTACGAGCAATGTCAGATACTGGTGATGAAGATGCCGGGGTAAGCTTCGATGACTTTATCATTGATGCTGGTAAGCGTTCTGCAAATATGCTGCTCCAGCTTTTTGCGGATTTAGATAAGTAAACGGAAGGATGAAGTTTTGTGAGTGAGATTTATTTGGATAATGCGGCAACAACACCAATGACGCCAGTGGTAATTGATGAAATGACCAAGCAAATGAAAGAGTCGTGGGGCAATGCCTCAACTGGGTATTCATTTGGCCGGCACGCTAAATTGGTGATGGAAGATAGTCGTCATGTGATAGCGCAAAGTATTAATGCTGCTGATAATGAGATTATTTTCACCAGTGGAGGAACTGAAAGTGATAATACCGCGATTATCCAAACCGCCTTTAAACGGCAAAATCTTGGTAAACATATTATTACTACAGCGGTTGAACATGAAGCTGTCCTCAAGCCGCTTCACTTTTTAGCAGACCATGGTTTTGAAGTGACTTATCTACCAGTAGATGAAAATGGTAACATCTCAATTGATGATTTTAAGGCCGCTCTCCGTGACGATACAATCCTTGTTACGATAATGATGGAAAATAATGAAGTTGGCAGCCAAATGCCGATTCACGAAATCGGCGAGATTTTAAAAGATCACCAGGCATGGTTCCATACCGATGCAGTGCAAGCATACGGGTTAATGCCGATTGATGTTAAGGCAGATCATATTGATATGTTGTCGACTTCAGCCCATAAAATTAACGGGCCGAAGATGATTGGCTTCTTATACCGCCGTGATGGCATAAGCTTCCCTAGTTTTATTAAGGGTGGCGACCAGGAAACAAAGCGCCGTGCTGGAACAGAGAATGTTCCCGGGATCGCTGCTTTTGCCAAGGCGGTAGAATTGAATACATCGGCAGTTAAAAAAGAACGTCGTAACCGTTATTACGATTTTAAACAAAAGATTGTGCGGGCACTTGAAGAAAATAATATCGATTTTGCAGTAAATGGTTTAATTAATCAGACGCATGTACTGAACTTATGGTTTAAGGGAATTTCAACCTATGTTATGCAAACGGATCTTGATCTTGCAGGTATTGCGGTTTCTGGCGGTTCCGCTTGTACAGCTGGAAGCATTGAGCCTTCTCATGTTTTAACTGCCATGTTTGGCGCTGATAGTCCGCGAATTAGTGAATCTATTCGTGTTAGCTTTGGAGCGTTAAATACTGAGCAAGATATTGATCGATTAATTAAGACGGTTATTAAGACGACCCAAAAGCTAAAGCAGATTAACGGAGAGGATTAAAATGGATTTTACAAAGACGGTACAAATTACTGGTGATAAGGATAAATATACGCTAAGCCCTGCAGTGAAAAAATATGCTTTGCTCGATCTTGGCTTTGAGCAGACGAAACGTGGTAACTATGAGTATCTTGGCAGTCTTGATACTAATAACCCTTTCAAACCGGTTGCACGAATTAGAATCCTAATTAATGGCGATCTTAATGGATTTAAAATGGAGACGCTATCTGGGAATGGTTTACGGAAGATTAACATTTTTAATCATCAACGAGCAGCTGAATTTGTTCAACAGTATCACTATATTTTAGATGAGATGGTTGACCGGCAAATTTTTACTAAATAAAAACCGTGCAGGGGTAATAATACTTTGGTACAATGGTTATCACTGGATGCATGCGACCTTCACTCGTAGATTATTCCAGAATCTATACGAAATGATGGTGATAATTCATGACTGATAATAGTCATACACGTGTTGTAGTTGGAATGAGCGGTGGTGTTGATTCATCAGTAACTGCTTTGCTCTTAAAGCGCCAGGGATATGATGTCGTTGGCGTTTTTATGAAAAATTGGGACGATACAGACGAAAATGGCGTTTGTACTGCCACGGAAGACTACAAGGATGTAGCAAAAGTTGCTTCTAAGATTGGGATTCCATATTATTCCGTTAACTTTGAAAAGGAATATTGGGACCGGGTCTTCAAATATTTCATTGCTGAATATAAGAAGGGACGGACGCCTAATCCTGACGTTATTTGTAACAAAGAAATTAAGTTTAAAGCGTTTATCGATTATGCTAATCAACTAGGGGCAGATTACGTTGCCACTGGTCATTATGCTGATGTTAAACGTGATGAAAATGGCCGAATGCACTTAATGCGGGCTAAGGATCAGCATAAGGATCAAACTTACTTTTTAAGTCAGCTTGATTACAAACAGCTTGATAAGGTAATGTTTCCACTAGCGGGATATACTAAGCCTGAGATTCGCCAAATTGCCGAAGAGGCCGGGTTGGCTACTGCAAAAAAGAAAGATTCAGTTGGTATTTGCTTTATTGGTGAAGATGGCCATTTTCGTGAATTCCTAAGTCAGTATATTCCAGCCCAACCAGGAAATATGGAGACCCTTGATGGTAAAGTTGTTGGCCACCATATGGGATTAATGTATTATACGATTGGTCAACGGCGCGGCCTTGGCCTTGGGGGTAATAAAGAAAGCAACGAGCCTTGGTTTGTAATTGGGAAAGACATGAGCAAGAATGTCCTTTACGTTGGTCAGGGATACCACAATGACCACCTATACGCTACTCATCTTGAAGCAAGTGATATCCATTGGGTTGATGATGTTGTTAGTCGTTACGGTCGTGATTTTCACTGTACAGCAAAATTCCGTTACCGCCAGACTGATGTTGGGGTGACCGTCCACCTTGCTGCTGATGATAAAAAAGTGACAGTTGAATTTGACGATCCAGCCCGCGCGATTACTCCAGGGCAAGCAGTTGTCTTTTACGATGGACCAGAATGTCTTGGCAGCGCAATAATTGATCGTGCTTACAGCCATGATCGGCAACTTCAATACGTTTAATTCATATTTTAAATTTAAGAAGGCAAGAGTATTTGAAAACTTTTGCCTTCTTAAATGTACATAATTAATAATTCTGTGATAAACAATTGCCCCAAACTCTGGTAAGATAGTAAATAAAAGGAGCAACGACAGAGATGACAAAAGTTTACTTAATCCGGCATGGAAAAACACAATGGAATTTAGAGTCTCGCTATCAGGGTGCCAATGGAGACTCGCCACTATTAAAAAACAGTTATCGTGAGATTGAGCTGTTAGCAGACTCTTTACAAAGCGTCCCTTTCGTGCATGCATACACTAGTCCATTAAAGCGTGCTCAGGTAACTGCGCAGACATTATTAAGTCACTTAAATCAAGAAATCCCATTGACAATTGATAGTCGCTTAAAAGAATTTAACCTTGGTAAAATGGAAGGGATGCATTTTGAAGACGTCGCAGCAAAATGGCCGGAAGTTCTCAAAAACTTTCGTCATCATCCTGATAAGTATGATGAATCGCTTGTTGCAGGAGAGAGTTTTGCTGCTGTGATTGCTCGTTTTCGCGCGGCAATTGAAGAATTTTGCCGGCAGTATCCAGCAGGTAATATTTTGATTGTCTCTCATGGTGCCGCACTAAACGCAGCCATCAATGCTTTAATTGGAACGCCACTTGCCCACTTAAAAGATCGAGGCGGCTTGAGCAATACTTCAACGACGATTTTAACAACTAATGATGCTAAAACTTTTGAACTTGAAAAATGGAATGATACATCATACCTTCATAAAAATAAGGTTGATCCAACTGATACTATATAAGAGGTGATATTAATGACAGATAAGACGGATTTTCGTGACCCAAAGAAAAAGGAGACTGAAAAATTAGTCCACAAGTTAGTAGAAGCAATTGATGAACACCCAGATCGAGTTAACAATTACTATGATCTTGGTTCTTTGCTGACACGGTTAAATGATTACCAACAAGCAGAAGAACTGTTCATGAAAGCTCTTGGTATTTTTGAAGCAAAGGGCGATCAGACCGCGATGAACCTCTTAAACTATGGGCTTGGCAACCTTTATTATGAAGTTGGCAAGGTAAATGAAGCAATCAAACTTTACAATAAGATTGATGATCCTAAGCTCAAAGCTGATTCTTATTTAATGATGGCTCAAAGCTACATGAAAAAGGGGCAACATAAGCAGGCCGTGGCGTACGGCCTAACAGCTCATGAACTACGGGCAGATGATCCTGAAATCAATCAGGTAATTGGTGACTCATTATTAGCGCTTGGTGAATTTAAAAAAGCCAAGGAGTACTATGATGTAATCTTAAAGCGTCACCCAGGCCGGGCTGATACACAATTTAACCGAGGAATTGTAGCAATGGTACTTGGTGAGCCTTATAAAGACTATCTTGCCCAAGCTAAGCAGCTAGATCTCAACTATTATCATAAGAGTGAGGAACGGTTAAATGATATTGAAAAGACCCTTCGCGCAACTCAAAATAAAGATTAGCAACGAGAAAGGATGACTTCTATGGCTGAAGAAATCGACCTATTTAAGACGCCAACGGAGCCGTCTTTTTTTATTGGTCAAGTCCAATCAGAAATTTTTAGTAGCCCAGATTCATTTTTTAAGGTTTTGATTGTTTCCGTTGAAGAAGCAAACTTTGACTGGCATGAACCAGAGATTACAGTTACGGGGAGTCTCGGGGACCTTAGCGATGATCAAACATACCGTTTCGAGGGAAAAATAATTGAACACCCGCGGTATGGTCAGCAGTTTCAAGCAACTTCATACAGTGTTAACCGGCCTACAAGTAAGGAAGGCCTAATTGACTTTCTGTCTGGTAAGCAGTTTGAAGGAATTGGAAAGAAAACTGCTGAAAAAATTGTCAGTGAACTAGGAACAGATGCTATTGATAAAATCATCGCTGATCCGCATGTCCTTGACAAACTGAAGCTGCGAAAGGCAGTTAAATCTTCGCTTATTGATAATCTTCGTGCAAATCAAGGGATGGATCAGATTATCATTGGTTTAAATGATTTAGGCTTTGGCGCTAACCTTAGTAGTGCAATCTTTGATAAATACGGTGAAGAGACTTTGCATATCATCAATGAAAATCCCTACCAGCTTGCGACAGAAATTGATGGAATAAGTTTTAAGCGGGCTGATCAAGTTGCCAAGCGGCTTGAAGTTCCCGCAGATGATCCGCGGCGAATTGATGCCGCAATTGTTCAAACCCTTGATGACTTAACGATGGAAACTGGGGATACTTATACAACTACCCGACCCTTGCTTCAACAAACAATTCAGCTATTAGCACAAGGAAGCGGTGGTCAAGTGTCAACGGATGCCGTGACTGCCCGAATTGTTGAATTAGAAAAAAATCAAGGAATCCGATATGCAGATAAAAAAGTTTATCCCACGTCCCTCTACAATGCTGAATGGCAGATTGCTGACCATTTACATCGGTTGTTGACGGTTGAACCCGATAACTTACCAGCAGAAACAGTTGAAAAAACAGTTGCTAAGGTTGCTGATCAGTCGGGGATTACCTATGATAAAATTCAAAAGGAAGCAATCAAAATGGCTTTGACTAGTAAGGTCATGTTATTAACAGGGGGACCGGGGACGGGAAAGACAACGATTATTAAGGGGATTGTAGCTAGCTATGCTAAAATCCATAATATATCCCTTGACGTTGACGAGTATAAAGAAAAAGCTTTTCCCGTGCTGCTAGCAGCCCCAACTGGCCGGGCAGCTAAAAGAATGAGTGAAGCAACTGATCTTCCAGCAAGTACGATTCACCGGCTCTTAGGTCTCAACGGACGGGAGATGCCGACTGATCTTAATGGTCGGGATTTAGAAGGATCGCTGTTAATTATTGATGAAATGTCAATGGTTGATACGCTGTTGTTCAAGACGTTAATTCAGGCAGTTCCAACATCTATGCATGTTGTCCTAGTTGGTGATAAGGATCAGCTACCTTCAGTAGGCCCAGGACAGGTTTTTCATGATTTACTTGATTTTGCCGAATTACCAAAAGTCGAGTTAACTAATATCCACCGTCAGTCTGCTGACTCAACGATAATTCCGTTAGCCCATGCAATTAAACAGGGGAACCTACCGCCAGATCTGACTAATAAATTGGCAGACCGGTCGTTTATTTCCTGTCATGCAAACCAAGTGCCAAGCGTTGTCCAGCAAATTATTGATTTATCAAAAAAACGAGACTATTCGGCAAATGATATTCAAATTCTGGCACCAATGTACCGTGGTCAAGCAGGGATTGACCGCCTGAACGAACTTGCCCAGCAAGCTTATAATCCACCCGCTACCGGGAAGCAAGAGGTTGATTTTCGCGGGCAAATTTTCCGTGTTGGTGATAAGGTTTTGCAACTAGTAAATGTTCCTGAAAAAAATATTTTTAATGGTGATATTGGCAGAATTACGGCAATTGAGAGTAATAAAATAGGCGGAAAACGTAATGAATCGATCACCGTTGATTATGACGGTAATGAAGTTTCATATAGTCGGATGGAGTGGAACCAATTACGGTTAGCATATTGTATTTCTATTCATAAGGCTCAGGGAAGTCAATTTAAAATGGTTCTCTTGCCGATTGTACAGCAGTTTAGCCGGATGCTTCAACGTAATCTGTTGTACACGGCAATCACCCGGGCGGCAGAAAAATTAGTCTTAATTGGCGAGCCGTATGCGGTAGTGACGAGTGTAAAAAATGAGGCTGTTAACCGTAATACATCCTTAGTAGACCGCCTTAATAGGGTTTGGGCGCGGCACAATGAGTTAACCACGCCGCTTGAACAGGATAAAGAATTATTATCAAATGATTTAACGGAAGCCAACAATAATGAATTTGCAAAGACTTCAGAACCACCAGCCCAGCCGACTACTCCTCGTCAGTATATTTTGACTGCTGAGCTAATTAATTCAAATAAAATTGACCCGCTCATTGGAATGGAAAATATTAGTTTGCAAAGTTTTCATCAAGTCAAATAATACTTGATTGAATGAGCATTTGTTGTCATAATAGTTATGATTATTGTCGAACTTTAAAGGAGTACAAAAATGACCCAGATTAAAAATGCCGATAATGTGCGTCTATTTTCATTAAATTCAAATCCGCAACTAGCTGACCAGATTGCTAAACGAGTAGGAATTCCATTAAGTCAGGCGTCGATTAGCCATTTTGCTGATGGTGAAATTAAGATTACTATCGATGAGAGTGTTCGTGGGTGCGAAGTGTATGTGATTCAGTCCGTTTCAGATCCTGTTAATACTAATTTGATGGAATTATTGATTATGGTTGATGCACTACGTCGTGCAAGTGCTGCTAAGATCAACGTGGTAATGCCTTATTATGGTTACGCCCGTCAAGACCGTAAAGCTCGTAGTCGGGAACCAATTACTGCTAAGCTAATTGCTAACCTTCTTGAGATGGATCAAATTAATCGATTAATAACAATTGATTTACATGCTCCTCAAGTTCAAGGTTTCTTTGATATTCCGGTCGACCACTTACAAGCAACAAGTTTGTTTACTAAGTACATTGAAGATCAAAACTTAGGGGATGATATTGTGGTGGTGGCCCCGGACCACGCGGGTGTAAATTTAGCACGTAAATTTGCGGAACGAATTAAGGCTTCGATTGCAATTATTGATAATCGTAATGATGAAGTTCGTGAGCGGGTAGATCAAGAAGTGCCGGAATATGTTATTGGTGATGTAAAGGATAAGACTGCGATTATCGTGGATGACATTGTTGATACTGGTATTCGGATGAAGCTCTCTGCGGAAGCACTAAAGAAGTTTGGTGCGGGTAAGATTTACGGCGTTGCTACCCATCCGGTACTATCAGCAGATGCAGTTAATACTTTAGAAAATTCCGCATTAGAAAAGATGATTGTAACCGATACGATTCATTTACCAAAAGAAAAGCAATTTTCAAAGTTAGTTCAGCTCTCAGTTGATGATTTGCTAGGAGAAGCGATCGTGCGGGTGCATAATAATCAATCAATTGATACGTTATTTAATCGTAAATAAGTAAAAAAACTGCGTGATATTATCTATCCGTATTTTTCTTAGTTTTATTGGAAAAGCAAATAGGACGTCAAAGTTCGGATTTCCGAGCTTTGACGTCCTATTTATATTCTAATTAGAAGAACAGAACAACCCTATTTATAGTTCTAGAATTGGCAAATTGTTGACAAAGTCATTGTATGCTTGTTGTTCATTAGTTTCTGCTGTATTAGTAATATCAAGATTAGCCTGATGAAGGTCATCTTCACTAATTTCAAGTTTGTGGGTAAAAGTAGCATTACCGATTAATTCAATCCAGTATTCGCCAGCATTATGATGGAGAATTGTTTTGACCATTCCGCCAGGGTTATAAACACTGATTGGTTCATTAAAGGTAACCATGTTTGGCTTAACAAGGGCAAACGCAAGACTGGTAGCAGACATTCCCGTACCACAGGCATTAGTAAAACCAACACCTCGTTCAAAGGTCTTGACAAAAAGGGCATTGTGACCAAGAACATGACCAAAGTTAACGTTAACTCCGTCACTGAAATAAGGGTTGTCGCTATTTAAGCGCGCCCCTAATTCGCCAAGGTCGGGACCATTTAATTCTTCCTTGCTAACAAAACTAATTAAGTGGGGGTTAGGAACCGCAAGGACTGAGAATCGTAAACCCGGTAATAGTTCAGGGACAGGGGTGTCTAACAATCGATCATGACCTAAATTGTTATATGGGAGGGCATCTTTTTCAAAACGTACCGGGGAAATTTCCACGGCAAATGCGGGAACTCCGGGAGCTAATGCCTCATGTTTTCGTACATGGAGACTTGCGTTCATTGTGTCAACCTTAAAATCAGTTAGGTTATCACGTTCAGCAACATACCGCGCTACTGTCCGCAAGCCATTTCCACACATTGAGGCCTCACTCCCATCAGCGTTAATTACGCGCATTTGGGCAGCCGCGCCAGCACGAACCGGTTTATTGACGACCAGAACGCCGTCTGCACCGTCGAGAATATTATTTTGCGGGTCGGTAATCTTTTTAGTAAAAGCAACTAATTCTTCATCGGACAGTGGCTGTTGGAGTTTAGTCTGATCCAAAATAAAGAATGAATTTTGTGATCCATGTACTTTCAATAATTGTGCCATTAGTTTCCTCCTAATTTACAAAAAAGCGGTGGTAAATTGCTCGAACTGCATCGTCAGCATCTTCATCATAGGTCCCAATCATAATAGCAATACGGGATGCACCTTGATTAATCATTGGAACCGCAATATTTTTCTCCGCTAGTGGCATTAAAATATCATCGATTACGCCAGTTCGGTCACGCATTCCTTCACCGATAACCATTGTGATGGCATAATTATCAATCCATTCTAAGCAGTCAGGGTTAACTTCTTCTTGAATTTCGTTACAGATTATATCAACCAACTGGTCATCGATTGCGTTTCGATCAAGGATAATTGTAATATCATCAATCCCCGATGGCATATGTTCATATGATACATCATGTTTAGCTAAAATTTCCAGAATACGAAGGGTAAAACCTGCCTGTTTGTTAAGAAGATATTTATGAAGATAGAAGGCAGCAAAGTGTTTGCCGCTAACGACCCCAGTTACAATATCACTCGGTTGAAAGTCCTTATCTGGGACGATCATTGTGCCTGGCTTGTCGGGATCGTTAGTATTACGAACGTTAATTGGAATATTGCCTTGGATTGCTGGGATCAGGGCTTCATCATGAAAGACCGAGAACCCCGCATATGATAATTCTCTCATTTCGCGATAGGTCATCTTTGCGATTGGTTGAGGATGATCAACGACATGAGGGTTAGCAGAGTAGATTGCGTCAACATCAGTAAAGTTTTCATAAATTGAAGCGTTGAGACCACGCGCTAAGATTGCACCAGTAATATCAGATCCTCCTCGCGAGAAGGTTGCGATGTGACCAGCGAGAGTTATGCCATAAAAACCAGGGAAAATTAATAACTCTGTATTACTATATGCAAAGTGGCTTAATGCAGAGTAAGTTTCAGGAATTACGCTTGCGTTATTAGGGGTTCCCGTAACAGTGATTCCTGCCTCGCTCGGGGTTACAAACCGTGCTTTATAACCCCGATGATTTAAGATAATGGCCATTAACTGGGCATTTAGACGTTCGCCATGGGCTTTAAAGGCAGCCATTAAGTAATTATTATTAGGGTAAGAATGGGCGGGTAATGACTGGAGCCGTTTTGCTAAGGGAGCTAATTTTTCGTTCGGTAAGTCAAAGTAATCAGCAATCTCCTGATAACGACTAAAAATTTGATCCACAATTGCTTGCGGATCATCACCCTTTATCACCGTATTAGCATATTTGATTAGTAAGTCAGTAACTTTGATGTCATCAGCAAAACGTTTTCCAGGGGCTGAGGTAACAATAACCCGTCGCTCGGGGTCGGCTGAAATAATATTAATCGCGTTTTCAAAGGCCTCCCCGTTTGCCAGAGAGCTACCACCAAACTTTACAACTTTCATGTTTGAAACTCCTTTAAGATAATTAGACTTGCTAATGTATCTCTTGAATAATTTAATCGAATTCTAACATATTCCGTGGGACTTGCAAGCCTTTTTAGTTTATAAACAAAGTAAATTGGTGGTTCTTACATCTAATAAATTAAAAAAAGTTTTTTGAATTTAATGAATCCTATTGACATTCTCATAAAAGACTTATAAGCTATGTATAAATCGAAGAGGCGCAACCGACACTAGTAGACTAATTTAGTTTGCCACACGATAAGGTTAGTTGAACAGGGAGGTTGCCGAAGCGCTTAATTTGGCACGATTAAGTAGCTGGGGCGTAGTTGAATAAGCTACGGACTGTCGCAGGACAATAAGAGCCTGCGTTGCGCTATCGACAAATCAGAATGGATAAGTGAATTCCACTGTTTGTTTGCGCAGACAGTGGATTTTTTTATGCGACCTCTTTGTAGTACATTTCATGGAGGAAATATAAATGAATGAACAAATAACTGATCAACAACTAAATGCAGCCGGGCACTTAACGATTGGAGGGTGTGATGCGTTAGAGCTTGCACAAGAATTTGGTACGCCGCTTGTTGTATATGATGTTCAGCAAATCCGCCAACAAATTCGAGCATTTAAGCGGGTGTTCGAGGAAAATAATGTTGATTATGCGGTTAGCTATGCAAGCAAAGCATTTGCTGCGATTGCAATGTATCAAGTCGTTGCAGCAGAAGGCGGTCATGCTGATGTAGTTTCAGGTGGTGAATTATATACCGCGCTTAAAGCCGGTTTTCCAATGACAAATGTCAGTTTTCACGGAAATAACAAGTCGCGGGAAGAATTAGTAATGGCGGTCGATCACCACGTGGGGACAATTATGATTGATAATTTCCATGAGATTGACTTACTAGCAGCAGTCTTAGAGGAGCGCAATGCTACGATCAATGTAATGTTACGGATCACGCCAGGAATTTCTGCTCATACTAATAAGTATATTCAAACTGGTCAGGTAGATAGCAAGTTTGGTTTTGACCTTCAATCAGGTCAGGCGGATGAAGCCCTAGCAAAGGTTCTTGCTAATCCGCGCATGAAGATGAAAGGACTTCATGCGCACATCGGCTCACAGATTTTTGAATTGGCAGGTTTCAAGGGGGTGGCAAAAAAATTAGTTGAAGTTGCTGCCCACTGGCAAGAAAAGTTTGCCTACCAAGCAGAGGTTATTAATGTGGGGGGCGGCTTTGGAATTCGCTATGTTAAGGATGATCACCCCCTTGCGCCCGAAGAATTTGTTGATGCAATTATCAAAGCAATCAAAAATGAGATTGAGCAAACAGGTCTTTCCATGCCGGCTATCTGGATTGAACCAGGCCGTTCAATTGCGGGACCAGCAGGATATAACCTATATACAGTTGGCTCCCGTAAAGATGTTCCAGGCTTGAAGCCGTATGTAACGGTTGATGGCGGAATGGGTGATAATATTCGGCCTGCTTTATATGAGGCCCAATATGAAACGGTTCTTGCTCGTGACCCGCAAGCTAAAACAATTGAACATGTTCGCTTAGCCGGAAAATATTGTGAATCTGGTGATATTTTAAGCCAAGATCAAGCGCTACCGGCAACCAAGCCAGGGGATGTCCTAGCAATGCTTGATACTGGTGCTTATGGCTATTCAATGGCTTCTAACTATAATCGAAATCCACGACCAGCAGTAGTCTTTGCGGAGAATGGCAAAGCGCAAGTGGTAATTAAGCGGGAAACATTGGAAGACTTAATCCGCTTGGATGAACCCTACCAACAATAAAAAGACATATATAAAGGAAGAAAGAGGTAAATAACATGGCAGAATTAGATGCACAAGCAATTATTAACTACATTAGTAACGCTCCCAAGAAGACTCCGGTAAAGGTATACATCAAGGGGGATTTAGCAGGACTCGAATTTCCTCAAGAGATGGAAGCATTTGTTGAACAGCATACTGGTGTTCTCTTTGGGGATTGGACTATTATTGAGCCGTTCTTGCAGAAGGAGACAACAGCAATTGAATCCTACCACGTTGAAAACGATGCGCGTAATTCCGCCGTTCCGTTGCTTGACCTTAAAAATATTAATGCACGGATTGAGCCAGGAGCCATTATCCGGGATAAGGTTTTAATCGGCGACAATGCTGTAATCATGATGGGAGCAACGATTAATATTGGTGCCGAAATTGGAGCTGATTCGATGATCGATATGGGCGCTGTCCTTGGCGGTCGGGCAATTGTTGGCCGTCATTGTCACATTGGTGCTGGAACAGTGCTTGCCGGGGTGGTCGAACCAGCCTCAGCGGAACCAGTCCGGATTGATGATAATGTCATGATTGGTGCGAATGCAGTTGTGATTGAAGGAGTCCATGTAGGTGAGGGCGCAGTTATTGCGGCAGGTGCCATTGTTACCCATGATGTAGCTCCCCATACGATGGTTGCTGGGGTTCCGGCTAAATTTATTAAGAATGTTGATGATCAGACTGCCGGTAAAACTGAATTAGAAGACGATTTGCGGAAGCTATAGGAGTGACGGGTATGTTAACAGAAGCAGAATTAATTACCATCCGGCGACACCTCCATCAAATTCCTGAATTAGCCCTTCATGAATTTGCAACTCACAAGTATTTAGAAGAAACGATTGCTAACTTTAATCAAGAATTCTTAGAAGTCCAGACACCTGAAGAATTACCAACGGCCTTAATGGTACTTGTGCATGGGCAACGTCCCCAACGAACCATTGGTTATCGGACCGATATTGATGCTTTACCAGTAGAAGAGCAAACTGGCCTGCCATACGCTTCAACTCACCCTGGAGTTATGCATGCTTGTGGTCATGATATTCATATGACAGTAGCACTGGGAGTATTGAATTACTTTAGTGAACACCAGCCCCAAGATAACCTGCTGTTCTTCTTTCAACCAGCTGAAGAAAGTGAGAATGGGGGGAAGCGAGCATATGAATTAGGTTTATTTACCGGGAAATGGCGTCCTGATGAATTTTATGGTTTGCATGATAATCCTGACCTACCAGCGGGGGCAATTGGCTGCCGTATGGGAACCCTATTTGCGGGAACCACGGAAGTTAATATTGACCTCAATGGTAAGGGTGGTCATGCAGCTTATCCTCAAGATGCCAATGATACTGTTGTTGCCGCTGCTTCCTTAATTTTACAGGTGCAAACTGTTATTTCACGAAGTATTGACCCGATTCAAAGCGGGGTAATCACGTTGGGAAAAATCGATGGTGGAACAATTCGTAATGTAATTGCTGGACATACCCGAATTGAAGGAACAATTCGCGGGTTGACACAGACAATGATTGAGACGATTGACCAGCGTTTAAGCGACCTTTGTGCAGGAATTGGTCGCAGCTTTAATATGGATGTCAACTTGGAACTCAACCAGGGCGGTTATTGGCCAGTTGAAAATAACCCTGAATTAACAAAAAGATTTATCCAATATATGGAAAAGACACCGACTGTTAACTTTATTGAAACTCAACCAGCAATGACTGGTGAAGACTTTGGTTACCTTTTAGCAAAGTTTCCGGGAACAATGTTTTGGCTGGGTGTTGATGATGATTCACAATTACATTCGGCGACCTTGACCCCTAATGAGGCAGCAATCAAACGCGGCGTGGATGCAATTACCGGCTTTTTAGAATATCGGATGCAGTAATTGGGTAGTAATGGAGGAAATAAAATGACAACATTAGAAAATGCAGACTTAATGACAGCAATCGTGACCCCCTTTGATGATGAAGGAAAGATTGATTTTGCCAGCCTTGAACGCTTAGCGAATTATTTAATTGAACATGGTAGCAATGGTTTTGTAATTGGTGGAACCACTGGTGAAACCCCGGAACTGACCCATGACGAAAAAATCGAACTTTACCAACGTTTTGGTGAAATAGTTCATGGTCGGGTTCCCGTTATTGCTGGAACAGGAAGTAACAATCCTGAAGAAACCATTGCTTTTACTAATGAAGTTGCGCAAATTAATGGAATTGACTATGCGTTAGTGGTAGTGCCACCATATAACAAACCTAACCAACGGGGGATGGTGGCCCACTTTACAACGATTGCTGATAATGTAAACCTTCCAGTAATTATGTATAACATTCCAGGACGAACTGGTGCCAAGATGGCGCAGGAAACAGTTGTTAAATTATCTCACCATCCAAACATTGTTGCTGTCAAGCAGTGTGCGGCTCTTGAAGAATTAGAATATATCGTTGACCACCGCGACCCTAACTTTGCGGTCTTTACGGGGGAAGATGCCCAAGCGCTCACTGCACGAGTATTAGGTGCTAATGGTGTTATTTCAGTTGCTTCCCATAACTATGTCGACCAGATGCGGCAAATGTACGATGCCCTTTACCGCGGTGACTATCAAACAGCTGGTAAGTTGCAACGATGGTTAACGCCACGGATGGCAGCGCTCTTTATGTTCCCATCACCTTCGCCAGTTAAGGCCGTGTTAAACGCCCAAGGCTTCCAAGCAGGAGGTTGTCGATTACCAATTCTTCCGTTAAATGAAGATGAAAAGCGAGAACTAGAAGTAGCCTTATCACTGCCCGTTAATTCGTTAACTACGCAAAACTTACCGCTAAACTTGGGGGAATAAATGATGAAAAAAGTATTAATTGCCGGCGCCACGGGGGCAATGGGCCAAAAAGCTGTTGACCTTGTTAATTCGTTAGACGGATTTGAAATTACAGCCGCCCTTGCACCACACTTAACCACTGAAAATAAAGCTGACTATCACTTAGCTGCTGAAGTAAAAACTTACCAGCAACTAGCTGAAATTGATGATAATGTTGCTGATATTTGGATTGATTTTACATTGCCAAATGCGGTTTATGCAGATGTAAAATATGCTTTGGAACATGGGATGAAGCCAATTGTTGGGACAACCGGGCTGACCGATGATCAACAAGCTGAGTTGACCCAACTGAGCCGTGAGAAACGTGTTGGTGGTTTAATAGCTGCTAATTTTGGCATGTCAGCGGTCCTCTTGATGAAATTTGCGCAAGAAGCGGCAAAGTATTTCCCTGATGTTGAAATTATCGAAATGCACCATGGAGATAAGAAAGATGCACCGTCTGGAACAGCCTTAAGTACGGCTAAATTAATCGATCAAGTTCGGCCGGCACATGAAACCAATCCTGACGAAACGGAAAGCCTTTCAGGAGCCCGTGGTGGTGACTACCATGGAATCAAGATTCATGCGGTTCGTTTACCAGGATATATCGCTCATGAACAAGTTCTTTTTGGGGGCGATGGTGAAGCATTAACAATTCGCCAAGACTCATTTGACCGTCAATCATTTATGAACGGTGTCAAGGTTGCTTTAGAAAAGGTCGATCAACTGTCTGAACTCTTGATTGGACTTGAAAATATTCTATAGGAAGTGAAAAAATGCCAAAATTACAAGCTGAATTATCGACAGTAGTTAACAGCCGTCTCGCTGCTGTTCCGCCAGCACAGATCCGGGCATTTGATGAGGAAATTTCAGCAATTCCTGGATTAGTGAAGCTAACGCTTGGTGAACCAGATTTTGCGGTGCCTGAACATGTTAAAGAAGCAGCGATTAACAGTATTAAAGATGATGATTCCCACTATTCTGCTAGTAAGGGTAAGATTGAACTGCGCCAAGCAATTAGTAAAGACCTGGAACGCAGCCGCCATGTTCACTATGATCCCGCAACTGAAATTGTGGTAACGGTTGGCGCAACCGAAGCAGTGACCGCAACAGCCTTTGCTATGCTAAACCCCGGTGATAAGGTAATTATCCCGACTCCAGCATTTTCACTTTATTTTCCAAGCGTATCTTTAACCGGTGCTGAGCCAGTCAAGGTTGATACATCTGACGAGGGATTTTTACTCTCAGCGGAGCGGCTGGAAGAAGTATTAAAAAAGGAAGGAACAGCTGTCAAAGCGGTGTTGCTTAACTATCCTAACAACCCGACTGGACGATCTTATCGCAAAGAGGAATTAGAAGCGCTCGCCAAGGTAATTCAGAAACATCATCTTTATGCGATTGTTGATGAAATTTATAGCTCATTAATGTATGATCAGCCATTCCACTCGCTGGCAACCCTTTTACCAGAGCAGACCGTACTGATTAGCGGTTTATCAAAATCACATGCGATGACAGGATACCGGTTAGGATATGTTGCGGGCCCAGCTGACTTTATTGCAACAATGTCTAAGATGCATTCGTTTATGGTAACAGCACCCAATGATACCGCCCAAGCAGCGGCAATTGAGGCGTTGGAAAATGGTAGTGAGGATCCCCAAGTATTTAAGCAGGAGTACCGTCAGCGCCGAGATAAGCTTGCTAATGCAATGCGGAAAATGGGCTTTGAAATTGCTTTACCTGATGGGGCATTCTACATTTTTGCTAAGATTCCAGCACAATTTGGCGATGACGATATGGCATTTGCCCGGAAAGTTGCTCATGAAGCAAAAGTAGGAGTAATTCCTGGCAATGCGTTTGGCCCTGGTGGTGAAGGGCACATTCGCTTGTCGTATGCTGCAGCTGATGCAGTGATTGATACTGCAATTGAACGTTTACAAAATTTTATGAAGAATTTAGAGTAGGTTGAAAGAAGGAACTAAGATGAGTAAGGAATATAATGTCGCAATATTAGGTACTACTGGGGCGGTCGGTACGCGGATGATTCAACAGCTAGAACAATCAACAATTCCGGTCAAGAGTGTTAAACTTCTAGCTTCTGCCAAGTCTGCGGGGAAAGTGCTCGCTTTTAACGGCGAACCTGTTACAGTTGAAGAAACAACGCCAGAATCATTTGATGGGGTTGATATCGTCCTATCATCTGCTGGTGGTTCAGTATCTAAGAAGTTCCTTCCTGAAGCAGTAAAGCGGGGGGCAGTTTGTGTTGACAATACGAGTGCCTTTCGGATGGAGCCTGATGTGCCATTGGTGGTTCCAGAAGTAAATGAAGAAGCATTGAAGAATCACCATGGGATTGTTGCTAACCCTAATTGTTCGACGATTCAAATGGTGGTTGCTTTGGAGCCGATTCGGCAAGCTTTCGGGTTAAACCAAATTATCGTTTCTACTTATCAAGCCGCATCGGGTGCTGGGCAATCAGCACTGAATGAATTACGTCAAGAAGCGCAAGACTATCTTGATGGTAAGGATATGCAAGCTGATGCTAATATTTTACCAACCAAGGGTGATAAGAAGCATTATCCGCTTGCTTTTAACCTTTTGCCGCAAATTGATGTCTTTGAAGATGACGGCTATTCCCACGAAGAATGGAAAATGATCCATGAAACAAAGAAGATTATGTTAAATGATATGAACGCCAAGGAGATTAAGGTGACTGCAACCTGTGTCCGGGTACCAGTCCCGATTGCTCATGGGGAGTCCGTTTACTTTACTGTTGATGATCCGTCAGTTACGGTTGACCAGTTGCGGGAAGTCTTGCAGAATGCTCCAGGAGTAGTTCTTCAAGATGATCCAGCGCACCAAATTTATCCTCAACCAATTAATGCCGTTGGTAAGCGTGATACTTTCGTTGGCCGGCTCCGTGCTGATGAAGAAAATCCAGGTTCCTTTAACATGTGGGTGGTTGCTGATAACTTACTAAAGGGGGCCGCTTGGAATACGGTTGAAAATGCAGAACGGTTAGTTGCAAATGGGTTAATTTAGAAAATTTATGCAAAGAGACTATGGTAGCTGTGACAGCGATAATAGTCTTTTTTGCTTATTAAGGAGATGCAAGATGAAAATTGAACATGTTACGATAGCGGATTTACCAGCAATTTTGGAAATTGAGCAAGCAGGTTTTAACCCAGCGGAAGCAGGAAGCAAGGCAGCATTTATTAATCGGATTGCCAATATTCCTGATACTTTTTTGGTTGCTAAAGAAAAGGCACAAGTGGTTGGTTTTATTGTTGGACCGGTAACGACCACTCCAATAATTGATGATAAATATTATCAACATGTTGAGCCTAATTTACCAACTGGCGACTACCTATTGGTATTGTCAATTGCAGTGGCACCGATTTTTCGAGGGCAACGTATCGGTAGTCAGCTGTTAGGAGCTTTTGCTGGACTCGCACGTAATCACCATTGTCAAAGTATCATTCTGGACTCATTAGCCAAAAACGTTCCTTTTTATGAAGCTAATGGCTTTAGCAAAGCGGGCATCTCGCCATCTAGTCATGCCAATGAGACCTGGTATAATATGGTAAAGACCGTCTAAGTTTAATAAGAAATAATAATGAGGGAGTTTATTTAATGACAGAAGATAATTACCAATATGATGAAAATGGCTTTCGCGAAGACTTGAAAAATGATCCCGATGTCCTTCACCAGCCTGATGCTGACCGGACCCAACGCGACCTCATCACCCTTGATTATGATGAAACCATGGCCTTTTTGAATGGGGAAAAGGAAGTAAAGACTGTTTATGATTTTTCAGATGAGGTTTTAGATAAGATAAAGGAAAAGTATCCAACGCTCAATGATACGCCAATTGACAAAGTGATTATGGAAAAATATCAGCAGATTTTATCAGCCCGTTATAATGAATCGCAAGCAAATAATAAGACGATTCATCCCGATGATCGTGAGGGTAATGATGAATAGTTTAATAACCTTTATTATTTCAATTGCCTTTTTAGGCTTAGTAATTTGGGAAAATCGGCTGCATAGTCAGCTAGGTTTTTTAGCCAGTCAGCGTCCGGATAAGGTTACTAAGGATTTCATAAAAGTAGTTCGCCAAGAACGATGGTTAAACTGGCTATTATGTATTTTAGCGATCATCGTATTTTTAACTACTAGTCGGTACTCGGTTTTAATCATGAGTATTATTACCATCATTGAGCTATTATTGGTTATGCGAATGGATCGCGTTAAAAATGAAATGATAGAGTAAAGCTTATTGTAGCAACCTTTCTTATTTGTTTTTTAAGAAATAGTAACGATTATTAAGAACCTCCTAACTATTGCTATACTCATTTGAAAAATAATGTTAAAGTTAGAATTGTGTATTTCACTATTTATTATTGTTTGTTTATTTTGAGGATTTATTTTGGGAGGGTGTTTTATTTATATGGTAAAAAAAGCACATCATTCAACTAATCATCAATCTCGCGGGGTCGTTACCGGAGCAGTTAGTGCTCTTAGCTTATTAGCGGTATCAACGCAAGCTGTTAATGCCGAACAATTAACAGTCAAAGCGGGCGATACGATGTGGGGGCTTGCAAAACAACATGGCCTATCAGTTAGTGCATTAGAGCAAGCAAACCCATCAGTTAAAAAACTAAGCGATAGTGTTGACTTAATTACTGTTGGTCAGCAGTTAACCCTGCCAGCACCACAACATGATGCTAGTGCAGACCTTAACGCTGACGGCAGCTATACAGTTCGACCAGGTGATACGTTAAGCTCAATTGCTGATCGTTACAACATCTCTGTTAACCAATTAATGTCTTGGAATAATTTGACTTCTTCAGACTCGCTTTACATTGGTCAACAACTTAGTGTCACAGGTCCGGTAGCAAATACTGCAACAGCACCTGTACAACAATCACCTGTTGCAACGACAGCTCAACCTGTTGTTAGTGCTGTTCCTGTTGTTACGCCGCAATCAGCTGTTGCAAGTCAACAAGCAAGCTCGCAAGCGGCAACTACTACTGCCCAGACACCTGCGGCTTCATCAGTTAATGCTGCTAGTCAAACTAGTCCGGTTACAACGGCTAACTCAACTAGTGCTGCTGCTCCTGTATCAGCAACTGATACGCAGAGCACAACAGCTGCTTCGACTGCTGTTGCTGCTGGATCAAGTGCCATGGCTTCAACAGCGCCAGTCGCTTCCGCAACTAATAATGCTGCTGCATCACAATCAGCTGCACCAACGACTGTTCAGTATCGTACTCAATCTGCTGCTAATACGGTTGCATTGGCAAATAATACAAGTCAAGCTAGCGTAAGCAACAATGCTGCTGCACTATATAGTCAATCGTTTGTTCAAACAGCACCGGTAGCGAGTCAAGCTCCACAAGCCCAAACGGCGCCAGCTTCACAAGTTAACACTACTCCACAGAGCGCAGTTCAACAATCAGCTGTAGCTTCTCAGGCACAACCGAAACAAGCACCAGCTAGCCAGCCAGCAACAAATGCTAGCCAAGATTTGCAACATGGTTCAGTAGTTAGTCTTGCTACTAAGATTGCTAACTCTAATAGCGTGCCATATGTATGGGGTGGCGAAAACTTAAGCGGAATGGATTGTTCTGGATTGGTCAAGTATGTTTACGCTAATGCAGAAGGTAAGCAATTACCACATTACACTGGCGCACTAGAGAACTGCGTTGACCAACACCCAGTTAGCCAAGCTAAACCAGGTGATCTTTTATTCTGGGGTAACCATGGTTCAACTTACCACACGGCTATTTACACTGGTAATAACCAATACGTTGCTGCTGCTAAGCCAGGGACTAATGTTGCTACTTATACGATTAGTCCATACTTTAACCCTAGCTTTGCTGGGACGGTTAAATAATTCAAATAGATTTATGAGAGCTTTTTCATGAGATGGTAACAAAGATGTAACTAAAAAAGGGTTAACATTTGTGGCTGTCCGTGTTATCTTACTTGTATTGCAATTCCAGTATTGCTCTAAAATATTTCACATTTATTGGGGAGTGTTAAATATGAGTAACAAACATGAAATTGAAGAAGACTTGTATCGTGCTCAATCACGGTTGGATGACCTATGTAAGCATGAAGCCCAGACAAGTACGGGGTCGCAGACTGTTACGATTCAACCACAACATGGTGAAGAGATGCAATCTTTACGTGAAGAGTGCAGTCAATTGCGGATTATTTTAGAAGCGATGGAAGCTTCAGAAGATTAGTTTAATTTTAATAAAAAATAAAGGTTGATAATAAGCAAATATCCTAAGTTGCTTATTATCAACCTTTTTATGATTCTCTTGTTTGCCAAATAGGGTATTGTGTAACATCAAGGGCGATATCAATAAAACGATTGCCCATTTCTTCCCCATCCGTCTGACTAAACTCTAGTGAGGTGGTCGTAATATGAAGATTATCTCCTTGAAAGTGATGTGCAAATTTTGACTGGTCTAGTTTCCCCCGGGCTAACTGGAGCAGTTGCCAAGTTGTCATAGGCCAGTTTTTACGTTCGGCGACCACTAGTTCAAATGATGGCTTTGCAAGAGAGGCGTGGGGAGCCACTCGGAAACCGCCACCAATAAATGGGTGGTTACTTGCAATTGCAATATAAGCCTTAGGGAAAATAAAACGCTCATGCCCACATTGAATCATTATTGCAAATGGTTCTTGGTCATACATGACCCCTAAAGCTTTTTGTAAGTAAGTAAAGCGCCCGATGTGGTTCTTTTTATGCCGTATCTTAAAAGTGTTTGCACGACTAACAATAGCAGCATCAAAGCCGATACCAATGTTATTTAGGAAATACCCATCTTCTCCCCGAATAGCTTCATGATAATGACCGATATTGATCATTTGTGGTTTGTCAGCAGTTAAGATCTGGTTTAATGCTGTGTGGGGATGTAAGGAGATGCCATAGCCCCGGGCAAAATCATTGCCAGTACCAGCCGGAATGTAGCCAACTGCAAGCGGTGTCTTTCCTAGGTGTTTGGCAGCCTTCATTAAGCCATTGACAACTTGGTGGAGTGTTCCATCACCGCCAATTGCAATTACGACTGTTGATTCGGCTGAATGAGACTGGGCAATTTGCTTAGCAAGGTATTCGCCATGGTTGGGGTATTTAGTAGTTTCAAAATGATAATCAATTTGTTGCTGGTCTAAATATGGCTTAATTGTGGACCATGCCTTTTCAGCATTGCCATTACCAGCGTGACGGTTGAGGATGATTGAATAGTTCATCAATGTTCCTCCTTGTAAAATGCTAAAAAGCAAAAAATGAGGCTGAGGAAAAAGAAATTTTCTCAGCCTCTGTTAATGATTAAAGATTAAAACGTCGTCAACTTAAAGTTAGGGTTCTGCTTTTCGTAAGCAAGAGCTTTATCATCAAGTTGTTCTACAAATTCGATGTTATAATCAGTGTTTTGTTCAACCATTAAGAGTGCCTGAGCTTCAGAATCAGCTTCAAGGTATAATGATTGGGTATTTTCGCGAACTGGACGCTTAGTCTTGTCAGCTTGGTAGTATACTTTAAAAGTCATACTGTTAAAAACTCCTTAATTAAAGATATTATGCAGTAATTTACTCTATTTATTCTATCACATATGATCTAAAGTGTCCTAAATTTTCCTAACATGGTATTATTAAATAAAGGTAAAGGGCAAAGAGGTGTTGGATATGGGCCTATTTTTTATATGCATCTTAGCGGCAGTAATCGTTATTATCCTTTATTTAGCGATCCACCGGCTGCTCATCAATCGTGCAACGATGATGGTGCGAAACAAGGCGCAAGAAGTAACGGATTTTGCAGTAAATGATTGTTTAAAGTCATTACTATCGTGGGAACGGACGCTTTCATCTCAGATTGTTGCGGATGTATGGGGGAAAGGTGTCTTAGCATTTGAATATCATTTTGATTACCGAAAAGCGGGAATTAGTCTTGATGATTTTACCGAAGAAAAATTAGCAACAAGATTAGACGAATACGCTAAGCAGCATCAGCTCCAAATAGCACCAAAAGCAGCCAAGGCATTTGTGATTACTGACTGGTGGACATACGAAGGAATCTTGCATATTGATGTTGCCTACTTAGTCAATGAAGCGACTGTTGAATATATTGATGATTTAAAACGATTAAAGCATGATAGTAAGTGAAAACGACGACTAGTAAATTCTAGCCGCCGTTTTTTAATCTCTGAAGTATTTTAGCTAATCATAACAGTATCAGCAGGAGCTTCAAATGGATTTTCTTTATTAATATGGTCGTAGAAAAGGACGCCATGTAAGTGATCGATTTCATGTTGACAAACAATTGCTGGATAATGCTTCAAGCGTACTTTATGTGTTTTACCGTTAACATCTTGGTAACGGAGGGTAATCCGATCGTGACGCGGCACATATCCGGGAACATCTTTATCAACAGAAAGGCATCCTTCTCCTTCTGTTAAAGCTCCATACTGAACTGATTCGCTAACGATAACTGGGTTAATGATGACGTCCTTAAATAATGGTTCACCGTCTTCGTCAGGGGAAGGGACTAGCACGGCTGCCATTTGCTTGGAAACGCCAACTTGTGGGGCAGCAAGGCCGACCCCCGCCCGTAATTTATATTTTTCGCATAATTCAGGGTCTTGACTGACCTCTAAGTATTTCATCATTTCTTTAGCTAACTGTTGGTCCTCATCAGAGAGGGGAAACGAGACCTCAGCTGCCCGTTTGCGCAAAACAGGGTTACCATCACGGGTAATATCTTTCATTAAATACATTACTCACTATGCCTCCAATAAAAATTTCAATTATATTATAGTCTATCATAACTATTTAAAATTGCTAATGTTGATAATTCAGTGGTAAATAACCACAATTTTATTAGAAAGCGTTTACTTTGAATGTAAAACTTCGACATTTTTCAAGATTAAGTTTATGAAAGCGCTTGTATTATTTAATCAATCAGTTATACTATAAATGTAGGTAGGCAATCGCTTACATGATGTTAATTGGATTTGGAAAGGAATGTTGAATATGGCCAATACCAAAGCTGTCAATTTCGCTGAGATTAAAGCCAATGAAGGGGCTCCATATGCTAAGCCTGTACAAATTCTTGATAATGACGGAAATGTTGTTAACAAGGACTTAATGGCTAATTTCAGTGATGACTTATTAGTTGACTTAATGAAGAAAATGGTTTGGGAACGTGCCTTGCATGAACAGACAATGAGTTTTTCAAAACAAGGGCGGTTAGGTTTCTACGCTCCGACATGGGGTGAAGAGGCATCAGAAATGGGAACCGCGGCTGCTTTTAAGAAGCAGGATTTTCTCTTCCCAGCATATCGTGATTTGCCACAATTAATTCAACATGGAGCAACTGTTGCTCAAATGTACTTATGGTCAAAGGGACACATCAAGGGTAATCTTTTTGATGCACGTGCTCTTCGTCCACAAATTATTATTGGGGCCCAAATGGTTGAAATGGCTGGGGGTGCCCTTGGAATTAAGAAGAATGGTGAAAAAGATACTGTTGCTTACGCCTATACTGGTGAAGGTGGTAGTTCACAAGGTGATACTTATGAAGGAATGAACTTTGCCGGGGCATTCCAAGCTCCTGCTGTCTTTATCATTCAAAATAATGGCTGGGCTATTTCATTCCCACGTAAGCTTCAAACAGAAGCTCAAACAATCGCGCAAAAGGGTGTTGCTGCGGGAATCCCCGGTGTACAAGTTGACGGAATGGATGTTCTTGCTTGTTATGAAGTTGCTAAAGAAGCACGTGAATTTGCAGCTGCTGGCAATGGTCCAGTCTTAATTGAAACCTTAACATACCGGTTTGGGGCTCACAGTTCAGCTGGTGATGATCCTAGTCGTTACCGGACTGATGAAGAAACTAAGCCATGGTTTGATAAAGATCCACTAATTCGTCTCCGCAAATACTTGACTAAGAATGGTCTTTGGTCTGAAGAAGAAGAACAAAAGTACGTGGATGAATGCAAGCAAAGCTTTAAAGAAGCAATGAAGGAAGCTGACTCAGTAGAACCCGAAAAAGTTAGCGATATGTTGAAGCGGACATTTGAAGTTCCAACTCCAGACATTAAAGAACAAATTAAGAAGTACGAAGAAAAGGAGTCGAAGTAATCATGGCTAAAAAGACTTATATCAAAGCTATTACTGAAGGTATTGACATCGCTTTAGCCGAAGATCCTAAGACTTTAGTATTCGGTGAAGACGTTGGTAAAAACGGTGGGGTTTTCCGGGCAACTAACGGTTTGCAAGAAAAGTACGGTGTTGACCGTGTATTTAGTACCCCTCTTGCCGAATCTGGTATTTTAGGAATGTCAATTGGTTTAGCGGCTACTGGCTGGCGTCCAGTTCCTGAAATTCAATTTATGGGCTTTACTTTTGAAGCAATGGACTCGATCGCAGCTCAAATGTCACGGATGCGTTTCCAATACAATGGTACTAAGCATGCCCCAATTACAATCCGGACTCCATATGGTGGAGGAACTCACACTGCTGAATTGCACGGGGATGACCTTGAAAACTTCTTTGTTGGAATTCCAGGATTGCGGGTAGTCGCACCAAGTTCAGCATATGATGCTAAGGGGTTAATTATTTCAGCAATCGAAAACAATGATCCTGTGCTCTTCCTCGAAAACCTTCGTCTGTACCGTTCCGTTAAGGGTGAAGTACCTGATGATAAGTACACTGTTCCGTTGGACAAGGCAAATGTTGTTCAAGAAGGAACAGACGTTACTATCATTGCTTATGGTGGTGAAGTTTCTGAAGCGCAAAAGGCAGCTGAGAAGTTAGCAAAAGATAATATTTCAGCTGAGGTTATTGATTTGCGTTCACTTTATCCAATTGATACTGATACTATCTTTGAGTCACTTAAGAAGACTCACCGGGTAGTAATCGCACAAGAAGCACAAAAGATGGCTGGGGTTGGTGCACAGGTTGCATCTGCTATTTCAGAAGGTGCAATCATGTACCTTGATGCTCCAGTTACACGGGTCGCAGCTCCTAACTCAGTTTACCCATTCCCACAAGCCGAAAATGTATGGCTTCCAGGAGCACGTGAAATTGAGGATGCCGCACGCGAAGTAGTTAATTACTAGCAATGCGTGGAGTAGAAAGGAAGTTAATACGATATGGCATATATTTTTAGACTACCAGAAATGGGTGAAGGTTTAACTGAAGGTGACGTTGCTTCTTGGCTTGTTAAAGAAGGCGACGCGATTAAGGCTGACGATGCTTTAATTGAAATCCAAACTGATAAATCAACTACCCAATTAGTTTCACCAGTTGATGGGACCGTTACAAAGCTCTTTGTGAATGAAGACGATCACGTTGAAAAGGGTGATAAGCTTGCCGAAATTGATGATGGCAAGGCAGGTACAAGCACTAATGTTGAAGTAGAAGGCGAAGATAATACTGATAGTAGCGATTCCTCTGCTAATGAAGCAGAAACAGCTACCCCGGTTAAGGATGAAGAAGCAAGTGCTGCGCCAGCTAAGGGAGGAGTTGCCCCGCTCGCAGAACCAAATAAGCTTGTGATGGCAATGCCTTCTGTGCGGCAATATGCTCGTGATAAGGGCGTTGATATTTCACTTGTTCAACCAAGTGGTAACCATGGACAAGTGCTAAAGGCTGATATTGACAACTTTAACGGCGCTGCTGCTAGTGCTCCTGCGTCAACAGCGGCTACATCTGCTGCTCCAGCTGCCGCCAGTGCTCCTAAGGCGCAAAATACGATTAAACCTTATAAGGGTGCCGGTGAAGATGCTGAAACTCGTGAGCCATTATCAAATATGCGTAAGATTATTGCTAAGAATATGCGTGATTCTGTCGACATTAGCCCAATGGTAACATTATTTGATGATGTTGAAGTTTCTAAGTTAATGGCTCAACGTAAGAAATACAAGGCTGTGGCTGCAGAACAAGGTATCCACTTGACTTTCTTACCATATGTTGTTAAAGCATTAGTTGCAACAATGAAGAAGTTCCCAGAACTGAACTGTTCAATTGATGATGCTGCACAAGAACTTGTTCAAAAGCATTACTACAATATTGGGATTGCAACCAATACTGACCATGGCCTCTACAACCCTAACATCAAGGATGCTGATAAGAAGGGTATGTTTGAAATTGCAAAAGAAATTGCTGATAATGCTCAGGCTGCTGAGGACAATAAGCTTAGCCCATCTTCAATGGCAGGCGGCTGCATGACTATTTCTAATATTGGATCAATGCGTGGTAAGTGGTTCACCCCAATTATTAACCAACCAGAAGTTGCTATTTTAGGTGTTGGCACAATTGCTACTGAACCAATTGTTAATGAACAAGGTGAAATTGTTGTTGGCCATATGATGAAATTATCATTGACAGTTGATCACCGTTTGATTGATGGTGGATTAGCACAAAACGCAATGAACTACCTAAAGCGGATGCTTCATGATCCAGAATTAATTATGATGGAGGGCTAGTATAGTATGGCTGATGTTGAACAAAAAGATACAGTAGTTGTTGGTGGAGGCCCTGGTGGTTATGTTGCTGCTATTCGGGCTGCGGAGTTAGGTCAAAAAGTTACTTTGATTGAAAAAGGCGACCCGGGGTTAGGTGGTGTTTGTCTTAACGTTGGTTGTGTACCATCTAAGGCATTAATCGCTGCTGGTCATCGTCTTCAAGAAGTTAAAGATTCATCAGTATATGGTATTTCAAAGACCGATGCTACGATAGACTTTAAGCAGACCCAAGAATGGAAGCAAAAGAAAGTCGTTGACCGAATGACCCGTGGTGTCGAAATGTTATTAAAGAAACACAAAGTTGAAATTATTAACGGGGAAGCAATTCTTGACAATGACCATCAATTACGGGTAATTAAGCCCGGTCCTAAGCAATTTATGGATAATGATAATGGTCGGACGATTACCTGGAAGAATTTGATTTTGGCAACCGGGTCGCGTCCAGTTGAAATCCCTAACTTCAAGTTTGAAGGACGGGTGATTGACTCGACTGGTGGCCTTAACTTACCAGAGGTGCCTAAAGAATTAGTGGTTATCGGTGGCGGATATATTGGGTCTGAGTTAGCTGGTGCTTACGCTAACCTTGGTTCACATGTAACAATCATTGAAGGACTTCCTTCAATTTTGAACGGCTTTGATGATGACATGGTTAAAGTTGTTGAAAAGAATATGAAGAAGAAGGGCATTGACATCGTTACTGGTGCAATGGCAAAGAAGTCTGAACAAGATGATAATAGCGTAACAGTTACTTACGAAGTTGATGGTAAAGAGCACACAATCAAGGCTGATTACTGCATGGTTTCAGTTGGTCGGAAACCAAATACTGATAATTTTGGTTTAGACATGACTAGTGTAAAGTTAAACGACCACCATCAAGTAATTGTTGATGAACAGGGACGGACCAATGTAGAAGGTATTTGGGCAATCGGTGATATTGTTCCAGGTCCTGCTCTTGCGCATAAGGCTTTCTTTGAAGGCAAGACTGCAGCGGGAGCAATTGCCGGTAAGAATACTGCTAATGACTGGGTTGGTGTTCCAGCGGTCTGCTTCACTGATCCTGAAATGGCAGAAGTTGGTATGAACGCGGCAACGGCTAAGGAAAAGGGAATTGAAGTAGCAACTGCCCAATTCCCATTTGCCGGAAATGCACGGGCGGTTTCTCTTGATGAACCAGAAGGCTTTGTTCGTCTTATTTACACAAAAGATAAGAAGAACATTGTTGGCGCTCAATGTGTTGGTCCTGAAGCAAGTACTCTTGCCGGGGAACTTTCACTTATCGTTAACGGTGGAATGAATGTTGAAGATGTTGCTTTAACTATTCATCCTCACCCAACTTTGAATGAACCAATTCAAGAAGCTGCTGATATTGCCCTTGGGTTCCCAACCCACATCTAAAACTTAATGATCTCTCTATTCAAGAGGCTCTTCGTCAAGAAGTACTGATAGGAAAAATTGAATAAGATTGATCAAGCAGCTCGCACC
>NZ_RDBR01000113.1 GCF_009663775.1 Lactobacillus sp. 0.1XD8-4
GTTTCTGAGTAACTCAAGTAATTATCTTTGTAATTTAAATATTTAATGGCATTTGTACGAATGATTTTAAAATGATTTCTTAAATAGTTTGAAAAAACACTAAATTTTGGCGAAACTTTGAAATATAGAAAAATAGAATAAATTCTCCTTTGAAAAATAAATTAATTTGCAAAGGAGATTTTTTTATGATTGTAAAACAAAAATCAAAAGTTATTCCAATCGAAAAATCATCTACACATTACAAGATGTATAAAGGTGGAAAATTATGGCTAACGGCTGGTATTACTACATTATCAATGGCCGGTATGATGGTTGCTACAGGTGAGTTACAGACAGCACATGCTGATACAACCACAACAGCTAATAACACACAGCAAACTGCTACTGGTGGTAATGCGGTAACGGCTACTACAAGTGGAACATCTGGACAAGCTGGCACAATTACGCAACCAGTTAATATTGATCATTCGCAACTAAATAATGCTGTTGACCAAGCTCGACAGGCTGGATTGACTGTAAATCAGCAACCAACAACTACTCAAACGGTAAGCCAAGATCAAGTTGATGCTGCCAAGCAAAATATTCAAAATGACGAAACTAAGCAAGCACAACGGATTCAAACAATTACTCGACAACATCAAACAGAAGTATCTAATGTTAATAACTTTAATGGCTCTAAGGGAGACACTTCCCAGCTTGATGCTAGGGTAAAAGAGGCACAATCAATCCCCGGATTAACCGTTGTACATGATCAAGATCAAACCACTGTAAAAAAAGCTTCTGATACACAAGGTATCCAAGAAGCGGTTAATAATGCAACCCAAAGTAATAATGATCAAGCTCAGAGCATTCAAAACGCTATCGATACTCAGAAAC
>NZ_RDBR01000115.1 GCF_009663775.1 Lactobacillus sp. 0.1XD8-4
TCGGGAAACTAAAATGGACTAACCGCCTAGCCAAGGCTGCCTACGATGATTCAACCCCTTGGATTCGATTTGTTGACGAAGATATCGTCATTGAAGGAAAAACGATTTACTATCAAGCTACTACTTGGAAAAAAGCGAGACGTGTTTCAGTGATACGAAAAGCCGATCGATTTGAAAAGGATCAGGTGCAATTTGTTGACTTTATTTGGGATCATGAAGCACTCGTACATACCATGGACTGGTCACCGATGGATATTTGGCGCTTTTATAACCAAAGGGCCTGCATGGAAAATTACATCAAAGAGGCTAAATATGGCTTTTCCATTAACCGGATCCCCACAGCCTCGTTCGGTGCCAACGAATTGGATATGCTGATC
>NZ_RDBR01000116.1 GCF_009663775.1 Lactobacillus sp. 0.1XD8-4
AGTTAATTGCCTATAATCTATATGAGCTTTTTAAGATGGACCAATGCCCAGCTTCCATGAAAAGCTACACGATTCAAAGATTTCGCAGGGAAATTGTTCAAGCGGCGGGAGTATTCGTCTCTCACGCTAGACAGGTCGTGTTAAAGATTCAGGAAGGCTATCTTCATAAACAGGCTTTTGTGAAAATGGTTGAAAGCGTACATAAACTAGAATGACGAATGGCAACTGAATAAATTGGAAATTAAATGCCCCTTCATTTGGGGAAGGGGGAAAACTGCCCAATTATAAGAAATTAGGCCACTTCGGTATCCATATTTGGAAAAAACTTACTAACTCCGAAGGAAATTAGTATTCAGTAAATTTACTTTCGTAATTTGGGATTAT
>NZ_RDBR01000117.1 GCF_009663775.1 Lactobacillus sp. 0.1XD8-4
AAGACCCTTTTGCAAAGGAGCCATTTTCTCAAATCATGCACCGAAATTTAGATGTTTTGATTAGAATTAAATATTTAACCCAAGCAGAACAAAGCTTTATTCTAGCTATTCAACCGTATTTAGAATTTAAAACCAATGTTATTGTTTGCAGAGAGGACAAGTATAAAAAACAAAAGAAACGTGAGGAAGAAAATGTTCTTCCGAGGTCGGCAACTATTTCTGACATTGCTGAAATGCTTGGAAAAGAAAGAGCAAATGTTTCAAGAGTAATGAACTCATTAAAGAAAAAAGAGATTTTACTTAGTCCAGAAGGGGCAGGAAAGGTTATAGAGAATGGTCGTACAGTTACCCCTAGAACATGGATTATGAACCCCTACATAACTATTTGTGCCCCTAGAACGAATGGTACAAAGCTAGATACATTGACTATGAGATTATTTCAACACTCATTGAAAAATCTCACTGATCAGAACGGTAAAAAAGTAAATCTACCAGTAAGATTTTTTTAAAGTCCTTAACGGGGCTTTTTTTCTTAATTTTACTAGGAGTATTTTTAAATACTAGGTGTGTCGAAAACGACACATATTACCCTCAAAGTGTATCAAAAACGACACACCACAAAAAACACTGTGAAGCTAGTCGTATCAAGGCTTCTCCTTACTTTTATAAACATCTCTCTATTATCAG
>NZ_RDBR01000118.1 GCF_009663775.1 Lactobacillus sp. 0.1XD8-4
TACTCAGAAACGAAACAATGCTGAATACGATAATGTGCTGAGAGATTATAATCAACAAATGCAAAATTTGGCTCAAGATCAGATTAAGCATGATTCAGGAACATTTACTTGGCCTGTTCCAGGGCATCCTTTATCACAGTATTATGCAAAGGTTAACTGGTCTGCAGATATTACGTGGCATTGGGACGTAGCACAGAAGGCAGTTATTGTTACAAAGGTAAATGTGACGTTTGATCGTGTTAATCCCAATTATGCTGGAGGAGGTTTCTGGGACGCATTTGTATTTATGAATCCAAATACTAATGTGCCGCAAGAAGCAGGAACGTATCTTCGAAAACAGGGTGATATTCCTGGCATTAATGGCGATAGTTTATGGCAAAAAATCGGTGGTGGCGGTAATTCAGGTATTTTTGCATTCTATACGCAAAAAAATAGTACGCATGAATATACAATTAAATATGATTTTAATAATAGTGTACCTTTTAAGGCAGTAGACAATCACGATGGTACTTGGACTGTCTTAAAATCAGTAATTCGTCAAAATGATGGTGGTGTTGGCAGTGGAGCAAATGCGCTTTTCCATATTTTATGGCATAACAATGACACTAGAGTAACCGTTAATCCCAATGTGCCTACTATACCAACACTTAAAACAACAGAAGCACACTATCACTACAATACA
>NZ_RDBR01000119.1 GCF_009663775.1 Lactobacillus sp. 0.1XD8-4
AGCCAATAAGCTTCTCTCGTACGCTGAGAAGCGAGCAGAGGTGCGTGAGGGCGTTGATTGTCCTCCTGAATATGCTAGGGCTCAAATGAAGGCTACTCGTGAACTGTGGGGCAAAAATGACGGAATACAGGCTCATCATGTCATCCAATCTTTTAAGCCTGGGGAAGTCACTCCTGAATTGGCGAATCAGATCGGGCAGGAATTAGCCCGAGAAATCGCTAAAGGGCATGAATGCGTGGTTTATACGCATACCGATAAAGACCATATACATAATCACATTGTTATTAATTCAGTCAGCTATGAAGATGGGCGAAAATTTCATGCTCATGGGAAAGAAGCCATTGATCGGGTACGTGAAACGAGTGATCGCTTGTGCGAGGAACATAATCTGTCTGTTGTCAAAGAGCCTTCTGCAAAGCAACGCTACCATCGTGCGGAATATGGTCTAGCATCTCGAGAAATTATGTCTTGGAAAGATGAAATTCGTGATGCCATAGATCACGAGCGACAACATTCGACAAATTATGACGAATTCAAGAAAAACCTCACTGAAAAATACGGAATTGAAGTAAAAGAACGTGGGAAAAACATTAGTTTTAAGCATCCTGATAACCAACGATTTGTAAGAGGAAAAACGCTAGGATTGGCGTATGAAAG
>NZ_RDBR01000120.1 GCF_009663775.1 Lactobacillus sp. 0.1XD8-4
TACTCAGAAACGAAACAATGATGAATATCAACAAGATTTAGAAAAAGCCACAAAAGATAATGTGACACATTGGACTTACCATATCGATAATGGTTATTTTGTTGATTTGACAGCTGATGCAGATATTACTTGGCACTATGATATAGCCACAGACAATGTAGTTGTGACAAATCTCCAATTAAAATTGAATCGGCAAAATCCTCCAAAACGGGGTGGAGGTTTTTGGGATACATTTATTTTTACACAACCACAGGCTCAACTTCCTACAGAAACTGGAACGTTCTTAGGTAGCAATGGTGATCTAGATTATATAAAGACTGCACATGATGTTTGGGATAAAGTTTTGAGTGGGCGCAATGATGTGTACGCCTATTTCTCTCAAAATAATAAAACAGAAGAAAATAGCATCATTTACAATCTCCAAAACTTCAAACCCTATAACGCTCAAAAGAATGCGGACGGCTCTTGGACATTATTAAGTGTTTTTGACCGTTGGAATTGGCATTTAAATGGTGGAGATTCCGATCCATTAGGAGTTAGATGGGGTAAAGATAGTGTTGCTGCAACGTTGAAAGGAATACCACCAGTTCGTAAGACCACCGAAGCACACTATCACTACAATACA
>NZ_RDBR01000121.1 GCF_009663775.1 Lactobacillus sp. 0.1XD8-4
AAAGAAGGTATATTTATGGCTCAATCACAAGAAGAAATTAAACAAAATGAGGCTGCTCTTGATAAATTCAAAATGTCTGCTTTCGATTTAAGCGGGAAAGTCGCAATTATTACTGGTGGAAATACCGGGTTAGGCCAAGGTTATGCTGTTGCTTTAGCTGAAGCCGGTGCCGATATTTTTATTCCAACGTATGGGACGCAAGGTTGGGATGATACTCGAGAGATGATTGAAAAACGTGGTCGCAAGGTAGAGTTCATGCAGGTCGACTTAACTAAACCAGGTGTGGCCCAAGAAGTTGTCGATCAAGCAATTAAGACGTTTGGGCATCTTGATATTTTGATCAATAATGCAGGAATGATTAAGCGTAATCCAATCCTCGAATCAAAGGATGAAGATTGGGATGCTGTGATTAATATTAATCTTAATGCGGTTTATCACATGTCAATGGCTGCCGCAAAAGTATTTGCTAAGCAAGGTCACGGGAAGATCATCAATATCGGTTCAATGCTTTCTTTCCAAGGCGGCAAGTTTATCCCATCCTACACTGCTTCTAAGCACGGGGTTGCGGGGTTAACCAAATCATTTGCGAGCGAGCTGGGGGCATACGGAGTACAAGTTAATGC
>NZ_RDBR01000122.1 GCF_009663775.1 Lactobacillus sp. 0.1XD8-4
GACGGGTGAGTAACACGTGGGTAACCTGCCCCGGAGCGGGGGATAACATTTGGAAACAGATGCTAATACCGCATAACAACGAAAACCACATGGTTTTCGTTTGAAAGATGGCATATGCTATCACTCTGGGATGGACCCGCGGTGCATTAGCTAGTTGGTAAGGTAACGGCTTACCAAGGCGATGATGCATAGCCGAGTTGAGAGACTGATCGGCCACAATGGAACTGAGACACGGTCCATACTCCTACGGGAGGCAGCAGTAGGGAATCTTCCACAATGGGCGCAAGCCTGATGGAGCAACACCGCGTGAGTGAAGAAGGGTTTCGGCTCGTAAAGCTCTGTTGTTGGAGAAGAACGTACCTGAGAGTAACTGTTCAGGTAGTGACGGTATCCAACCAGAAAGTCACGGCTAACTACGTGCCAGCAGCCGCGGTAATACGTAGGTGGCAAGCGTTATCCGGATTTATTGGGCGTAAAGCGAGCGCAGGCGGTTGCTTAGGTCTGATGTGAAAGCCTTCGGCTTAACCGAAGAAGTGCATCGGAAACCGGGCGACTTGAGTGCAGAAGAGGACAGTGGAACTCC
>NZ_RDBR01000011.1 GCF_009663775.1 Lactobacillus sp. 0.1XD8-4
AGTTTAGTTTTAACGCTAATTTTGGTCATATAAAATACCCCCAGAGTTGATTTCCAACTCTGGGGGTACACGTCAACTTTGCGATTACTTTCACCTTTGTTAATTTATTTTTCTTCGTTATCCTTAGCTTCACTATCAGCTGGAGCGGCCTCACTAGCGACGCTTGATTCAGCAGCGGCACTACTTGTATCTGCTGTACTCTCGGCAGCTGAGCTTGCTGGTGTAGCTGCACTTACTGGTTCATTAGCAGGTGTCTCACTACCGGCACGCTTAACAACCCGCGCAATAGCAACCATATCAAATGTAAGATAAATACCTTCACAATCTAAGGTTACCGTACGGTCAGCTTTGTTAATCGAATCAATCTTACCATGCATCCGGCCAATTGTTACAACTTCATCACCTGGGTGCAATTCATTCATCATTTCTTGATGTTCCTTACGTTGCTTTTGTTGTGGGCGAATCATAAAGAAATACATCAATGCAACCATTAAGATGATTAAAATAATGCTCGAGTATCCGCTTGCATTACTAGAGGAAGCAGCACCAAGGACAAAACTACTTAAACTATTCACAGTCTATCCATCCCTTCAAAAAGATAACTATCATTAACTTTAACAAATTTTAGGATAAAAAGCCATATGCTCTAATGATTATACAACAATTCTTGAACAAAACTTTTAATTTGTTGAGCTGCAATTGCTTGTTGAAGATTATTTATTAATCTATTTAATGTAAAAAGGTTATGTTGCAGAAGTAATTGTTCCCCATAAAATCTACCATCAATTATTAAATTATGAATCAACGCTCGTGAATAGCCAGTTTGGCAGACAGGACAACCACATCCTTGCTCAAGCGGCCGTTTATCGAATCTAAAATGTTGGCGATCCAAATGAAGTGATTCTAAGCCCTTACCAACTAATGCAACTCCTTTGGCAGCCTTTTTAGTTGCTAAATCACTATCAATCAAATCGACTCCTGCTAAAACAGCAAATAACATTTGTGTTAGGGTGGTTGCTGTTGGGAGATAGCGGAGCTGTTCATTCGGTAACATTGAAACCATTTCATTGATAATTCGGTTAAATTCTTGATTGCTAAGCGTTGAAGGAATCCCGCTAATTTCATAACCAGCAAAAGCATCAGCCATTACTGCCTTAACGCTCTCTTGCCGCAACTTCTTTAAGCCACCGCCAACAACATTAGCGAAAGTCATTCCAGCAACTTTTTTATTTATTTCCAACCATGCTTGGGTTTGTGCAACACCAGCAGCGAGGTCATCTACCGGATCATAGTAATCACCCGCGCGGTCAAAGCTTTGAAAGACATCAGCACCAAGTATTTTTTGAACTTTTAACGCTGTTTCCGGCTGCCAAAATTTTAATTGGCCCGTTTCTGGATCATGAAAGCGAACCCCATTATTTTTTTTACCACGTGGTTTAGCTAATTGGTAAGCGTAATCTGTTTGCAAATCAACTAACATCAAACCATTCCAATGGTATAGCTGATGAAGATCACCTACTTTGGAAAGTTCTTCCCCATACTTTAACCACCATTTTAATCCATTAACTTTAGTAATCTTCACACCTATTTGCTCTAATTTCAAAGGCGCTAACCTTGCCAATTCATCCCCTGTTTGAACAAGGATAGGCGTTCTTACACGCTGATCATTTACCTGTAGTATCCCTGTTCGTGCAGTTTCATCAGCGTTATTAATGATAAATCGCAAATTATTCATTATATTCCCCTATTATTTTTTATCTGTTGGGTAAGTAATACCAAAATGAGTATAGGCAGCTGGTGTCACAAGCCGTCCGCGTGGTGTCCGACTGATAAAACCAATCTGGAGCAGGTATGGTTCATACATTTCCTCAATCGTATTTGTTTCTTCACCAATATTTGCAGCAATCGTTTTTAGCCCAACCGGGCCTCCATGATAGAAATTAATCATCGTTAGTAACATTTTACGATCAATTTCGTCTAACCCACGATCATCAACTTGGAGCAGTCTTAATGCCTGCTTAACAATTGCGGGATCAATACTTTGTTTCCCAGCTACCTGTGCAAAATCACGAACTCGTTTTAACAAGCGATTTGCAATCCGTGGCGTCCCTCGTGAACGCAACGATAATTCATGTGCGCCGTCATCTTGGATACTGGTGTGAAAAATTTTTGCTGAACGAAAAATGATATCTGTCAATTCGTCTTGAGTATAATAATTCATATGTTCAACAATCCCAAAACGGTCCCGCAACGGTGCAGACAGCATTCCCGCACGGGTTGTAGCACCAATTAGGGTAAAAGGAGGCAAGGGAAAATGAACCGGATGTGCGGTTGGTCCTTCACCAATAACAATATCAATATAGTAGTCTTCCATTGCTGAATAAAGCATCTCTTCCACTACTTTTGGCAACCGATGAATTTCATCAATAAACAAGACATCGCCTGGTTTTAGCTCATTGAGCAATGCAACAAGATCACCCGGCTTTTCAATGGCTGGTCCGCTAGTCGTCTTGATATTTACACCCATTTCATTTGCGATTACCATTGCTAAAGTTGTTTTTCCTAATCCAGGAGGACCATAAAGCAAAACATGGTCAAGCGCTTCTTCCCGTGCCTGCGCCGCTTTAATGTAGACTTCCAGTTCATGTTTAATTTTTGGTTGACCAATATACTCACTTAAACGCTGCGGCCGAAGGGTTGTTTCAATTTCATTTTCTTCCCTGCCAGTTGAGTGGTCAGATAAAACGCCGTGATCATTTTCCACAACTATTACACCTCCTAGTTAAGTAAACGTAACGCTTGACGTAGGTATTCATCTGTTGCCATTCGTTCTTCTTTAATTAAACTTTTCTGTACCTTTTTAATATCGCGTTCCTTATAACCTAGAGCAGTTAATGCATCTAAAGCATCTTTTAATTCAGCATTTATCGTTGGATCTTGCCTTGTCGTAAATAACGACCCGTTTGATTCTTTTGCTAATTTATCACGAAGGTCAAGGACGATTTGTGAAGCTGTCTTTTTACCGATCCCAGGAAATTTTGTTAAGTAGGAAATGTTGTTATTAGCAATTGCATCTACAAGTCCCTGGTGATCTGGATTAGCTAAAATTGCGAGAGCACTCTTAGGTCCAATTCCAGAAACATTAATAAGCTTCATAAATAATTGTTTCTCTTCTTGGTCGACAAAGCCAAATAACGAAATATCATCATCGCGAACTGCTTGATAAACGTATACCTTAACCTTTTCATCTGTATTTTCTTGATACCGGTAAGGATTAGCAACTAGTAATTTATATCCAACGCCATGCACATCAACAACAATATATTGGGGGGTAACAACTGTAATAGTTCCTGTAAAATATTCGTACAAATTCGTTCCTCCTTAAATTAAAATTCATGGTCATCAAAATCATCAGCATATGGCACATGAGAATCCTGAATTCGCTTAAACATTTTTTCAAGATCTTGATCGTTAAAATGTACAGTAACGGGACGTCCATGAGGACAATTAAATGGATTCTCGCATTGCGGCAATCTTTGCAATAACGCCTTTGCTTCCCGCTTATCTAAGTGATGGTTAGCCTTAATTGCCCTTTTACAACTCATCATAATTGCTGTTTTCAGCCGAAATTCTTGAACTGTCAATTTACCATTTTTGATTAACCAATCGATCATTTCTTTTGCCGTTTCTTCTTCTTGCCCCTCTTTAAACCAAGTTGGATGAGAACGAAGAATAAAACTATTTTGGCCGAAAGATTCTAAATCAATGCCCACTGCTGTTAAAGTATCTAAATGCTGGGTGATTGTCAGCGCATCAACAGTCGAATAATTTAATACCAGTGGTACTAAAAAGTTCTGTTGGTCCGCGCTAACTTCGCCAATTTTTTGCCGATAATATTCATAATTTATCCGTTCTTGAGCTGCATGTTGATCGACAATATAAAGACCATCACCAGCTTGTGCGAGTAAAAATGTTCCCTGTAATTGTCCAATGTATTGCAGCTCTGGAAAACGTTTTTCTGCTTTATCAGATTTATCATGAACATCCAATTCTATATTTTGCGCCTTTTTTGTCCTGCTTGCCCTTGCTGGTGCCGATGAAAACAAAGGAATATTGTTTTCATTTTTATACCGCTCATCAAATCTTTGCATTAAGGGGGTATTTAAATCTGCAGCATTATGAATCACAACCGGTGCAATTAATTCACTATCATTAGCATCAGCCTGCGCTGGGTTCTGAGCACCTAAAGAGGTAGCCGCGGTTGCTGCTTGCGCTTTTGCTGGTACAGTTGATTGTGGCTTGGCATGATAAGCTGGTGATGCTTCTTTTAAGCGCCGATCTAAATCAGCAACCTCATCTTCATTGGGGATGAATTGATCAGCATCTACTTCAGGAATTAAGTTTTCAACTGAAATACGTTGGCGAATAGTCTGGGAAATCAGCTTTGTTAATTGTTGTTCCTTGCTTAGGCGAACTTCTCGCTTGGCAGGATGAACATTAACATCAACTAACACTGGATCTAAATCAATATTGATTACCGCAAGCGGATATCGGCCAACCATCAACTTTGATTCATAGCCTTGAATAATTGCCTTTGTCAGTTCAAAGTTCCGAATGTATCGATGGTTAATAGTTATTGTAATGTACTGTCGTGATGCGCGAGTTAATTCAGGCAATGATATATATCCGCTGATCTTAAAATCATCATCTTCACCCTGGATTGCTAACATCTTTCGGCCTGCTTTTACCCCATAGATTGCAGCAACCACCTGTTGAAGGTTATCATTTCCAGCTGAACGAAATAACTCGCGGCCATTGTGCGTAAAACTAAATGCTACTGCTGGATTAGCAAGCGCAAGGCGGTTAATAATATCTGTTATCCGTGCTAATTCAGTTTGCGGTGACTTAAGATATTTTAAGCGTGCCGGAGTATTAAAAAACAGGTCCGTTACTTTAATATCGGTTCCTTGACGTGCAGGAGCTGGTTTCGTTACTAGCTCCTTGCCACCACGAATATGAATCATTGTCCCTTCAGATTGTCCAGCCTGTGCGGTTGTTAATGTCACGTCTGCCACCGAGGCAATACTTGGTAATGCCTCGCCACGAAAGCCCATTGTCTGAACCTTAAATAGGTCATGTTGCGAGCTGATCTTACTAGTTGCATGGCGATGGAAGGCAATTGCAACATCTTCTTTAGCAATCCCGTCCCCATCATCAATCACGCGGACACTATCTAAACCAGAGTTTTCAACAATAATATCGATTCGGTGACTATGGGCATCAAGTGAATTTTCAACTAACTCTTTAATAATCGAAGCAGGACGTTCAATCACTTCACCAGCTGCGATTTGGTTAGCTAGGACATTATCCAGTTCATGAATTTTTCCCATCTATTCTCACCCCCCTATTTCAATTTTTGCTGCCACTTATATATCTGATTCATCACATCCATCGGTGTCATTCCCATTAAATTAAGTTCTTTTAGCTGATGAATAATCCGTTGATCAACACTTGATTCTTTCTTAACAGTTGATGTTTCAAATAATTCAAGTTGGCCATTTTGCTCAACAACTGGGGCGGTTACTTTATCGTCCTTTACCGTTTCACTAACCTTTGCCGAAATTGGTTCCGCACGATAATTACTTGACTTCTGATCAGCTAATGATGGTAATTTTACATCTTTTTGCTCTAATTTTTGCAGAATTGCATCCGCCCGTTTTAGTAATGATGTTGGCATACCAGCCAATTTTGCAACATGAATCCCATATGACTTATCAGCTGGACCTGTGCTTACTTTGTGTAAAAATACTAACTCACCATTTTTTTCAGTCGCACCAACATGAACATTTTTTAAATGGTCGAGACTATTTTCCAATGCCGTTAACTCATGATAGTGCGTAGAGAATAGTGTCTTTGCCCGAACATGACTATGAACATACTCAATAATCGCTTGAGCCAGGGCCATTCCATCATAGGTCGCTGTACCTCTACCAATCTCATCAAATAAGATTAGGCTACGATCAGTCGCATGCATCAATGCATTATTAGCCTCCATCATTTCAACCATAAATGTACTTTCACCAGAAATTAAATCATCTGCAGCCCCGATTCTAGTAAACACCTGATCAAATATCGGTAATTCAGCAGATTTTGCGGGGACAAAGCAGCCAATTTGAGCCATTACTGCAATTAATGCTAGTTGGCGCATGTAAGTACTCTTACCAGACATATTTGGTCCAGTAATAAGAAGAATATCAGTTTTATCATCCATCATAACATCATTAGGAACGTACTCTTGGTGTCCCATAAATTTCTCAACAACCGGGTGGCGACCATCCTTAATCTTTAATAGATGACCAGTATTCATTTGTGGACGAACAAAGTGATAGTCTTCACTGACAACTGCAAAACTTTGTAATACATCTAATTCAGCTAGTTGCTGAGCAAGCATCTGTAATCGTTTAATCTGTGCCTTTACTTGCTCGCGAATTTTGACAAAGAGGTCATACTCTAAAGCGGTTGATTTTTCTTGCGCTCCCATTATCAATGCTTCTTTTTCTTTTAATTCAGGTGTAGAGAATCGTTCAGCATTAACTAATGTTTGCTTACGTTCATATCGATCCTGTGGTAACTTATCAAGATTTACTTTCGTTACTTCAATATAGTAACCGAAGACATGGTTATAGCCAATTTTAAGATTATTAATACCAGTTAATTTTCGCTCGCGTTCTTGAAGATCGGCAATCCACTGTTTTCCGTTGTTCATTGCATCACGATACTGGTCAAGCTGGTCACTATACCCATCTTTAATTACGCCACCATCAGTAATTGCAATCGGCGGTTCCTCAACAATTGCTTGATCTATTAGTTCAGCAACGTCACTCAAGGGATCAAGCTGTCCTTGTAACTCTTCAAAGACTGGTGAATCAAGAGTTTCTAAAACATATTTAATCTTGGGAACTTGCTGCAAGGATGTTTTTAATTGAATCAAATCGCGTCCATTAACGCTGCCGTAAGCAACCCGACCTGCTAGACGTTCGAGATCATAAACCTTAATCAATTCTTGCTGTAAATTACTACGTTCAAAATAGTGATCTAATAATTCTTGAACTTTATCTTGACGCTCATTAATTGCTGCCGGGTTAATTAATGGTCGATCAATCCAGCGTTTTAATAGCCGGCTTCCCATTGCTGTCTTGGTTTCATCTAAGAGCCATGCTAATGTACCTTGCCGCTTACCACTCCGCATGTTTGTCATCAATTCAAGATTGGTCTTCGAATAGTGGTCAATTTTCATAAAAGAGCTTGGCTGATATGAAATAGCTTTTTGCATATGTGCCAGCGATCGCTTTTGCGTTGTTAATAGGTATGATACTAATAACGCAACAACATGTTTTTGTGCTGTTACATCAAGATCCTGGGTAAGATAACTTATTTCCGCATTTTTTAAAATCGTTGGCTGATGTGATTGAAGAATATTTCGTTGATTAAATTGCGTCGTTATCTCTGATGGTAAATCATCATCAACTACTACTTCCTTACTCTGCAAATTTACTAATTCATTAATTAGATCGTCAGTATTTGAGAGCGTCGTGGTCTTTAATTCTCCCGTTGAAAGGTCAGTATAAGCCAGACTGAAATTTTCTTCTTGACGGCTTACCGCTGCTAAATAATTATTATCGCGTGCTTGATCACCATTAAGATCCATCTGTGTCCCAGGAGTTATCAGTCTCGTAACTGCTCTTTTAACCATTCCCTTTGCCTTTTTAGGATCTTCCATTTGCTCACAAATTGCTACCTTATATCCTTTATCAATTAAGATATCAATATAGTTATTAACAGCACGATGGGGAACTCCACACATTGGGATCGGATTTTTAGCACTATGATTTCTAGTAGTTAATGTCAGTTCTAATAATTGGGCCCCTTTAACTGCATCATCATTAAATAGCTCATAAAAATCACCAAGACGGTAAAATAAAAAAGCGTCTGGATATTGATCCTTTACTTTTTGATATTGTTCCATCATCGGTGTTGTTTTTTTTGCCACTAATTTTCACCCCGTTAATAATTTTGATTTATTCGTTCTAAAATTTGCACAAATTAATTATATTTTCTGCTTTAACTTCACGCAAGTTCTTGTTTTTAAAAGAATAAAGAGACTGTAGGACGTACCCAGCCTCTTTATAGGAACTAAAAAAATTCAGCTTATTTAGCATAATCAACTGCTCGAACTTCCCGTATAACGGTAACTTTAATATGACCTGGATATTCTAACTGCTTTTCAATTTTGCGCTTAATATCATGTGACAAAGTTGTTGCTTGCAAATCAGAAATCTTCTTTGGCTTTACAATCACACGAAGTTCTCGACCAGCTTGAATTGCGTAACTATGGTCGACACCATCATAACTGTTTGCTATGCTTTCTAGTTTCTTCAAACGTTGGATGTACTGCTCTAATGATTCACTCCGCGCACCAGGTCGTGCACCAGAAATAGCATCTGCAGCTTGAACTAGAACAGCAATGACAGAAGTAGCTGGAACATCCCCGTGATGAGAAGCAATCGTGTTAATGACTACTTTATTTTCCTTATACTTCCGTGTTAATTCAACACCAAGCTCAACGTGCGAACCATCCACTTCATGATCAATCGCTTTACCGATATCATGCAACAATCCTGCTCGTTTTGCCAATGTAACATCTTCACCAAGTTCAGCAGCCATAATTCCTGCTAACTTAGCAACTTCAATTGAGTGATCCAAAACATTTTGACCATAACTTGTCCGATATTTCATCCGACCAACAGTCTTAATAAGATCTGGGTGCATTGAATGAATACCCAAGTCAAATAACGCTTGTTCACCAGTTTCGCGTAATTGAGTATCCATTTGTTTGCGAGCCTTATCAACTGCCTCTTCAATTCGAGCAGGATGAATACGACCATCTTGAATCAACTTTTCAAGAGCAATCTTTGCAATTTCTCGTCGAACTGGATCAAAACCACTCAATACTACTGCTTCTGGTGTATCATCAATAATCAAATCAATCCCGGTTAATGTCTCTAAAGTCCTAATATTTCGACCTTCTCGACCAATAATCCGCCCCTTCATATCATCATTAGGAAGGTTTACAACTGAAACTGTTGTCTCTGAAACAACATCAGCTGCACTTCGCTGAATTGCTTCAACAATCAATTTCTTAGCATTGCGTTCTGCTGTAAGTTCAGCTTCTTGTTCACTGTCGCGAATCATCACTGCCCGTTCAGTCTTTAATTGTTCTTTTACTTCAGATAATAGTAACTGTTTAGCGTCTTCTTGTGACATCTGAGCAACTTTTTCAACTTCTTGTTTTCGTTGATTAATTAACGCTTTCGCTTGTTCTTTTGATTGTTGTAGCTGCTCTTTTTCTTGATCTAATTTTCGTTCACGAACCCCAACCGCATTTTCACGTTTTTCAAGTGCGCTATCCTTATGATCTAAAGAAGTTTCACGTTGTAATAAGCGATCTTCTTGTCGTTGAACCTCATTTCGCCGTTGCTTTAATTCGTCTTCAACCCGTTCCCGGTATTGATGACTTTCTTCTTTTGCTTCGAGGATAGCTTCTTTTTTCGCCGTTGCTGCATCTTGTTTTGCTTTAGAAATAATACCTTTAGCATCATTATGTGCCTCTGCAACTTGCTTTTCATATGAAACCTTACGAATTACATAGCCTACAATAATTCCGACAACCATAGCAAGCGCGGCGAATATTAATAAGTTCATTATTTCACCTCCGCTTCAACTATTTTGTTGTTGGTATGAGTAAATTAATTTTACCGTGTCATGCAAAAAACATCACACAAGTTAAATTTTAAGCTTGCCACACTATGGTGTCAACTATTGAATTTACCAATTCAAAATAATGCTAATCCAAGGACACAAATAAGGTCCACTATTACCAAAATACAGTATTTCGGTATATAAATGGGTCCAACCATTCGGAAAATACCGAACACTTGGACCCGATTTATTTTGATAGCTTTAAGAAGCTACCCATTTCCTCTTGCATGCTGAAAGATAATTATTTTTTGCTTGCCTCTTCAATTGTTTCCTGCTTGCTTTCACCAGCTTCTTTACTTTCTTTATTAGCTGTTTTTTCATTTGCATTTAATGGTTCCATTCCGTTAGCAACCCGAACCTTATCCATCAATTCGTTCATACTATCAGGATGTTCTTGAAGCCATTTCTTTGCATTTTCACGTCCTTGGCCAATCCGTTCGCTGCCATATGAGTACCAAGCCCCACTCTTATCAACCAGTTCGTTTTCAACGGCCATATCTAATAATTCGCCAGTCTTTGAAATTCCTTCACCATACATAATGTCAACTTCACAACGTTTGAATGGTGGAGCAACCTTGTTTTTTACAATTTTTACCTTAGCCTTATTTCCAACCACATCCGTACCATTTTTAATCTGTTCAGCACGGCGGATTTCCATCCGAATCGTGGAGTAAAATTTAAGAGCACGTCCACCTGTAGTAGTTTCAGGATTACCAAACATTACCCCTACTTTTTCACGAATTTGGTTAATAAAAATAGCAATTGTCTTAGTTTTATTAATCTCACCAGATAATTTACGAAGAGCTTGGGACATCAAACGGGCTTGCAATCCAACATGAGCATCACCCATATCGCCATCAATTTCTGCACGAGGAACTAATGCCGCAACTGAATCAACAATTACCAGATCAACAGCTCCGCTAGAAATCAAAGCATCAGCAATCTCTAGTCCTTCCTCACCACTATCAGGTTGTGAAAGAAGCAAGTCATCAATGTTAACTCCTAATGCTTCTGCATACTGTGGGTCTAAGGCATTTTCAGCATCAATATAAGCAGCTGTTCCTCCCTGACGTTGCACCTCGGCAACAGCATGCAAGGCAACTGTTGTCTTACCAGAACTTTCAGGACCATAAATTTCTACAATTCGTCCACGCGGGTATCCACCAATGCCAAGGGCCTTGTCGATTGCTAAGGAGCCACTAGAGATAGAAGCAATCTTCATATCCGTAGCATCACCCATTCGCATAATAGAACCTTTTCCAAAGTTCTTTTCGATCTTTCTGATTGCAACGTCTAATGCTGCTTTTCGTTGGTCAGCCAAATCAAATTCCTCCTTTTTTACGGAATATCCGATAACTAATAATAACAGTTTTAACAAAAAAAACAAGAAAAAACTGAACAAAAGTTCGTTTTAAATTTTTAATTCATGATAAATCATCTGTAAACCATATTGAACGCTTAATATCCGAATTGCCTGCCGACCGATATATGGTGCAAGATGAAGTTGGCGGGTGATAGTTGGACGCCCTTTAATCGCTAAACCAATCCAAACCGTCCCTGCAGGTTGTCCTTCTAAGGAATCAGGACCTGCCACTCCTGTAAAGCCGATGCCAATATCAGCATTAAGTTTTTTCCGACACCCTTCACTCATGGCAGCTGCCGTTTCTGAACTTACCACCCCATATTGATTTATCAGTGTAGCAGGAATATCTAAAAGATTTTCTTTAACACTTGCTGCATATGTAACAAAACCACCATTAAAAACATTCGAAGCTCCCGGAACCGAACAGATTGTACTTTGGAACATTCCCCCCGTCAGACTCTCTGCTGCCGTCAATTTTAATTGTCGTTCCCGTAACAACTCAACAACTACTTTTGCGAGTGAAAGATCATCCCCAAGACCGAAAAAGTACGGTTCTTCAACTTGTAGAATTGCTGCCTGAGCTTGGTCAATTCTCTGTTGTGCTACTTCAGCTGGAAGGTCATGAACAGTCAGGCGAACCTGAATGGCAGTCGGTTGGACATATGATGTGATCACAACTGATTTAACATTTGCAGTCGCTGCTTCAATCTCATCCATTAATTGTGATTCTGGACGCCCTAAAAAGTTTAATGTTCTGCTAACTATTTGTTTTCCAGTTTGATAATGACTTTGAAGCTTTGGTAGTAAACTCTTATCGACCATCGCCTTAAATTCTGCTGGCGGCCCTGGTAAAACGGCGATTACTTTACCATTTGTTTCATACCAACATCCTAATGCTAGACCGACGGGATTTGCTAATGGTTCACCTCCTGCAAGGTATTGTGCTTGGCGAATATTTTCAGGTTCCATGGCAATTTGGCGTTGTTTAAACTTTTCCTGAATCCATCTCCAGTGTTGCTGGTCTGTCTGAAGGCCGGTTCCCATTGTTCTTGCGACAGTAGGCATTGTAATATCATCAGTAGTCGGACCTAATCCACCACAGATAAATACTAGCTGTGACCTGGTCAAGGCATGATTAATTACCCGCTCTAACCGGCTACAATCATCATCAACTGTTGTTTGATACGTGGCCGTAAGATCTAACTGAGTAAGCTTATCGGCTAAATAAGCAGCATTAGTATTAGTAATTTGCCCTAAAACCAGCTCGTTTCCGACTGAAATGATTTCTGCATCCATCAAATTTCACCCCTATTAATATATATACGTAAATTATAACGATTTTCACTAAAATAAAAAAACTTGTAGTCAAATTCTAATTAAACTACAAGTTCTTAAATTATTTAAATCCGTCAGAAAAAACACTACGGCCCTGAATAAAGTAATCCACACCAGAGTAAATTGTAAAGAATAGGCAAATATACAACATAATTTGTCCAAACGGAATATTCCACATTGCGAAAATAACATTGTTTAATAGCAAGAAAATAATCGCAATAAATTGAGTGGTTGTTTTTATCTTACCAGGCATTTTAGCAGCAAGAACAACACCATTTTGTTCAACCAGCAAAAGGCGGAGTCCAGTAACCGATAGTTCACGCCAAATAATAATCGCTGTCACCCATGATGGCACAACACCATTACCAGTTAAGACAATAAAAGCCGTCATTACTAATAGCTTATCTGCTAACGGGTCGGTAAATTTGCCGAAATTAGTTACCAAATGGTCGCGTCGTGCAATTCGGCCATCAAGGTTATCAGTAATTGTAGCTGCGATGAACAGAATGGCTGCAATCAATTGCGCAACCGGGATTGTCGCACCCAAAAAGCTTACGGCTCCCCATCCCTGCAACGGCAATACCATCAATAATAAGAAGAAAGGGATAATAATCAAACGAACAACAGTTAATTTATTAGGTAAATTCAAAATCTACAACTCCTTTAACAATGCAAGTTAACGAGCCGGTTGGCTGTTTGGACGGCTAGTATTATTAGCATTTGAGGGCCGCGTAGCATTGTTTGATTGATTAACTTGTGATGAGGATTGGTTATTAGGCGCACTTGAAGATTGACTTGAGGCACTGCTACTCGATTGGTTTTTACCAAAGTTAATTGTTACATTTCGTGTGTTTTGGTAACGTCCATTATCAGTAAAGTCAATGTCTTGATTACCAATCTTCATTTTGGTTGCTCGTGCATTACCAACTGTAATCACTAATGATGTTGTATCACGACCAATCTTTAAATCAGTCTTTTCATTGTTATTAAGCGTTCTGTTCAACAAGGTGTTATTGTTTGCCCGTACCTGCATCCATGAGCGGTCACTGGTCTCAATATGTAAACTTGTATCTGCATTCAATTGGTCTGCAGTATAGGTAACATTAGTATCGTTACGATTTGGTGCTTGTTGAAGCTTGATAGCCTTAGACTTGCTTTGCTTAGTACTTGCCTTTTTTGAAGATGTCGAAACTTTTTTACGACTTTCCCCAGAAACAGAAACCGAGCTATTATCAATTCGCGTAGAAGAATCACGATGGTTACGGGCGATTGCTGTAAGCCAAATAGCCGCTAAAACTAGCACAATTACACACGCGATAATAATTGTTGGCATATAGTTGCGAACTTTATCAACACTACCGCTAACTGTTTTTCGTTGGCTTGCACGTGTTTCCACTGCCTGTGCTAAGTGATCAGAATATTCTTCAGTCTTAGTTTGTGGTAATTGATCATCATATTTTTGCAATAATTCATTACCATCTAAGCCAACCATATTAGCATATTGTTTAATAAATGCACGGACATAAAAGTCCCCTGGTAATTCATCAAAATTTTCATCTTCAATGGCAATCAAATATCGTTTTTGAATTTTTGTTACCTGTTGAAGGTCATCAAGGGTATATCCTTTTTCTTCACGTGCTTTTCGCAAAATTTTACCAATTTCAATTTTTTTTTGATCGTTCTCGTTCTCGCTCATTGTTCTATCTCCATTTTTATTCTTCTTTTCCTTACTCTTGGATATTATATCATGCTCGCTTCTATAAATTAGCTAATAAATTTATAATCTTATCAGAAAAGTTAAGTTTACTGATGTTGTGGGACTACTTGATATACTGAGATGCCTTGAGGAGTAATAAATTCCTGAGCAACTTGATAGAGGTCTTCGATAGTAACCGTCTCAAGCATCTGGATTTCATCCATTAAATTAGCACCAGCAAAAAGGTCTCCGGCATATCGATTTGCAATGGATTCTGGTGAATCTAATAACCCTATTAACCGTCCTAATTCAGCATTTTTTATTCCTTCAAACCTAGTCCGTGCTGCCTCAATTTGTTGATCAGCGCTTTCTAAAATCTCAATCACTTCATCGGCAAAACGTTCCATTTGATTAGTATCAGAACTAAAGTACGCAAAGTGAAATCCACGTTGCATTTCAAAGTTGTAGCTAAAAGTATCATCGAGCGTTTCGTTATTATATAAACGAAGGTAATTATCTGAGGTATCGTCAAATAATACATCTAATAATAAATCAACTGCTAACTTGTAATGCAAACGTTCTTTACCATCACTGAACTGCTTTGTTCCTCGTAATCCCACCATTACTTTAGGACGAACAATATCCATCGTCAGCGACCTAAAAGGAATTACATCATGGGCAGTTGGGTCATTTAGCTTAAACAACCGTTGTGGCTTCTCAGCAGGCGCAAAAACTTTTTGTTGCTGATTTTGTTTTATCCACATCATCGTTTCATCTGGGTCTAACCGACCAACCAAAAACAAATTCATATTCGCAGGCTGGTAAAAGGTCTTATAAGTATCCATTAAAATCTCAGGAGTAATATGACTAATTGATTCAACAGTACCTGCAATATCAATCCGCATTGGATCTTTTGGATATAAATTCCCCAAAATTCCTAAATATAACCGCCAGCTTGGATCATCCTCATACATTTGAATTTCTTGTCCAATAATTCCTTGCTCCTTTTTCACAGTTTTCGCTGTAAAATACGGATCTTGAACAAAATCTAGCAATACATCTAAATTTTCGCGAAGGTTACTTGTTGTAGAAAACAAGTAACTCGTCTGGGTAAAACTGGTAAAAGCGTTAGAATCTGCCCCGAGTTTTCCGAAAAGATCAAAGGCATCATGATCTTCCTTTTCAAACATTTTATGCTCCAGAAAATGGGCTACCCCATCAGGAACTGTAATTGCATCTTTTTGTTGGTAGGGAATAAAGTGATTATCAATCGACCCAAAGTCAGCCGTCATAATTGCATATGTCTTATGATAGCCTTCCATCGGTAATAATTGAACCTTTAAACCGTTTGCCAATTTCTCACGATAAATGGACTGGTTAAATTTTTGATAAACTTGTTTATCCATGTAATTATTTCTCACCACTTAATAAATAAACTGCTTGAAGTTTCATTAGCTTCGCAACACGAGATACATCTGCAGAAGTAACTTTTCTTATTTCTGCGATAAAATCATTATTTGATTCATTAACTAATTTTGCTACTAATTGTTGCTCTAACACATTGCTTGCTAAATCATGCCCAGCACGATATTGGTTAATCAAACTATCCTGAACTTCTTTTAAGGTTTCTGTTGAGAAATTCCCTTGTTGAATTTCTATTAATTGTTGCTGAATCAGTTCTTGTACTTTTTCTTGATCGCTAGCTTGGACACCAGTTTGAACGCTTACAACGCCATTGAATGGTAACATGCGACTAGCTGCATAGTAAGCTAAGCTAGCTTTTTCTCGAACATTGGTAAATAACTTTGAGTAAGGTGTTCCTCCAAAAAGGCCATTAAATACTAAAGCCGCATAATAATCTTGGTCATGGTAATAGATTGGTAATGAATATGCCAAATTTAGTTTAGCTTGACTAACTTGTTGGTACTCCGTCTTTCGCTGAACTTGGTCATAGGCTAACTGATGATACAATGGGGAGTCACTGTTGACTAATCGATCCTTAAATGGCAACTGCGCAAAAACATCTTGTACTAATTGAAGGTCGATATCACCTAACACAAAAATATCTACTTTATCTTGACTAATCATTGATTGATATGTCGATACAAGACTTTTAGCTGTTAAACTATCAAGATCATTAATCTGTCCAAAACTCGGTACCTGCATCACTGAATCATCGCGGTAGTATAAGCTCATCAAACGCTGATTAGCTAAGAACTGCTTATCATCGTACAATGACTTAATCGCACTTTTTAAGTTATTAGACTGAATTCGAAAAGTAGGACCGTCAAATTCACCATCATCAATCAATGGATGAAACAGTATCTCGTTTATTAATTCGCTTATCTTTTTAAATAAATCTTCGCTAACAAAGCGATTGTTAACGAAACTTGCACGTAATCGCACCGTATGCATTTTTCCTAGACGATTAACGTATAAGTTAACATATGCCCCATACAAGGAAGCTAACTGACGCGCTAGGGCTGTCTGGGTTGGATAGCGATGCGTACTAGTCTCTAATAGGTTTGCCAATAAATTTCGTGCGGTAGCATTTGTTGGTGTTTGCGGAGTCGCAAAATCTATTAAGACGTGATTCATCTTAAATTGTTTTGTGGGTATCATGTGCAAATCCACGCCACGGGCAAGATTAAAATCCACGTTCTCTTTCTCCCTTCAATATAAAGTGCAGCAAGTGTTTATTTATGAACTGCACCCCATTTTCGTTCGCATTATCATACTGAATAATGATACGTTAAATATGAACAAATTACAAACCGATTACGAAAATTCGTTATATTTTTGTCAATTAATTTAGTAAGTAATGCTATTTCATTTTGTTTAAAAGATAATAGCGACCAAGCATTGACTGTAACAATACACTAGGCCGCTAAATATTTACTAATTGTTATCTGGTCCGAGATAATTACTGTCTTGACCGAACCACTTTTCATTAAGCTTTCGTAATTCACCATTTTTTTGAAGATTGCCAAGCCCATTATTAATCTTTCTTTTCAGGGTCTTATCGCCTTCCCTCATCCCTACCGCATAGTGTTCTACTGGTAATTCTTTACTAATGTAGGTTCGATAGGAATTACTATTTGGCTGGTGCTTAATGTAGTAGTTCGCATACACTTCATCCATAAGTATTCCTTGGATACGGTTAGCATTTAAATCAATAAATGCATTAGGAAAGGTGTCATATAAGACTGGAGTATGATTCTTTATCTTATCTTTTAAAAGTTTGGGCTTCTCATCTAATACTGTTACCCCTGTTGAACCATTTTGGACCCCTAATACCTTTCCTTTCATATCATTTAAATTCCTTATGTCGCTTTTCTTCTTTGTTACAAGAATTTGTCGATTCTCTAAATAGTAACGACTAAAAGCAACCTTTTTTGCACGACTTGGATTAACAGAATAACCATTCCATAACAAGTCAATTGTTCCATTCTTTAACTCTGTTTCTTTCATCGACCAATCAATCGGTTGAAAATCAACTTTTATTCCATACTGCTTAAAAACAGCCCGTGCGAGATCAACATCATAACCTACTAACTTCCCATTTTTTTGACGAAACCCCATGGGAACAAAGCTATCATCTAGTCCTACAATTACACGTTTTCGTTTTTCAATCCTATTCCAAGTATCCTGGGTGTCCGCGCGCTCGGTAACACTTTCACAGCCACTAAGCAGAATTGCGGGAACCAGTAATAGAAGAAGCAGCCAAATTGCTTTTATTTTTTTCATTTCTGCTTCCTCCCTTACTATTCACCTTGCCGTTGGTCTATTGGCTGAACCTTTAAGATATCATCAGCAATATCTTGAGCAAAGTCTAAATCGTGAGTAACAATTAATTGGGTCATTCCATCTTTTTTTAACCCTAAAATAATATTTGCGACATCTTTTCGTAAATTAGGGTCTAATGCTGACGTTGGTTCATCGTAGCAAAGAATTTTAGGTTTCATTGCTAATGCACGGGCAATCGCAACCCGTTGCTTTTGACCCCCAGAGAGTTGATATGGATACAAGTTTCCCTTAGTATTTAATCCTAATTCTTCAAGTAATTTTTGTGCTTCTGCAATTGCCTCTTGCTTATCTTTCTTTAATACCATGATCGGTGCCAGAGTAATATTTTCCATTACTGAAAGATTAGGAAAAAGTTTATAGTCTTGAAATACTACCCCGATTACACGGTCAGCTGCATCAGTTCCTTGCGGGTCAAATTGACGCCCATCAATGAAGAATTCGCCACTATCAGGCGTCTCCAATCCTGTTATACAACGAAGAAGGGTCGTTTTACCAGCACCGGAAGGCCCAACAATGCAAAGTATTTCACCATCTTTAACTGTTAAATTAACACCATCCAAAATTTGCCGGTTACCAAAACTCTTTTTTAAATTTCGAACTTCTAACATTTGTCATTCCTCCCTTACTTAAAGTATGCGTAACATTTCTCAACTTGCCGCAAGATCAAGGTGCAAATCCCAACTAAGATAAGATAAATCAAACCAACAAGCATTAACGGAACCAAGGTGACGTCTCGTGAAGTTGCAACATTTCCAGCCCGTAGTAAGTCGCCAAGACCAATAACATATACCAACGATGAATCCTTTACTAAGTTAATAACTTCATTTCCGATCGATGGAATAACGATTTTAATTACTTGCGGAATAATTATTTTACGAAGTGTTTGCCAGTAACTTAACCGTAAGACACGAGCTGCTTCAAATTGTCCTTGATCCACTGATTGAAAACCACCACGAAATATTTCAGCAAAGTAGGCAGCATAATTAAGAATGAATGCAACAAGAGCCGCATCATAACGTTCAAATACGATGCCGATGATTGGTAAACCGTAAAAAACAAAAATTAACTGTAAAAGTAGCGGGGTTCCACGCATTAACCAAACATAAATTTCTAAAATCCACTTAAGCGGCTTAATTTTAGAAGTTAATCCTAAGCTAACTAAAATCCCTAGTGGAAGTGAGCCAACAAGTGTCCAGAAGAAAATTTGAAGAGTAAGCAGCGCTCCTTGAAATAATGAAGGTAAAATTTCACTTATGTATTGCATTGACATTTATCATTGCCTCCTTAAATAATTGCTTTGTTAAATAACAGTTAAAAAAATCCTCTAGGAATTAATTCCTAGAGGACGAATAAGTCGTGGTTCCACCTCACGTTTACAAACATCTCACAATGTCTGCCTCATCAAGTCTACTTAAAAGTTTGAAATCAAAAACGCCCTCGAGCCAAATGGCTACGAGGGCGTTTCCGCGGTTCCACCTCATAATGCTACCTTCTCACGAAAAATAGCCTTAGTGAGTTCATTAAATAAACTCCGTGCTGTAACGGGCTTCCCCGAGTCTTCCTACTGTGGACTTCAGAAGACCAACTCACAGATGTGATTCAAACTTTAGTATAGGTCTACTTCCACCAACCAAGACTCTCTTTGCTATACTTAAAATTCTACTAGTCTGTTCACTGTCATTTATGATGTTGTAAATATCTTATACTGTAATACCATTCATGTCAAGCATTATTTTAAATTTGGTTATCATCTATCGACCATCGATATAGTGCTCTAATTGGCCAAAAAAGCACAACAAAATAAATTAGGTTTAAGGCTAACGTTGGTGCTAACGTATAAACAAGATAATCACCAAAGCCAACATTAGTAATATCAATAAGGTAATAAGCCCAATAATTAAGGGTTTCAAATACTACAAGATCGACAAAATAAATCATAATCATCGATAGGAATGATGAACTAAAATAGTGCGATAAAAATTTTGTCATCGCAACTACGAGCGGGTATAAAAATATATATAATCCTAAAATACCAGAAAAATATAAATCGTATACTGCTCCTGCTGCAATAGCAAATGGAATTAGCGGTATTTCAATATCATCTTGAAAAAAGTAGGATAATACTAGCCACAATAAAACAAGTTCACTAACCATTGAATATGGGTAGCTAAAAAACAGCGGCGCCCACACATGGCTCAAGGCGCCATCCAAAAACAAACAAACAAACAGCCCTATTGGGAATATATATTTTAATCGTGATAATCGGTACATACTTATCACTCCTGTGAGGCGGCTTCAGCAACTGTAACAATATTAATATCATTAAAATCAGTTGCCGGAGTAATATAAATCTTCTGAGCAAGGCCATAATCATCTTTACCGACGCGAGATACCCGACCAACGTAAAGCCCTTTAGGAGTAATGCCACCCATTCCGCTTGTGACTACTTTTGTTCCCTTTTTTATCTTCGCTTTTGAAGTTACTTGACCCATTTCAAGTTCGTTATTTGCTTCATCATAGCCAGTAATAATACCATTAACAACCTTACCATTTTGACCATCTACAGTAATGGCAAAACGATTTGAAGATTCACTAGTATCACTTAGTAATTCAACCTTACTATTAGTCTTATTAACTTCGGTAATTCGACCAATCAAACCACTGCCACTCATCACGGGCATATTTTTCTTAATGCCACTAGATTGTCCCTTATTAATCACTAACTGTCGCTGCCAAGATGATGGCGTACGCATCAAAACTGCAGCAGTGACCGTATTATAGTCAGTCATCGAATTATTTAATTTTAACTGTTGTTTTAATTGCTTGTTTTCATGTGCCAAAGTCTGATCGCGGACCTTAGTTTGTGCTAATTCTGTCACCTGTTGTTTTAACTCACGGTTCTCAGAATAAGTATTCATTAAACCGTTCACTGAACTAACACTCGTCTGTGCCCAATTTACGGGGAGGGCAACTGCACTATCAACAAACCCAACAATATCATTCCCAAATTGTTGGATAATTGGTGGTGTATTTCGTCTATTCCGTAAAGAGACAGAGCCTGCCATTAATCCAAAGCAAATAACTAGAATTACCACAGCAATAACTAATCGGCGATTGGAAAAAAATTTCTGCATTATGTCCCTCCAATGCATACACAAGGTAATTAAGACGGGGCTTGCCAAACAATCTTGCCTGGCGATGAGCCCCGTTAACCATTAGTTAGTACCAATGATGATTTACTTATGACCTCTTAATGCTAGAGAATCATGGTTATTTTTTCTTCATTACATCAATACTCTTTAATGACTCACCAGTACCAATAGCAACACAATCTAGTGGATCATTGGCAATAAAGACTGGTACTTTGGTAGCATCAGCAATTACATCTGGTAAATGCTTCAATAATGCTCCTCCACCAGTTAGGACAATCCCATGGTCGATAACATCGGCAGCAATTTCAGGGGATGTTTCTTCTAATGTACCTTTAATTGCAGTAATAATACTATCAACAACATCTTGTAAAGCCGTCGATACGTCCTTTGCCGATACCTGCATTGTCTTTGGTAAGCCGGTAACAAGGTCACGACCACGTACCTGGGTTGTTCCCATTTCTTCTGCTGCCTCAACTGATGCAGAGCCAATATCCCACTTAAGCTTTTCGGCGGTTCGTTCCCCAATCAATAAATTCATATGCTGACGAACATACTGAACAATTGCATCATTCATTTTATCGCCAGCCATTCGAATAGAGCGGCTCGATACAATACCGCCTAAAGAAATAGTAGCAACATCAGTAGTACCACCACCAATATCAACAACCATGCTTCCAGTAGGATCCATTACTGGTAAGCCAGCTCCAATCGCCGCAGCAAATGGCTCCTCAATCACGTAGGCATCACGAGCACCAGCTACACGAGTCGCATCGATAACTGCACGTTTTTCAACTTCTGTAATACCGCTTGGTACACATACCATCACATATGGTTTTCCATTATTTCCTAACGTTTTATCAATATAATACTTCATCATTGCAACAGTCGTGTCGTAATCCGCAATGACACCATCCTTCATTGGCCGGATGGCAACAATACTTTCTGGTGTTCGCCCAATCATATCACGGGCATCACTGCCAACGGAAATTACTTCGTTGGTCTTAGCATTACGGGCAACAACTGATGGTTCACGCAATACAATTCCTTTTCCTTCAAGGTAGACAATTGTATTTGCGGTACCAAGGTCAATGCCAAGATTTTTTGTTCCGATTCCTAGCAATCTGCTTCTTCCCTTCATCTTTAAAATCAAATTAATATCGTGCATATTATACCATAGCCTCTCGGTACATACGAACATTAATATACATTAATACTGATAAAGAGACGCTATCTCACGCAGAAATTAAAAATTTCTTTACTTTTTAAAAAGTGACTTATCTTCACGCCAACTATAATAGGAGTCCCGCCCAACAATCATAAAATCAAGGAGGTGAATTCCTATAATTTCGCAGCCACGTTCCAGACGACGAGTGAAAGAGTCATCTTGATTAGATGGCCGAATATCACCAGTTGGATGGTTATGAATCATCACAATCCCATGCGCGGAACATTGAAGAGCATACTGAAAAATCTTATCAGGATATGTCACACATTCACATCCGCCACCGATAAATAATACTTTCCAGTCAATAATTTCATTATGAATATCGGTACATGCAATGCAAATATTTTCCTGCTCTTCTCCTTGGAATCGTGCAACCATGCTGCGGCCAAGTTCTACACTAGAATAAGCATGACCTACAATCTTTTCATGGCTTTTTGCTACTAACTGTCCTAACTCAAGCGCTGTAAAAAAGTTAACCATTTCTGGCGCCCAATCTAGCAGCTCTTCTTTTTCCGCTCGTGATAATCGTTTGATCGCTAACGGAGTAGGACATTTGCGCAAAAATCGCTGGCATAATTCTTGCTTTTTAGTACCCGTGCTCTCAGGAAATGCGTCAAATACTAACTTTACATAGTGATTAATCATTTCATTTTCCATAAATAAACATTCTCCTTTTTAACCCTCTATATATTTAAATACGAAAAATTTTTGATTTTGCACTTTTTATTTTGTAAATAATTTACGAACATCTGAAATAAAGTAGAGTGAGCCTGTAATAATCATTACATCTTCTGCATTCATTTGACGCGCAATTTCACTAATTCCAAGCTGCCATTCATCTGCAACTTGAACGGGATATTTGGTTGGAATATCGCTGATTGCTTCTTTAAGATCTGCACTTGGCCGCTTTGGCCCTGGCCCAGCAAAGTGTGTTACTACTAAATGAACGTTTCCTAGGCTTGCAAGTTCACCGAGCATTAAATCGTATTGTTTATCAGCTAAAATAGCAACAAGAATATAAACTTCTCTTTCAGCAAAATCCTCTTTAATTGTTTTAACCAGTGCTTGAATTCCTGGCAAATTATGAGCACCATCAAGTAATACTAACGGCACTTCGTTAACCTCTTCAAGTCGTCCCGGCCATGTGGTCTCCTTAAGTCCTTTAATTAATGCATGACGATCAAGAGTAAGTTCTTGTTGTTTCATAAAAGTTTCAACAGCCGCAATCGCAACTGCAGCATTTTCAACTTGGTAATCCCCGCCTAAACCCAGCTTAGCCTCTAAACAATGTATTTGGGGACTCTGATATTTTATTTTGGCCAAAAATTGGTGACGATGAATTTTTTGAACAAAAAATTCATTTCCTAGTTCGCATATAGGCGCCTGCTTACGCTTAGCATCATTAATAATTGTTTCTCTTGCCTCTTGCGGTAAATCACCAATCACAACTGGAACCTGCTCTTTTATTATTCCAGCTTTTTGCGTTGCAATTTTTGTTAATGTATCGCCAAGATATTTCATGTGATCCCACCCTACTGTTGTAATTACACTAACAATCGGTGTAATTACATTTGTAGAATCGTAAAGCCCCCCAATACCAACTTCCAATAGTACAACATCAGGTTTCTTTTCAGCCATGTAGCAAAACATTAATGCCGCATCGATTTCAAACTCAGTCGGCCCGCCTGTTGGTAGCTCACAATCTAATTTTTTGACAACCGGTTCAATTCGTTGTACTAATCGTAACAGGTCATCATCACTAATCTGAACGCCATTATACCCAATCCGTTCATTAAAGCGGGTAATAAACGGGGAGGTAAAACTTCCAACTGTGAGGCCTTGTTCTAGCAAGACAGAGCGCATCATGGCTACAACTGATCCTTTTCCATTTGTTCCTGTTATATGGACATAGTTTAATCCTGCTTGCGGATCACCAAGTTCTTTTAAAAATCTTTTCATGCGGTTCAAGGTCGGTAACTTCTTAAATTTTGTCCGCCCATGAATAAAAGATAACGCTTCTTCATAAGTTTTTATCATTTTCATCACCCACTACCTATCTAACCATAAGACCCAAACTACCGACAAGTAAAAATAAGCCTTACATAGTACAAACACAACACAAAAAAGGACCAAGAAAGTCATGCTTTCTCAGCCCCGTGCTTTTAAATTTTAATGGTAAAGGTCGAACCGGCCTTTTGCTAGTAGTTCTTTGATACCGCCAGTTTCCATTAATGAACGGTCCGCAATAAGTTTTTTCATAACTGATGCCGGATAGCCACGAAGTTCGTGACCTAGCGCATTACCATAAGCTTTAGTATTCCCATATGATGCTACAGTTCCTAACGACTTATAAACAAATGGTTTTTCTTCATGCTCGCCAGTCTTAATCCTAGTAGCGATGTCGTCAGCAGCATAATCGGCCATTGCTAGGGCAATTTGCGCCGTTGTCGGGTACGGACGCTTGCCATCAGGTGGCATTACTGCAGCTACATCTCCTAAAATGTAAACATCATCATGTTTAGGATCCGTTAAGTGTGGTGTTACCATTACACGACCCCGTTTTTCATCAAAGCCGCTTTCTTTCATTAATGGACTACCACTCACACCAGTTGTCCAGATAATTGTCCCTGCATTCATTGATTGTTCTTGGCTTTCATCAGCGTGCCGATAATAAACCGTACCTGGATCGATTTTAGAGATCCGTGACCCGTCTAATAATTGAACATTTGATTCTTTAATAAGCTCGACCCCATAGTCAGCAAGCTTTTCATTAAACATTGGCAAAAGACGGGTAGCCGCTTCCACTAGTGTTATTTTAATTTTAGCGGGTGAAACACCAGCAAGTTTAGCATAACTTGGCCGTGCCTCAACTAGTGCTCCAGCCAATTCAATTCCAGTAAATCCACCACCACAAATAATAATATGCAAATCATCTGGATTTTGTGTCTTCCGATAATCACGCATCTTGCTAATAATATGGTCATAGATTGCAGAAGCTTGTTTTAGATTCGTCATTGGGAAAGCATTCTCTTCTGCTCCAGGAACACCAAACGTTTCTGAAACAAATCCAAGACCTACTACACAATAATCGTAATGAAGCAATTCATCATGTCCTGCTAATTTAACCGCCTTGTTGTCAGGATCAATCTTAACTACTTTTGCTTGAATAAATGTTGTAATCCGCGGTTTTACCACATCTCTAATATGATAAGAAATCTTGGAAACACTTTGCGTCCCCGCAGCAGCTTCATGTAAATCAGTAGTTTCATAGTGATAGTCGTTTTGATCAACTAGAGTAATGTGAACACTGTCCTTCAACTTTTTTTGTAGTAAGACGACAGTTTTTAAGCCAGCATAGCCAGCGCCAAGTACAACAATCTCTTTCATCGTTACTCATCCCTTCATTATGTGTTCTATATTAATATTATAAACGTATTTTTGAACTTAAAAAAGTTAATTACCCTCATCGGCCAGTTTAAGCATTCGATAATGTTGATTCGTTTTTTGTAAATCAACGGGGCTTCCTTGCATTGCAATTGTTCCGTTTTCAATAAAGACAACTTGATCCATCATTTCAATACCTTGTAAATGGTGGGTTATCCAAATCAAGGTTTTGCCCTTCAACTGCTCCATAAAGGTCTCAATAACCTGCTCTTCAGTTAGGGGGTCTAACCCAACAGTTGGTTCATCCAAAAGAATAATTGGTGCATCCTTTAATAAAATCCGCGCAAGCGACAAACGATGACGTTCACCGCCCGAAAACCGTAACCCAGCCTCATCGACCATCGTGTGGAGGCCCTTAGGTAAGCGCTGAACCATTGATGCCAATCCAACACGTTTCAGCACTTCCCATACCTGCTCTTCACTAGCATTTTCGTTACCCAAACGAATATTATTTAAAATCGTTGTATTAAAAAGATACGGGGACTGGTGAACGATGCCAATATAATCCGAAATCTGGTCACCAAATTCATCCGTTGGTATTCCATTTAATGTAACTGAACCGGCCGTTGGCTTTCGGTCACCACGAATCAGACTTGCCAATGTACTCTTCCCTGCACCGCTACGACCAAGAATCGCTAATTTTTCACCAGGCTTAATATTAAGATTAATCCCCCGCAACACCATTTGTTCAGTCTGCGGATAGCGATATTTCAGATCTTTAACTTTTAAATTATAAGGAGCAGTAATGTTAATATCTTTAGCAACAGTTAATTGTGGTTGAGGTAATTTATTCAACCGATTTAATGAATCGGTATAGACATTAGTTTGTTGGGCAGCTGTTGGTAGACTAGATAATACTTCATCAAGCGGGAAAACGCAGAGAACAAAAGCGGCAATCCAGTTGGCACTTCCACCCCAGTGCCCGCCAAAACGAGCTGCTCCCCATAAAATCAAGCTGACTACAACTAACAAAATCATTACTTGTAAAATAAAATCTCGCCAATGTTCGAACCGCTTCATTGCTTTTTGCGACGCTAGTAAATGCTGTTCACTTTGGTCATGGTAACTTAAATATTCAGCACTACGCCCGGCAAAAACCCAATCAGTAATTCCCATAATATTATCAGTTAAATCAGCGTAAAGAGTATTAGTATATTGTTTTTCCAACTGTTGGCGGGCACCATTAACTAATACCGACCAGACAGGAATCGCAATAATTATTAAGCCGAATAAAATCAACATTAACAATCCCATCAGCGGCGATATAACGCCCATACCAATAACGATTATCGCATATAAACCAAAAGCAACAAGAGTGGGGAAAATTGTCCGTAAATATAAATTTTGAATGTGAGCAACATCTTCTGATAAAAGTCCTAAAATATCACCAATCCGATATTTACTGTTAAAGAAAACGGCATCTTGCTCTAATGAATCATAAAGTTTCTTTCGAAAAGCGGACGTCATCTTAAAGACCCAGTTATGACTTGCTAACCGCTCAAAATAATTTGTTACTGGGCGAAAAATCCCGAAAGCACGAGTCAGTACAATTGGAACATAAACTAATAAAATATTAAACGGCATTGTTGCCGATTTACTAATCAAATAACCAGCAGTGAACATCAAGCCACTCGCACAAATAAAAGTAATAATTCCAAGAGTAATAGCTAAAACAAGCGTCCACTTATAACGTTTGAGAAACGGCTTTACCCACCGATCATGTTTCATCGCTTTTAATAATGGTATCTTACCCATGGGCAACCTCCTTTCCCTGCGTTTGTTGCATTAACTCATTAAAGTAACCTTGTTGGTCTAGCAGCTGCTGATAAGTACCCTGCTCAAGTAATTTACCGTCTTTTAAAACAAGAATATAATCCATTTGTTTCATCCAGTGAAGCCGATGGGTGGCAAAGAAGACCAGCCGGTTTTTCATTAATGGAATCATCCGTTGCTTTAGTTCTAACTCAGTTTCGATATCTAAGTGGGCTGTCGGTTCATCGAAAATCATCACTTTTCTTGCGGGGTCGAGAAAAGCACGCGCCAGCGCAATCCGCTGTGCCTGTCCTCCACTGAGTGCCCGGTGACCATTCCCAATCATTGTTGAAAGCCCCTTTGGCAGTTCAGCCACTAGATTATCTAACCCTACCACATGAACAGCCTCTTTAATTTTTTCCTCTGATACATTTGGAGTATAGAAAGCAATATTATTTCTTAGAGTATCAGCAAAAATATATGGTGTTTGCGGAATATATAAGATTTGCTCTTGCCAGTCTTTAATATTTAAGGTATCCACTGACTGTTTTTGAATATTAATCTGTCCTGATGTTGGAGCTAAAAATCCACTTAATAGGTTAATCAAGGTTGTTTTACCAGCTCCACTCATTCCAATTATGCCAATCTTTTGATTTCCGCTAACCGTTAAATCAAGGCCCGCTAATTCACTACCATCATCAGGATATGCAAATTTAACATCTTTAAGCACTAACTGGTCATTAGCTTGCCACTGATGGAGGCTGATGTTGGGCTGTTTTGGCAATGGCATATTGATAATCCGCAGAACCGCATGAAATGAATTTTTACCATTCAACGTTGCGTGGTAATCACTGGCAAAGTTTCTAATCGGCAAAAAGTATTCCGGCGCTAGAATTAAAATTGCTAATGCTGGAAATAGTAGTAAATGTCCATTAATCAACCTTAAACCAAGGAAAACGGCAAGAATGGCAATTGCCAATGTTGTAAAGAAGTCCAAAGCAAAAGTTGATAACATTGCAACCTTAATTACGCTCATCGTTGATTTTCGGAAGCGTTCACTCGACCGATAGATACTTCGTGAATACTTCTTACTCAAGCCAAAGTACTTCAATGTATCGATTCCCCGCAAAGAATCAATAAAGTGATTAGACAATACTTGGAAAGCGGCAAATTGACGATCTGCCTTAGCCTTTGCTGCATATCCTAAAATAATCATAAATAAGACAATTAAAGGATAAACAAGTAGCATTACTACTCCAGAAATCCAGTCAAGGCAAAAACAAACTATTAAAATAATTAGCGGTATTATCATCATGCTAATAACTTTGCTGTAAATTAGCTGAATGTAATTCTCAACTTCTTTAATTCCATCAAGGGCCAAAGTTACCATATTACCAGTACCCTCGCGTTGAACAATTGCCGGGCCCAATTCAAACACCTTTTTCAATAACTGCTTCCGAAAATTTTGGGCAGCAGTTCGCGAATATTGATCAAGCCAAGTGTTACCTACTTCTGTTAATCCGTGACGAAAAAGGTAGCAAACAATAAATCCACTTAACCAGTAAAGCTGGCTCGGCAAAGAATGTCCCTGCCATAAGCCAGTCAATAAGGCGGCCAAACTCAAGCCTTGACCAAGGATAAGAAAAGCTTGTAGGACATAAAGCCCCACAAGCTTAATCATGATATGTCTGCTCCCCTTTATTTTGAAGAGTAGTCGATCAATCATAAAATTTATTTAACCTCCGGAATAGCTGGCATTGCGATCCGCTTACGGAAAATCCAATAAGCCCAAATCGTATATGCCAAAACAAATGGCAATAAGCAACATGTAGCAATGGTCATTACTACCAAAGTGTATTCCGTTGATGATGCATTTTGAATAAGCAAATCATACTTAGGACTAATACTACTGATCAGTACCCGTGGGAAAAGACCGATAAAGATCAATACTACCAAAGATACGAGAGTCAACCCGCTTGAAATAAAGGCAATTAGTTCATGACCAGCAAAGGTTTCAACGTGAGCAAGAACTGAGAAACCAACAATTAATACAAGCATAATAATTGTTCCAATTGGGTGAACACTCATAAAGTCGGTCATAAAGATCAATAGCAATGCAAAGACAACTTCACCAGCATAAAGAATCCAATATAGGAATTCTGCATAGTTCCGTGCACGTTCTTGAACAGGACCTGTTGTTTTTAATGCAATGTAGTTAATCCCATGAAGATATGTTAACAGCAATAAAGCAATTCCACCAACTACCGAAATCCAGTTAAAGTAATCAAAGAAACCAGCATGGAAATTACCATTAGCATCAATTGGCATTCCATGAATCATGCTGACAAACATGATTCCCAAAAAGAATGGAACAATTGCGCTTCCGATTGCTAATGCCCAGTCCCAAAAACGTTTCTGTGGCATTGGACTCTTGCTCCGAAATTCAAATGAAACACCACGAATAATAAGTCCGGCTAAAATAGCTAATAAAATTAAGTAGTAACCACTAAATAAGCTAGCGTACCAATATGGGAATGAAGCAAACATGGCACCACCAGCAGTGATTAGCCAAACTTCATTAGCATCCCATACAGGTCCAATTGTTTGAACCACCTGATCACGTTCACTTTCATCGTGAGCAAGCGTTTCAACCGCCATTCCTACTCCATAGTCAAATCCATCAAGGAAGAAGAAGCCGGCAAACAGCACTCCAATCAAAATGAACCATAGTAATTGAAGAAAACTCATTTAGAACGCCTCCTTATCAAATGGATCAAGAACCTTCTTAAATTTAGGTTCAACTGCTTCGGAAGGATCCTTTCTTAATTCACGAACAATTAACCAAATTAAAGTAATTGCTAAGGTCGTAAATAAGACGAAGTAAATGATGTTTGAAGTTAGCAAGGAGCCAACCGAAACATTTGGCGATACACTTTCCGCAATCGTAAACAAACCGTAGACAGTCCAAGGATCACGACCAAATTCAGTAACAAACCAACCAGCAGTATTACCGATAAATGGCAGGAAGGTCGTTATAGCAATGCACCATAATGCCCACCGCCGTTGCGAGAGTGGTTTCTTACTCTTTTCACGGGTCATAATTAAACCAACCAATGAAACTAGGAAGATCCATGCACCAATACCACACATAATTCTAAAGCTGTAGAACAAAGTGTTTACTGGTGGATAGAAGTCAATATCCTTTCCATACTTCTTCTTAAACTGCGCATTGAGTTCGTTCATCCCAGTAACAGCCCCCGTTGTTTTATGGTATGACAAAATACTTAAAACATCGGGAATATCAACATTGTACTTTACCTCATGGTCCTTCATGTCAGCAATTCCGACAACTGTCCATGGTGCACGTTTGCCAGTAGTGTTAAATACATCTTCAGTAGCGGCAAACTTCATTGGCTGTTCCTTAATTAAGTACTGCATTTGGGCATCCCCAAGGGCAATTCCACCGATAGAGAAGATTAAGGAAAAGAGCAAACCAATTCGCATTGACTTCTTGTAAAACTTCTTATTAGCCTCTGTGAGCTTATTGTTCTTCTTTAGCAATTGGAATGCAGTTAAACCGGCAATAATGATCCCGCCCATCATAATAGCGTTAAGGATAACATGTCCGTATTCATACCATAATTGCGGGTTCTTCAATAAAGCTCCAAAGTTGACCATAACAGCACGACCACCTTTTACTTCATAGCCGACTGGATGTTGCATAAAGGAGTTAGCAGTTAAAATCCATAAAGCAGATGTTAACGAACCAATACTTGTCATCCAGATAAAGAAGAGGTGAACCCCTGGCTTAACCTTTTTCCAAGTAAACACCCACAAGCCAATAAATGTAGATTCCATAAAGAATGATAGCAATGCTTCTAGGGCAAGCGGGGCACCAAAAATATCACCCATAAATCGTGAGTAGTCAGACCAGTTCATCCCAAATTGGAACTCCTGAATCAAACCTGTAACAACACCAACGGCAAAACTTAATAGGAAAATATTTCCCCAGTATTTTGCCATTTTTTTGTATGTTTCATCTTTAGTAGAAACATACATGCTTTCCATAATGGCGACGATGAATGCTGTCCCAATAGAAAATGGAACAAAGAAGAAGTGATAAACCGTCGTCATGGCAAATTGGAAACGCGCCAGACTAAGAATAGTCATTACAAATACCTCCCTCCGAAGTACATCAGAAAAATAAAATAGTTGAAACCGTTTCCCGTTTCTACATATTTAATCATAATACTTGTGATAAATAATTACAATCAATAAATAACAAATATGTGGGATATTCGTTAATTTAATCGCTTACTTATCAGCTTTTTATTCCTTATCAATCGATAAAGAAAATTAAATGATATATGATTTAATCTTCATATAAATAAAAAAAGAAGCTAGTTTTTTCTAGCTTCTTTTATTTCTTTATCGGTCATTATCACTCTAAAATCACATGTAATGAGCAAAGAAACCAATTATATCAGTGCCTTTACCAAACCAATTCTTAAAATAAATATGATATATTTTTCATTTGATATCTTAGATGTCAATTATCTTGTTATAAATTCACACTAAGCATTTTGCAGAGAAGCCAAGCGGTCTTTAGCAGCTGTTAATTTTTGTTGCCATTCAGTTGCTTTTTGGCGTTCTTCTTCAACCACTTTTTCCGGTGCATTATCAACAAACTTCTTATTACCGAGTTTCTTTTCTGACCGTTCTACCTCTTTTTCAAGCTTAGCAATTTCTTTTTCCATCCGAGCACGTTCTTCATTAAGGTCAACTAATTCTGCCATTGGGATATAAGCCTCAGCGCCAGCTAAAATCCCACTCATTGCAAGCTTTGGTGCTTCTACCTCTTTGCTAATTGTGAGTTTTTCAGGATGACAGAAACGTTCAATGTAGTCACGGTTATCATTTAACATTTGAGCTAAATGATCATTGTCAACTTTTACTAAAATATCAACTGGCTTAGACATTGGCGCATTAGCTTCATTCCGAATATTCCGAACTGCCTTAATTAATTCAATTAGACTGCTCATTTGTTCCGTGGCCACTGGATCGTCAAGATCAGGAGTGGCAACTGGGTATTTAGCAACCATGATTGACTTACCATCATGAGGCATTGACTGCCATAATTTTTCGGTAACGAATGGCATGATTGGATGTAACATCTTAAGAGTTTGATCAAGGACATAGCCAAGAATGTTCTTAGTATCGGCTTTTTCTTCATCAGATCCGTTATTAAGCTTTTCCTTAGTCATTTCGATATACCAGTCACAGAAATCGTTCCAGATGAAATTGTAAAGGGCGCGGCCAGCTTCACCAAATTCAAATTTTTCAAACTGTTCATTGACTTGCTTAACTGTCGCATTCAAGCGGCTTAAAATCCACCGGTCTGCTAAATCCCACTTACTTTTATCTGGAAGAACCGGTGCAGGCATATCACCAAGGTTCATAATAACATAACGGCTTGCATTCCAAATCTTATTAATGAAATTCCAAGCAGCATCCATCTTAGTGTAACTAAAGCGAATATCCTGACCAGGAGTCGAACCAGTAATTAAGAACCACCGTAAGGCATCGACACCGTATTTTTTAATAACATCCATTGGGTCAATTCCGTTACCCAGTGATTTACTCATCTTGCGACCCTGTTCATCCCGAATCAATCCATGAAGTAAGACGTTCTTAAACGGAGCGCGACCGGTAAATTCAAGTGATTGGAAGATCATCCGTGAAACCCAGAAGAAAATAATGTCATATCCAGTAACTAATGTATTGGTTGGGAAGTAACGCTTAAAGTCAGCAGAGTCGGTATTTGGCCAGCCCATCGTTGAAAATGGCCATAATGCGCTAGAGAACCATGTATCTAAAACATCTTTATCTTGTTCCCAATTTTCAGCATCTTTTGGTGCTTCCATCCCCACATATACTTCGCCAGTTTGCTTATTGTACCAAGCCGGAATCCGGTGTCCCCACCAAAGTTGCCGGGAAATAACCCAATCATGAATATTTTCCATCCATTGAGTAAAAGTATGTTCAAAACGTTCTGGCACAAAGTTTACACGATCATCAGTATCTTGATTCTTAAGAGCAGCTTCTGCTAATGGCTTCATCTTTACAAACCACTGAGTAGAAAGACGCGCTTCGACCTGAACACCAGTCCGTTCAGAATGCCCAACCGAGTGAACAATCGGATCAATCTTTAGCATATAGCCTTGATCTTGAAGGTCCTTAACAATTGCTTCCCGAGCTTCAAAACGATCCATTCCTTCGTACTTGCCAGCATTTTCGTTCATTGATGCGTCTTCATTCATCGTGTTAAGTTCTGGAAGATTGTGCCGCTTTCCAACCTTAAAGTCGTTCGGATCATGGGCTGGAGTGATCTTTACCATCCCGGTACCAAATTCAGGGGTTACATATTCATCGGCAATAATTTCAATTTCACGGTTCACAAGCGGTACCATTACTTTTTTACCAACTAATTCCTTATACCGCTCATCATTAGGGTTAACTGCAACAGCTTCATCACCAAACATCGTTTCAGGACGGGTTGTTGCAATTTCAATATAGTCTTTACCGTTAAATGTTGTTCCATCTGTAAATGGATATTTAACATGATAAAAGGCACCCTTGTCATCTTTATGGATAACCTCAATATCAGATAAAGCAGTCCGCGCTTGTGGATCCCAGTTAATAATGTAAGTTCCCCGGTAAATCAAACCCTTGTTATAAAGATCAACAAAAACCTTCCGAACAGCCTTATTTAATCCTTCGTCAAGGGTAAAACGTTCCCGGTCGTAATCAACAGAAATTCCCATCTTTGCCCACTGTTGATGAATAATATCTGCGTATTCATCTTTCCAGTCCCAGACTTGTTGAACAAATTTCTCCCGGCCAAGATCATAACGAGAAACACCTTGTTTACGAAGACGAGCTTCAACTTTAGCTTGGGTAGCAATTCCGGCGTGATCCATTCCGGGAACCCACAAAACATCATATCCTTGCATCCGTTTTTGCCGAATAATCATATCTTGTAAGGTCGTATCCCAAGCATGACCTAAGTGAAGCTTCCCAGTAACGTTCGGTGGCGGAATAACAATTGAGTAAGGGTGAGCTTTTTTATCTCCACTTGGTTTAAAGAATCCTTGGTCGATCCACCATTGGTACCGTCCCTTTTCAACAGTAGACGGATCATACTTGGTAGACATATCTTTTTCTGTCATAACAGAAACTCCTTTCAAAAATTAATCATCATTCATGCATTAACTAAAAAACGCCCTATCACAATCGATAGGACGAATTAATCGCGGTACCACCTAAATTGGACATAGTTATTTACTATCTCCCACTCTATCATCTAGTAACGGTAATGAACCGGATATCCCTACTTTAATTTCAGTATATCAGCTCCCGAACTACCTTCATAAAGTTTAACTAATCCCCTTGCACTATCAGGATTTCGCTGATGAAGTACCGCTTTATTACTCTTTCGGTCAATGCTTATTAAGTTGTATCATAGCTAAATTATCAAATCTCGTCAAGCCCTATTTTAAAGTAATTCAGCAAAGACATCTTCGTTCTGGTTTAAGTAATCATCACCAGGATGAATCTCGGTAATTTCAATCCCATCAAGGGCACGTTGCATTAATCCTTCGATATCGAGCCGCTTTTCATATTCACGGGCTCGGTCAACGTTAGGCCGCGTTTTAGGCGATGGCGGGGTAAATACCGTACAACAATCTTCATAAGGTAAAATTGAAAGTTCGTAGGTATCAATGTCTTGCGCAATTTTGATAATTTCAGTCTTATCAAATGACAAAACTGGTCGCAAAACCGGATAAGATGTTACATCATTAATCGCAAGCATACTTTCCATTGTTTGCGATGCAACTTGACCAAGAGATTCACCATTAAAGATTGCTAAGCCATGACGTTTAATCATTAAGGCGGCCGCTAATCGAAGCATCATCCGCCGTTGAATCGTCATTAAGTAACCTTCCGGAACCTTTTCCTTTACTGTTTCTTGGATTTCAGCAAACGGTACTTGGATAAACTTGATACTCCCACTATACTTAGCAAGCTTTTCTGTTAATTGCTTTGCCTTTGCCAATGCTTGCGGACTTGTGTATGGCGGACTAAAGAAGTGAACCATTTCCATTGAAACACCACGCTTCATTCCTAGGTATGCTGCAACCGGTGAATCAATCCCACCAGACATCATCATCATTCCCTTACCAGCGGTTCCAACGGGCAAACCACCTGCCCCCTTAATCGTCTCGCTGGATAAGAAAATCCCATTAAGCCGAATCTCAACCCGAAGCGTTAAGTCTGGGTTGTGGACATCAACTTTAAGCTTATCAGGGAATTTCTCTAATAAGTATCCCCCTAGCTTATTATTCATCGCAAAGGTATCCAATTCAAAATGGTGGTCAGAACGGCGAGTTTCAACCTTAAAAGTAATCGGTCCTTTAACTTGTTCTGCAATCATTTGTGCCGCTGCCTGAGCAGTTGCTTCAAACGACTTATCAACTTTAATTGATGGTGAAAAGTTTTGAATACCAAATACTAATTTCAATCGTTTCATTACCGAGTCATAATCAGCCCCATTTAATTCAACATGGAGTCGATCACGTTGAGCATGAACTTTAACTTGCTCAAAACTATGAAGGGCTTTGCGTACATTAACCCCCAAACGGTCAATAAAAGATTTTTTATTATGACCCTTTGTTGAAAGCTCACCATACCGAACCATAATTTCTGTATACTGCACGTTACATCCTCCTTTCAAAATTATTCAATGATTTTCTTAAAACCAGCATAAAGTTCATCAAATACTTTATTGAACTGATCTGCTTCCGCTAATGTATTTTGGTCACCAAGACTAATACGCACTGCACTGGTTGCCACATTTTCTGGAATCTTCATTGCCGCTAGCGTTCCAGCTTCTGAATGCTTCTTAGAAGAACAGGCACTTGTCGTTGAGATGTAGATATCCTGATCTTCAAATGCATGAACAATCGTTTCACCCCGAACTCCCACAATCGCAAAACATAAAATGTGAGAGGCAAAGCCGTCATTTCTTCCTGAGATTAGTTTTACATGGTCAAACTGACTTAAATGATCATAGATTCGTTCTTTAATCGCTTGTTCACGTTTAACGGCTGTTTGTTCGTTTTCTTTTACCAAGCGGATTGCCTTTGCCAATGCAACATTACCAGGCGTGTTTTCAGTGCCGCTCCGCAATGTTCTTTCTTGACCGCCACCAGCAATCAGTGGTTCTAATTTTCGTCCACTCTTAAAGTAAATAAAGCCGGTTCCCCGCGGTGCATGAAATTTATGACCAGAAAACGTAGCAAAATCAACCCGATCACTAAAGACGGCATCGTCAATCCCCTTGCCAATCGCTTGAACCGCGTCAACCATAAAATGAATATTGGGATAATCCTTTAAAATTTCACCAACTGCTTTAATTGGTTGAATCGTTCCAATTTCATTATTAACTGCCATAATTGAAACTAAAATCGTATCCGGCCGAATTGCTGCTTTGACATCTGCAGGATTGATCCGTCCTTCCTTATCAACCGGAAGATAAGTAATCTCAAAGCCAAGGTCTTTTAATTGCGCCATTGCATTCTTTACCGCAGCATGTTCAACACTGGTCGTAATAATATGCTTACCAAAGCGGTGTTTTGCCATTGCAGTTCCTTTAATTACCCAGTTATCACCCTCAGAACCACCACTAGTAAAAATAATCTCACTTGGCTTAACCCCTAGCAACTTTGCTATTTGTTGGCGAGCCTGTTCTTGAAGATTCCAAGCATTTTCACCAAACTTGTGCAGACTGCTTGGGTTTCCCCAAATCTTTTGACTAACGGCATCATATGTCGACAAAACTTCTGGCAGGATTTTTGTCGTTGCACTGTTATCAAAATAGATCATACTGATTTCCTTCCTAAAATAAATACACAAGGCAATTACAAATGAGCAATTGCTTTGATTAAGATTCAACAGTCGAGGATAGGTCGCTGATGAAGATTTCGACTCTTCTTAAAACGGTTGTATATTATAACAGAAAATTACTTATTCGGCATTAGTTATTAATTCGTACTAACAAAAAAAGGCTGATAACAATCATCAACCTCTTCAAGTTATTAATCTTTACCAATTTCACGGTAATAACTATCTTCTATTCGTTTATAACTACCGGGTTCAACCTCTTCTAAAACCGTCGCAATCGCTTCTAAACTAGCAGTGTAATTGAACTGATCAAAGAGGTCCTGCGATTTTTTAGCAGCTGCCGCAATTCGCTCGTTGTCACTAAAACGGTTAGCATATTGCTGAAAACGTTCTGTTAGCTCTGCACTATCACGTAATATGTCAGTCTTATCATTTAGTGTATCGATATCAGATTCAACGATAATTAACTGCTTGGTAATTTCATCCATATTAATTTTATACTCGTTTAACTCATCAGCCAGTTTTTTAATTTCATCGCTTACCCCAAAGAAGTAATCAAGGTAGTCTTTAGGCAGCCCTGGCAAATTCAATTGTTCCACTTGGCGATGAATTGTCCGAATTTGAACTGAATATTTCTGGAGCATTTGCCGTGCGCGCTGTTCGTCAGTTTGAAGCTTGGCAACTTCATCGTTAAGTTTTTCCTGACTTTTTTCAATCTCAGTTAAATTCTTTTGATTGGTCTTTTGGCGGTCTAACACTTGGCTATAAACGGCCGACTTATTAGCAATTGCTTCCGCATCATCACGGTACTGTTTTATAATCGCTTTGATCTGCTCATTTAGTTCACGAACAGTTTCTTGCTCATGGTTAGTTAAAGTATAATTGATACTCAGCCGATCAAGCTCTACCCCCAGCTCATCATTTTGTCGCTGGGCATGACGGGTAAATTCTTTCATGACATCAATTAGGTGAATCGCTTCGTCCTTAGCATCAATTTCTTTTTGCATTACCCCATATAAATAATCAATTCGCTCACTTAAGTCCTTATTAGACTGTTTAACAATATCTAATTGCAAATCATTAAGCTGTTCAATCGTTTCATCTAATTTTGCTTTTAATTGGTCAATCTGCTTTTCAATATTTTTTTCTGTAAAATGGTAATTTTGTTTTACCAGCGTCTCATAACCATTTTTAAGTTCAGCTAATTGCTCGGGAAATTCGGTTGCAATTGGTTTATAAAGCTTCGGAATTTCTGTTAGTTTTTTCTCAAAGGCCGCATTTTCACTTTGTAGATCAGTAAGAATTTCCTGAGCCGCTTCAATATCACCTTTATTAGTTAGATCTGTAAATTTAGCAAATTGTGCTTCTAATTCAGCTAATTGATTATTCAATTTTTTCTCACTATCGCCATATTCAAAACTTTTTTCGTTTAAATGACGATGGAATTGACGATACTTAGACCGAATCCGTTCTACTGCTTGCATATGGGTATGTTGCTGTTGACGCAAATGCTGGAGTTCTTTGTCCATTTGTTGGATAGTTGCTGTCAATTTTGCTAGGTCAGCTTGTGCATCGCGAATTTGTGTATTTATTGTTAATAATTTACTCGTCCGGGCATCTGCTAAAAGTTGGGGGGCTTTTTTGTTAAAGTCGTTGATTGCTGGTTGGACCTGCTTTTCATATTTATTTTTAATTGTTTCAAATTGTTTTTTAGCATCACCAATTAACTGTAACGCTTCTACATCCTTTATTTGCTGGCCAACTTTTTGGCCTGCGATCTTTTTCGCACTAGCCATTAAGTCATTAATCTGCTTGACCACGCGTCGTTGATACCAATAGACGCAGACCAATAATGCGACAACAATGATTAAAACACCAATCAATACTTGAAAAACCACTTTTTACACCTACTACTTTTTATTGTTTATTGATATTGCATAACAATTAGCCGTATAATCCTATTCAAAATTATAGCATACCTTAACGTTACTGCTGAGAAAGAAGGAAAAATATGTCAGAAAATTCATTATTGACCGCCCAACTAGCGAGTCTCCTCACTGGTGAACATAATAAAATTGCTAACTTAGCTAACGCTAGCGCCCTCCTTATGCAAAGCCTTGCAGAAATAAATTGGGCAGGCTTTTACCTATTTGACAAAGAAAAAAACGAGTTAGTCCTCGGACCATTTCAAGGGAAAGTTGCCTGTATGCATATCAAACTCGGCAACGGTGTTTGTGGCACAAGTGCCGTTAAGCAGAAAACAATTGTCGTTGATGATGTCCAACAATTTAAAGGATATATTGCCTGTGATAGTGCCGCTCAATCTGAATTAGTTATCCCACTAGTCAAAGACTCACAATTAGTCGGTGTACTGGACTTAGATTCGCCGATAAAAAACCGTTTTGATAAGGAAATAACAAATGAATTAGAAGCATTTTCTCAGATGCTCTTGAAAATGCTTGACTAATACTATAAATTCGTTGTACACTAATTTTTGTGTAAAATAATGCAGCAGTGAGGGGCAAGCTCGTCAACAGACTGGTGCCAATTGGTGTTTTTAGTAACTCGGCTGCTAGGGTGAAAAATTCAAATCAGCCTGCACGAATGCCAAGCTCACATCGGATTATTTTACTCCAACTAAAATTATTGGAGGAATTTATTTATGTCTCGTTACACTGGTCCAAGCTGGCGTGTTTCACGTCGTCTTGGCGTATCACTTTCAGGTACTGGTAAAGAATTAGCACGTCGGGCTTACGCTCCTGGTGACCACGGTCGTGATCGTCGCGGTAAGCTTTCAGAATACGGTACACAATTACGTGAAAAGCAAAAGCTTCGTTTTATGTACGGTATGACTGAACGTCAATTCTCAAACCTTTTCGTTCGTGCCGGTAAGATCAAGGAAGGTACTCACGGTGCCAACTTCATGGCATTGCTTGAACGTCGTCTTGATAACATGGTTTACCGTCTTGGCTTAGCTACTACTCGTCGTCAAGCTCGTCAATTAGTTAACCACGGTCACATCACTGTTGATGGTAAGCGTGTTGACATTCCATCATACGAAGTTAAGGTTGGTCAAGTTATCGCTGTTCGTGACAAGTCTAAGAACTTAGACATTATCAAGAACGCCGTTGAAGCCGTTGTTTCACGTCCTTCATACGTTGACTTTGATGCTGACAAGCTTGAAGGTAAGCTTAACCGGATTCCAGCACGTGAAGATATGAACGCTGATATTGATGAAGCTCTTATCGTTGAATTCTACAACAAGTAATCTTTAAGGTTACTTATGTTAAAAGATCGGATTTTATCCGGTCTTTTTTTGTGCCTAAAAGAACTCCTTTCACTTATAATAATATAATTTCATTAGGTAATTATGGATGTATTTATAAATTCATAATTACCTATTTTTATATAATTTTATTAATAGCATTATTATTGCAAAAAAAAAAAAAAGCATATAGTTGAAAATGTAAATAATAATTATTATTTATTTAACAATTTTTTCAGTACTGAAAGATTATCCTCTACTATTTTAACAATAAAAAAAGAGAATTATTATAGCCTATTTATTTCGCTTCTTTATTAATGATTCAAAAAGAAGCGTCCAGTAAATTAGTTAAGGAGGCTACCTTTCATGGCAGGACTATATGGAAAAAAAGATGAAGAAAAACATGATGTATTAGATCCTATTTTTGGTTCTTATACTGCTGATCATGCTTTATCGAAATACGAATTAAACAAAGAACCTGTTTCTCCAGAAGTGGCTTATCGAATTGTAAAAGATCAACTGATTGATGAAGGTAATGCACGTGAAAACCTAGCTACTTTCTGCCAAACATATATGGAACCGAAAGCAACTGAAATTATGGCCGAAACAATGCAAAAAAACGCCATCGATAAGTCTGAATATCCACGAACTGCTGAACTCGAAAATCGTTGCGTTAATATTATTGCTAACTTATGGCACGGGCAAAAGAATGAAAACTACATGGGTACTTCAACAGTTGGTTCTTCTGAAGGTTGTATGCTTGGTGGACTTGCAATGAAATTTGCCTGGCGAGAACGAGCCAAAAAATTAGGTCTTGATATTAATGCTCATAAGCCGAATTTGGTAATTTCATCTGGTTATCAAGTATGTTGGGAAAAATTTGCAACATACTTTGATATAGAATTACGAACAGTTCCAATGGATGAAGAACATCAATCACTTAATATGAATACTGTTATGGACTACGTTGATGAATATACTATTGGAATCGTTGGTATCATGGGAATTACTTATACTGGTCGCTATGATGATATCGCAAAGTTAAATGACCTCGTTGAAGAATATAATAAAACAACTGATTATAAAGTTTATATTCATGTTGATGCTGCTTCAGGTGGTTTCTATGCCCCATTTATGGAACCAGACATTAAATGGGATTTTCAACTAAAAAACGTTGTTTCGATTAATTCTTCAGGTCACAAATATGGTTTAGTTTACCCTGGAATCGGTTGGGTTCTCTGGCGCGATAAGAAATTTGTTCCTGATAAGTTAATTTTTAAGGTTAGCTATTTAGGCGGAGAATTACCAACAATGGCTATTAACTTCTCACGGAGTGCCTCGCAAATTATTGGTCAATATTATAATTTTGTTCGTTTTGGTTTTGACGGCTATAAGAAGATCCAAAAGCGAACCCATGATGTCGCTGTATATTTAGCAACCGAAATTCAAAAGATGGGGATGTTCGAAATGGTCAATGACGGTTCCCAACTCCCGATTATCTGTTATAAATTGAAGGATCTAACTGCACAAAATTGGTCATTATACGATTTGGCTGATCGGTTGCGGATGCAAGGTTGGCAGGTTCCTGCATATCCACTTCCTCAAAACCTCGATACAGTTGAAGTACAACGAATCGTATGTCGAGCTGATTTTGGAATGAGCAGAGCTCATGAATTTATCGATGACATGAAGCGAGATATTGAGGAGTTAAATAAGTCGATTTTAGTTGGGCACAAAACAACTGAACTTAAAAAGTACGGCTTTACCCATTAATTTTTAAGATTACATTTGTTCTACATAGTTAAGCCTTTCTAAAAGATTTTTAATTATGTAGAACTTTTTTTATCATCTGCTGAAAAGGAGGTTTGTAATTATCATGAATACTTTACAAAACAAAAGAACACTTACCATGTGGGGGTTCTTTTCCATTACTGCAGCTATGGTTTTAACAGTTTATGAATACCCAACTTTCGCAACTTCTAAACTCCACCTAGTATTCTTTCTGATTTTAGGAGGTTTATTTTGGTTTATTCCCGTTGCGTTATGTGCAGCAGAGATGGCTACTGTTAAAGGATGGAATGATAATGGCGGTGGTGAATTTAGCTGGGTCAGCCACACCCTTGGGACGAGATTCGGCTTTGCGGCTATCTTTTTTCAATGGTTTCAAATTACTGTAAATTTCTGTACAATGATTTACTTTATTTTAGGAGCATTATCTTTTGTAGTTAGCTGGCCAGCTTTAACCAATAATGCTTGGGTTAAATTCTGGGGAGTATTAATCATATTCTGGCTAGTTACATTTTCTCAATTTGGAGGTACAAAATATACTCAGAAAATTGCAAAGTTTGGCTTTTTAATCGGAATCCTGATTCCATCAGCCATACTATTTATTCTAGCAATTTGGTATCTATGTGTAGGTGGTAAATTATTAATTACTTTCACGCCTCATCAATTTGTTCCCGACTTTACAAAAGTTGATACATTGGTCGTTTTTGTATCGTTTATTTTAGCGTATATGGGTGGTGAAGCCTCTGCTTCCTATATTAATGAGTTGAAAAATCCAAATAAAAACTACCCATTGGTTATGTTTATATTAGTTATTTTGGCAATTTGCTTAGATACACTAGGCGGTCTTACAGTTGCTGCTGTGATTCCACAAAATCAACTTTCCCTAAGTGCCGGGGTAGTTCAAGCATTTAATTACCTATTTATCAATTTAAGTCATGGTGAATTAGGTTGGCTTACTCGGATTATAGGGTTAATGCTTGCCTGTGGTGTGATTGCTGAAATTAGTTCATGGGTTACCGGTCCTTCGCGAGCAATTTATGATACTGCTAAAATGGGAATTATTCCAAGTTACTTTAAAAAAACTAATAAACATAATATTCCTGTCCGTTTAATTATTGTTCAAGGTCTTATTGTATCAATCTGGGATGCGGTCTTAACACTTGGCGGTGGCGGCGGTAATGTTTCATTCTTCGCTGCAATGGGACTAACAGTCGTTATTTACTTAGTTGCTTACTTCTTATTCTTTATTAGTTATCTTGTTTTAGTTTACAAAAAGAAAGACTTGCCTCGAACTTATAATGTGCCCGGTGGTACCTTTGGAAAAACTATTATTGCTATTTGTGGGCTTTTAGTAACCCTATTTGCCTTCATTATTTCGTTTTTCCCAACAACTTCGTTACCAGCATCATCTCACGGAATTTACATGGCTATTTTAATCATAAGTTTCCTTATCGTATTAGTTATCCCATTTATTATTTTCCAAATAACCAAGAAGCACCATACTGGTTTATTGGACGAAGAAAATCACAAAAAAGGAGATCATCCAGATGAATAATTTACCAATTGGAGTTATGGATTCAGGACTTGGTGGACTCTCTGTTGTTAGAATGATTCAAAATAAATTACCAAATGAGTCAATAGTTTTTGTCGGTGATGAAGGACACTTTCCGTATGGAACAAAGCCGCAGGCAGAAGTCAGAAAGTTTGTTATAAAAATTAGCAAATATCTAGAGCAACGACCTGTCAAATTAATGGTTATCGCTTGCAATACAGCAACTGCAGCGGCTCTACCAGCTGTTAAAGAACAACTTAAAATTCCAGTAATCGGTGTAATTCATCCAGGAGCAGAGGCCGCTGTTAAAACTCACGCAAATGTAATTGGAGTTATTGGAACTGATTCAACAATAAAAGATGGCGCCTATGAAAGAGAAATTCATAAAATTGACCCAACAATTAAAGTTATTAGTAAGGCAACACAACCTTTAGTGGCAATAGTTGAACACGGGCTTACGGAAACTCCTGAAGCTCAACAAACAGTCAACGAACAGTTATCAATTTTTGATAAAAATCCTATTGATACTTTAATTTTAGGGTGTACCCATTTTCCTTTCTTAGAAAAACAAATTCAAAATAAGGTTGGAAAAAAGGTAACTTTAATCGATCCTGCAAAAGAGACAGTCCTTCAAATACAGTCTTTATTAGAACAAAATAATATGTTAAGTAATGAAGCTCCAACATATGACCTTTATTCAACAGGCAATAAAAATGACCTAATAGCTGGCGCAAATAAGTGGCTACATGACAAATATACTTCTTGTACCAGCTTAAAATTAAATTGATCACATTAACAACAGATCTTATTTTTATAAGAGGTAAAAATCTGTAATAAAAAAGCTAACAGCTGGAAAATTTTTTCATTGAAGTGCAAGAAAAAAGTTAGACAAAATTAAAATATTGAACATATTCTTGAGAAAGTTCGGTTAATTCTGCAATATCCTTACAGGGCAGAAATCCTGCTAGTA
>NZ_RDBR01000124.1 GCF_009663775.1 Lactobacillus sp. 0.1XD8-4
ATCTATCGACTTGCGCTGAAGCTAACCCGGATCACCACCCTGGACGAGGCAGCGCAATGGGGTGCGCAACTGCACGAATTCTCCACGATCTACCGGTCATGGATGGACGAGAAAACCCTGATCAAAGACCCCAAAACCGGTGCATGGACCCGCGTGTGGACCCACCCCAACGTGCGCAAGGCCTACAACAGCCTCAACCACCTCTTCCGGTCCGAGATGCTGTTTGTCTACCTCACCCCACCAGAAGGTGTGCTGGAGAAACACCGCATTAAATCCACCACCAACAGCCTGGAGGGCGGCATCAACGCCCAGCTCAAACTGCTCGCCAGAACCCACCGGGGCAGATCCGGTGAACGACAACGCCGCATGCTGGATTGGTGGCTCTACCTCAAAACGGAACTGCCTGACGATCCAGTACGAATCGCCAGGCAGTCCGACTGGGGCCAGGGCCAACTCGCCAAAGTATCCACCCTGACCCGAAACGAGAACCAAGCCGACCACGAAACAGGACGACCAGCCCTCTACGACAACGCTATCGACACCGACTACACCCACTCAATCGGCA
>NZ_RDBR01000125.1 GCF_009663775.1 Lactobacillus sp. 0.1XD8-4
TGAAATGATTGAATGTGTACCCGATGAACAACTCTTTTCCCATTATAAAGGTGGTGGCAGAGCGTCCTATCATCCAAAAATGATGCTGAAAATTATTCTTTACGGCTACACACAAAAGGTCTATTCTTGCCGCGGCATTGAAAAATTGACAAAAGAAAATATCCCAACAATGTGGTTAGCTGCCATGCAACAACCAGACTTCCGTACCATTAACGAATTCCGTGGTGTTCGGATGCAAGGTTTGATCGATGAATTATTTGAAACAATCATCCACAAGCTGATTGAGGAAAATTACATAACATTAGAAAACTACTTTTTAGATGGGACGAAGCTTGAAGCTGACGCGAATAAATATTCCTTTGTATGGAAAAAGGCTACTTCAAAGTTTGAGGCCAAATTAAAAGAGAAAATTCAGGAAACCTTAAAACACATTCATGAGATCACCGAATTAGAGGATCAGGAAAATCAAACAAAAATCGATCCAGATACAAAGTTTAATGAACAAGATTTGGTGGGAATCGCCAATAAACTGGAAGGGAAAATTGAAC
>NZ_RDBR01000126.1 GCF_009663775.1 Lactobacillus sp. 0.1XD8-4
TCAGTAAGCATGAGCGAAAGCTTATCTAACTCAGTAAGCATGAGTGAAAGTATGAGTAACTCAGTATCGATGAGTGAAAGCATGAGTAACTCAGTATCGATGAGTGAGAGTTTGAGTAACTCGGTATCAATGAGTGAAAGCTTAAGTAACTCAGTATCGATGAGCGAAAGCTTAAGCAACTCGGTATCAATGAGTGAAAGTCTCAGCAACTCGGTATCAATGAGCGAGAGTTTGAGTAACTCGGTATCAATGAGTGAAAGTCTCAGCAACTCGGTATCAATGAGCGAGAGTTTGAGTAACTCGGTATCAATGAGTGAAAGTCTCAGCAATTCCGTATCGATGAGTGAGAGTTTGAGTAACTCGCTATCAATGAGTGAAAGCTTAAGTAACTCAGTAAGCATGAGTGAAAGTTTGAGTAACTCGGTCTCAATGAGTGAGAGTCTCAGCAACTCGGTATCGATGAGCGAAAGCTTAAGCAACTCGGTCTCAATGAGTGAAAGCTTAAGTAACTCAGTATCGATGAGCGAAAG
>NZ_RDBR01000127.1 GCF_009663775.1 Lactobacillus sp. 0.1XD8-4
AATTTTCGTTGCTGGAGGGTGATAAGCTTTTCAATTAAATTTATTATCCTAGAAATCTTAGATTGTTCACATCGCTCAGGCGCAAACAATTTAACTTTCATAAAATCATCAAAACTAATATTTAATAAGCCATCCATACGAGCAGTTGAAGCTATAAACTTTCTAAGTTGCACATCTAGTTTTTTGGTATGAAAGTATGATTCTATAAATTTAGATGAATTTTCAGAAGTAAGAAAAAAACTATGGTAGACCTTGGGTACTAACGCTTCATCATAGTCTGTAAGTTCATATACTGTTCCATAAATAGCCACCTTTGAGTTGCCATGGTTATACGATAGCTGATGCTTTTTTAGTAATGTATAGTTCTTCTTTTCACGTCCCGCAATACTAGCTGAAAAGCGACTTTGTTGTGTCATCCATCCATATCTAGCAGAAATTGTAAGAAGCGGTAAATTCATTCTTCCATCATTATTTCTAACACGTTTCGAGATTTCTCCCAACTTACGCTGCTCCCA
>NZ_RDBR01000012.1 GCF_009663775.1 Lactobacillus sp. 0.1XD8-4
AGCGCCTTGAGACGCTGGCTTTTCTTATCGGCTTATAGCCGATGTGCAAACCACCCGTTTGACGGGTGGTTATGATTATTTACCTTTGAAATAGTGAACTTCAGATAAGAAATCTCCAGTATGTGTTGGGTCACGGAATAGACCAACATTCATCAACTCATCACCACCATATGTTTGATCTGTCATCTCATCATGGTAATCAATCGTTGGATCAAGTCCCGCCATTGTGGTGTTATTAATTTCAAAACGGTTCGTATGCAGTTGCTTAAACATGAATAGCAACGCTTCAGATTTATCAGGACTAACAAATTCCCATGCAACCGTATTACTGTCAAATGGACTTTCAAGGCGAATGAAGTCTCCATATTGGATTAAATGACGATGAGCCTTATAGAACTTTATCTGCTCCTTAACCATTTGCCGGTCTTCTTCAGTAAGGTCGGCTAAATCTAACTCATAGCCAAAAACCCCACTCATCGCAACATCCCCACGCATCTTAAAACTCGTTGACCGACCCGTTTGTTGGTTTGGTGAGACAGAGACATGAGCAGTCATTGATGAAATTGGATAGACTAATGATGTCCCATATTGAATCTTAAGCCGTTCAACCGCATCAGTATCGTCTGATGGCCAACTTTGCGGCATATAGTACAAGATACCGGCATCAAAGCGCCCGCCGCCACCAGAGCAGCCCTCAAAGAGAATATTAGGATAACGTGTTACAAGCCTTTCCATCAAGTCATATAAGCCTAAAATATAACGATGGCTAACTTCCCCTTGATGTTCTGCATCTGCAGTACTTGAAAAGACTTCCGTTAAATTACGGTTAAAGTCCCATTTAATGTAATCAAGCGGTACTTCATCCAGGATTTTGCACATTTGGTTAAAAATATTATCAACAACTTCTTTTCGACTAAAATCAAGAACGAGTTGATTTCTTGAAAGTGTCATTCCCCTATTTGGTTCATGAAGCGCATAATCCGGGTGTTCTTGATATAGTTTGGAATCGATCGAAATCATCTCCGGTTCAAACCATAATCCAAATTTAAGGCCATTTTCATGGGTTCGATCAGCAACTCGCTTAAGACCTCCAGTAAGTTTTTGCTTGTTAACAAACCAGTCACCAAGGGATGAATTATCATCATTACGGTGACCAAACCAACCATCATCAAGAACAAACATTTCGATACCTAAAGGTTTTGCCTCATTAATAATTTGGTCGAGCTTGTCATCGTCAAAATCAAAGAATGTTGCTTCCCAGTTATTAATAACAATTGGCCGATCAGCATATTGATATTTTCCACGTGCTACACGATCACGGAGCAGGTTATGGAAGACTTGTGACATTCCATTTAATCCTGCTTGACTAAAGCCCATAATTGCTTCTGGCGTTTGAAAGTTTTCTCCTGGTTCAAGTACCCAATCAAAGTCATAATCATTAATTCCGGTTAATAAACGAATTTGATCAATTTGATCTTTCTCCAAAGTAAATTGGTGGTTACCAGAGTAAACTAATAATACGCCAAGTGCATTCCCTTGAAATTCATCAGTATCTTTATCTACTAAAGCCACAAACGGATTCATGTGGTGAGAACTTGAATTCCGCCGACTTGAAAATTCAGTAATTCCCCGTCGTAATTCTTGCCGTTCTGGTTGCCGTTCTAATGCATATTGCCCTGGTACTGAAATCACATCATAATCATGCTTTGTTAAGTCTAACTGCATCGAGGCAATTTTTTCAACATGGATCTTTTGGTTGCTGGTGTTAATCAAACGTGCATTGCGCGTAATAACCGGTCGTTCATTATAAATCGTATAAGTTAAAACTAATTGAACATCTAACGTTTTATCTACTAAAGTAACTTCGAGGGTCTCTGCTTCTTCGTCACTCTTAACATAAGAAGCTGGGAGACCTGGCAACTTTGGCTTCCCTGCTAAGATTTTATACGATTGGTAGCGAAAGTCGGTCAAGCGGGAACCATTTTCAGCCCGAATAACAATTGCTGGTACTCGATAGTCACCCGTGTTGTTACCAGAATACTCTTGAAGTAAGTCATCTTTAGAGTATGTCCGATCCATTGATTCTGGAAGATTTCCTGAAAATCCTCGATCAACGCGTGGATAGCAACGTTCCCCATGGTAATTTCTAATCGCTGGACCAAAGTATAAGTGGCTTAATATATCCCCTTCCTCAATTGAAAAAAGGTAGGAAATTTTTTTATTTTTTAAGTGAAATACTCGCTGTTGTTCATCAAATTTAATCATGACTAGCAACCCCTTTCGTAATATCGATTATATGATAAACGTTTATCTCACTGCGGTCAAGCGCTTACATAGATACTATAGCTACCTTTTACCGTTATCAAGCCTTACTAAACGTTTACTAAAATATGGTATGATATTAACAAGTTTAACGGGAGGTTATCAACATGGTCGGGATTAGAAAAATTGCTAAAGAAGCTGGTATCTCACCAGCAACAGTATCACGCGTATTAAATAATGACTTGTCATTTTCTGTTAGTAAACAAACTAAACAGCGCATTAAAGCGGTAGCTAACAAATATCACTACATCCCCCAAGCGAATAAACGGGTTTCTTATCCTCAAAAACAGCTCTCATTACTCGTAATTACTACCCATTCCCTTGATGCCGAATCACATGATCCCTATTTTGCTCAAGTCCATGATGGGATTGTCCAGGAAGCTTCAAAACGAGGGATGCAAATTAAAGATTTTCTCCGTTTTCCTAATAAACAGTTTCAAATCACTGACGCTCAAAAATATGACGGCATTATAATCGCTGGAGTATTTGCAAAAGAGTTCTACGCTGATTTACATACTGTTAATTCTAATATTGTTTTAATTGATGAATATCGTTACTTACCTGCCTATGACATAATTCGTAATTCATATTTTGATGAAACACAATTAGTATTATCTAAATTATTAGCTAACGGGATTAGTAATATTAGCTTTATTGGCGGAAAAATCAAACCAATGAAAATAACAGGTGCAAGCACGGATACTTACCAAGATATTCGTACTAAAGCTTATTTAATGTGGATGAAAGACCATAACCTTACTCCCCAGCTAGCCCTTAACGGTTGGGCACCTAAGGATGGCTTTCAAGCAATGCAAGCCTTGTTACCACAGGCCCCCCAAGCAGTTCTTATTGCAAGCGACCAATTAGCAATCGGAGCATACCGAGCAATTAACCAGTGTGGCAAGTCGATTCCAAATGACTTACAAATTATCAGCTACAACGATTCTAATATTGCGGCATACCTAGTTCCTTCCCTGTCATCAATCAATCCCCACAGTTCAATGATGGGCCGAATCGCAGTTCAACGATTAGTCAATCGCATTTATCACCCCCACGAACTGCCAATTCATCTTAATTTACCTGCTGGCATTACATGGCGAGAAAGTTCAGTAATTAATTTGTCAAAGTGAAACGTTTTATATCTAAAAATCGCCAAATTCGGGTTGTGATACCGCTTACTAAGGTTTATACTCAAACATGGTTATCAGATTGATAAACGTTTAATTTAATTGAATGAGGTTTTTAATTATGCAATTAGGAAGTATTGAAGCCGGCGGTACTAAATTCGTTTGTGCCGTTGGTGATGAACATTTTAATGAAATTGACAAGAAGATTATTCCCACAACTACCCCCGATGAGACTCTCAGTGCATGTATTGCCTTCTTCAAGCAATACCCAGACTTAGCTGCCCTTTCAATCGCCAGCTTCGGCCCGATTGATACGAATCCGGCCAGTGAAACGTATGGTTATATCACTGATACGCCGAAAGCGAAGTGGCAAAATTGTAATTTTGTCGGAATAATGACTAATGCCCTAAATATTCCAATTTATTGGACTACTGACGTTAATGGGTCGGTGTACGGTGAATATGTAAACTTAAAGGATAAGTACGATGACCCCGCCCTTGTTTATTATACGATTGGGACTGGTGTTGGTGCAGGCGCAATCCAAAATGGACGCTTTATCGGTGGCATCAGCACCCCGGAAATGGGGCATGTTCGTTTACAACGCCACCCAGCCGATATGAACTTTACTGGTATTTGCCCATATCACCACGACTGCCTAGAAGGATTAGTATCCGGTCCTACTTTTAAAGCACGGTTAGGAATGAGTGGTCAAGATGTTCCTGATAATCATCCGGTTTGGGATGTTTTAGCTTATTACGTTGCCCAAGCTGCTGTTCAGGTTACTGCTATTCTACGGCCCCAAAAAATTATCTTCGGTGGAAGCGTTTCGCGTCCTGCTTTCTTAAAGCGGGTTCGCAAGCAATTTACTATGCTCTGGAATGACTACCTTCCAGTTGGTACAGTTGATGAATACATCATTAATCCCTCCGTGCCAGGAAACGGTTCCGCAACACTTGGCAACTTCGCATTAGCTAAAAAACTCCTTGAAGCAAATAATTAATAAAAATCGCAGGACAACATTGCACCTATAAAATATGCGTCCTGCGATTTTTTTATTTCCATAAATAATTTACTAGGCCAGCTTTAGCCATGCCATTAGCAGTCGTTTCTTGTAAAACCTTTGCCGAATTTGCTAATGACACTTGTTCCCTAGCGTTAAGCGGTAGTTCAATTACCTTACGTATCCCCTGCCGATTAATTACTGCTGGTGTCCCCAGATAAATATCTTTTTGACCATATTCGCCATTCAAATAGACACTTACCGGTAAAGCAGCGTTTTGATCATCCATGATTGCTTTTGTTATCCGCGCTAATGATGTTGCTACCCCATAATAGGTTGCACCCTTACGGTTAATAATATCGTAAGCCTTATTTCGAATCTGATCTTCAATTCTTTGTAACCGTTGGATTGAAATGCCCATTGTTGCCGCATAATCCAATAGTGGAATTCCGCCAATCGTTGCGCAAGAGTAAGCTGCAAATTCGGAATCACCATGTTCTGCTAGCATATCAACGCGAACATCACGTGGATCAACCTTAAACTCTTTGCCTAAAGCTACTCGTAACCGTGCCGAGTCCAACGAGGTTCCTGACCCGATTACTTTATTTGCTGGAAAGTCAGAAATTTTTTGGACAGCATACGTTAAGATATCAACTGGATTAGCCGCAACTAGGAAGATTCCCTTAAAACCAGTATTTACAACTTCTTGAACAATTTCTTTCATGATTTTAAGGTTCTTTTCTACTAACTGTAGACGCGTTTCACCAGGCTTTTGTGCTGCGCCAGCACAAATAACAACAATATCAGCATCCTGGCAATCCTTGTATCCGCCTGCACTTACACTCACTGGGGCGGTAAATGGTGTCGCATCTTCTAAATCAAGCGCATCCCCCATACTTCGATCAGGCTTTTTATTAATAATCACTAATTCATTTGCTAATCCTTGCTGAACCACACTAAAAGCATAAGCCGATCCCACTAAACCGTCGCCAATTAAAACTATTTTCCGTTTTTGCTTTGTTATCATTCTCAAACTCTCCCCATTTTACCCTACATAAAAAGGTGTGCATAGATTGGAACTAAAACATCCATGGCCAGTGAAACAATTACAACCGCCACGGCCGCCATTGCTCCTTGAATTGAACCAAGTTGAACAGCCTTTGCTGACCCCACGGTATGACCTGCTGATCCAAGACCAAGACCCGTTCCAACTTTTGAAATTTTCTTTAATCGGAACACCTTAATCAAGAATTCAGCTAACGCGTAAATAATAACTGCGTTAAGGATACATGCCATGGCTGTTACGGCTGGATCACCACCGATTCCTTTGGCAATTGGCATTGCAACAGCCGTAGTAGCAGCTTGTGGTAACATGGCAGCCGTTGAAACACGCGAAAGAGCAAAGATCTTAGCAGTTCCCTGGATTAAGAAAAGCGAAATAAAGCCCCCCACAAATAAAGTTAAAATCACATCAAGCCAGTATTTCTTAAAAATATCATTTCGTCGATAAAGAGGAATCGCAAATGCCATCGTTGCTGGATTTAAGAACCAAAAAATCAAATTTCCACCCGGAAGGTAAAATTTTTTGTAAACTGCTGCTGTAGTCGATCCAATACACTTAGCCCAAATTGCCAGAATAATAATTCCTAATACCATTCCAACAAGCAACGGTGTAAAAAGGAAGAAACCATTACTAATCTTAAAAAGCCACATTCCAATTAAATAGACAAGTAATGAAATAAAAATTCCAGTAAATGGTAACGTAAGGTTGGTAATAAACTCGTTTGCCATGATCAATTCTCCTCCTTCTGCTTCTTAAATAATTTATGATGAACACCAATAAAGAAAGCCCCAACATAAGCAATAACTGCTAATAAGATAATAGTTGAAATAATAATTACAATAACATCCTGTAAGCCTTCTTTTCTCATTAAACCTAAGCTTCCGGCAAGTTGAATTCCTGATGGAACAAATAGGAAAGCAATTAAGCCAATCATAAAATCGCCAAATTTCTCAACTTGTTCCAGCTTAACAACATGACACGCTAATAAAATATAAAGCAAAATCATCCCAATTAATGGTGTTGGTACAACGAAACTTTTCGGAAATAAATTAGAAATTAATTGTGAAACAAATAAAATTGCAGCGAAGATTCCCATTTGAACTAAAATGGGAGCATCCTTCTTCTTTTTGTTGTTATCCATAGTTAATCCTCCTCAAATAAAAATTGCTCAGAAATTAACGTTAACCTCATTTACAGTTATATTTTAGTGGCTATTTATCTTTTTGTGTCCGCTTTCAGGTCCAAATAACCCAAATTCATTCTGAGATGCCCTCGTTCTCTCGTGAAATACCCCACAAAAAAAATCCGTCTAATGAACTCTCATTAAACGGATTTTGATTGATTAAAGCCCTAAAGCTCTTTTTGTTGTTGCTACATAAGACCGACTAACAGGAATTTTACTCCCCTCACTCAGGGTCAGTTCATATGTATGATTGAAACTTGGTTGCAACTCAGTAACCACATCTAAATTTACGACAAAGCTACGATGAACTTGAAGAAAATGGCGAGGATCCAATTGCTGTAAGACATTAGCTAATGTTTGCTTACTGGTAATTTTATGATGGTCAATAGTCCATATATCCAACGTTCCTTGCGATGCTTGAATAAATAACACACGTTTCTTTTGCAGGACAATTGTCCGTTCATCATTAGGAATTAATAAGCGTGGACTGTAGGACCGTTCCACATTTGCTGAGGTTTTACTAAGCGGTTTCAATTTAGCCACGCGTTCAATCGCTTCGTTAATCCTTTCCGCCCGAAATGGCTTAAGGATATAATCAACCGCATCCGCCTCAAACGCTTTAATTGCATACTGATCATAGGCAGTCGCAAAAACAACATGAGGCCGACTGTTAGTAGCTTTCTTTATCCGCTCAGCAAAGGCAATTCCATTACCATCTGCCAATTGAATATCTAAAAACACCATATCTGGCTGATTATTCTTTATTTGCTCCTCGGCATCTTGAATCCCCTCCGCCTCTATAATTTCTGTTACTTTATTATTTTCTTGCACAAGATAGTGTAATTCTTCTCTTGCTAACGGTTCATCATCAACAAGCAAAACTTTCATTTTTCTTGAACTCCTTAGTGTGATACGGTAGCGAAATCTTAACAACAGTCCCTGCATCATCGCTATTAATTTGCAATGCGCTATCTTGATCGTATAATCCGATCAACCGTTGATTTAAATTATAAAGCGCATTTCCATTTCCCTTTTGTGATATAACCGGCTCAGTACCGATTTTTTTAATCAAAGAAGGCCTTATTCCGGTACCATTATCCGTGACTTGAATTTGTAGTCGTCCTTCTTCTTTTTTTATTATTATTTCGACAACATTATCCTTTTTGCGCGAACCGAATGCATGCTTAATTGTATTTTCAACCAATACTTGAATGGTAAACGGCGGGAGGTAGGCATCATCAGGAACGCTTTGTTTAATCGTTACCCGATACTTATTTGGAAACCTGGTTTGTTCTAACTCAAGATAAGCATCCACTTGGTTTAGCTCCTGCTTTAATGAAATCTCGGTTGCCCGCGCTCCAATCAGATTTGCACGGAAATAAGTGCTTAATTGGAGTAATAACTCCCGAGCTTTTTGCCGATCATGACGGAGAATCGCCGTAATGGTATTGATTGCATTGAAGAAAAAGTGCGGATTTACCTGTGCTTGTAGTGACTTGATTTCGGCATCACGGACTAACTGTGCTTGTACTTCTGCCTGGCCTAATGCGATCTGATTAGTAAAAATTTCGCATAAACCTGTCGCCAGTTGAATTTCCACGGGAGTTAAGTGCCAACGATCTACATAATACATTTTTAGCGTACCAATTACCGTCTCATCAACACGTAAAGGGGCAACAATCGCTGCTTCAAGCGGACAATTCGGTTCTTTACAGCCGATTAGTTTACTGTGATCAGCAATTTCAATCTGGCCGGTTTTAATCACTTTCATTGATAAAGTTGTTTCAAGCGAATTTCCTGGAATATGGTGATCGCTACCTGCCCCGACATGGGCCAAAATATGTTCGCGATCCGTAATGCTTACTGCATCAAAATTTGTATATTTTTTAATTATTTTCACAATGTTTTGGGCAGACGATTTACTTAAACCTTGACGAAAGTACGGCAAGGTTTCATTCGTTAACTGTAAGACAGAATGCGTTTGTGTCGCCCGTAACTCTTCTTCTTGGTGCAAGTACATTGAAATGATTGAAAGAAAGATTGATGTTCCTAATGAGTTAACAAGAATCATCGGTAACGCAATATACTGAACTAGAGACCATCCCGTTGGACTAAAGAAGAGAATAAACGCCATTTGAATACTCTCCATCAATAAGCCAACAATAAAACCATGCCATGGCGTCATTACCTTAAAGTAGCTTTGCCGATCATGGTATAAAAAGCCCGAAAGAAAACCAATTAAAACTGAACTCGGAATATAAAACCAGCTTTGGAATGCGATCCCTGCTTGAATAATCCGGTGCATTCCTGCAACAATTCCAACTAAACCACCAACCCACGGACCACCAATGATTCCTGCAACAGAAACTGCAAGGATTCGCGCGTTAACAATTGAGTCGTTTGCCGAAATGGCTGTCAGAATAATTTTATCATGTAGCTGATTACTAGCATCAATCTCAATCCCTGTCATATTTGCCATAATGGCAAATATTGAAAACAAAAGAACTAATTGGATCTTGGCGTGAATAGTTTGATTAAACAGCAATTGCCGAAAAAAGGGCACACTAACTAAGAGAAATGCCAAAATAATAATCAGACCGACACGCTCAGCCATTAAAATTGTCAAATACATCATCTTAATTTTGGGTCCCCGTATTAATAACTGGTTGCGTTCCACGTTCACTAATAATTGCGACCATAATATTATTAATTATTTGAAGACGCTGGTCATCAGTCAAGTTAAGACCAGCTTCTTTATTTAGACGGTCAATAGCGTCTTCGGTAATTGAAACCGCCCCTTCAACGATTATTTTTCGAGCCGATAAAATTGCAGAAGACTGTTGCTTTTGTAACATCGCACTAGCAATCTCAGTAGCATATGCTAGATGGGTGAGTCTCGTCTCAATAATCTTTACCCCGGCGACATCCAATCTTTCCTGCAATTCCGCTGTTAGACGTTCAGAGACCTCGGTGGGATTACCGCGTAATGTAATAGCATCTTGATCTTCAAAACTGTCGTAAGGATATTCGCTTGCTACGTGCCGAACTGCAGACTCACTTTGAATTTGAACAAATTGTTCATAATCATCAACCGAAAAAAGCGCTTTGGCAGTATCGACCACTTTATAGACAATAACAGCTGCGATCTCAACCGGGTTTCCCTTTGAATCATTAACTTTTAAGATCTGGCTATTAAAGTTACAAACCCGCAATGAGACAGTTTCCTTATTCGTAAATGGAATCGTCATAAATAAACCAGCATCACGAATTGTCCCGATATAATTACCAAAAAAGGTTAACACTTTGGCTTCATTCGGCTGGATAATCGTCAAAGATGTACTAAATAACACTACAATTACCAAAAGAATACCGCCAAGGGTTAGAAAGAAAGGCATCTTACCATTAATACCAATAAAAATTAACCACAAACTAAGCAAACCGATAATAATCGCACAAAGCAATCCAAGATAACCATTAACGTGTACTGCTGTCTTTTCTTTCATTTGTCATTTCCCCCTTGCCTTAAAACCGAAGTCCTTTGGGATAAAAATTTTTCACCGTCTTATCAACCACCTTGCCAAAACCGCAAGTATGGTGCTCACACACTAACAAATACCAACCGTTGGGAACAACATTATTAATTCCGATGACATCTCCATGAACATACTGTTGCCATTGTTCTTTACTAATTTCAATCACTCGCTGACTACCACTTGGTAAACTAGCAAGCGCCCATGCCAATGCAGGTTCAAAGCGGTTTTTCTTAAATGTCCCCAGATGGAGGCCCGGACGTAATACATTTAATCCATCCAAATAGTCAGTATCCATTTCTGATGGCAAATCGTACAACTGGTCACCAAATAAAATTAATTGCTGCGACTGGTAATCAGGAAAAACAAGGGCCTTAAACTTTTCAAATAACCCTAATTGGTCTTTATCTGGTCGTACTACTGATAATTTTTTTCGTTTATTTTTCTTTTTTCGTTTTTTTATTGTAAGGTCTTGGGGAGAACCGTTAACCAATTTAGCAATGAAATGCCCTTCTCCTTTAATATGGTGAGGAAACAGACGAACAGCATTTACTAAGTCAGCATTCCCATCAGCCCATTCTGGACGACCGTCGTCCATTCCCATTGACTTTTCAATAGGAACAAGTTTTAGCGTAGGATAATTTTTAAGCAGCCAGGCAATATTCTGTTCATCTTCTTCTGGAGCAAAGGTACAAGTTGAATATACCAAGGTCCCACCCGATTTTAACATTTTCATTGCCGAATCAAGAATCTTTTGCTGGCGATTAGCACATTCCCGCGGATAGTCCGTTGACCAATACTCTATTCCGGCAGGTTCTTTTCTAAACATTCCTTCTCCAGAACAAGGGGCATCGACTAAGATTCGGTCAAAATAGTGAGGAAACTGCTTTTCAAGGTCAGCAGGACTTTCACTGGTTACAACTGCATTCTTTGCTCCCCACCGTTCAAGATTCTCTGCAAGGATTTTAGCGCGCTTAGGAAAGATCTCATTTGCAACTAATAAACCCTTATTGGCCATTTTAGCAACGAGGTGGGTCGTTTTACCACCGGGAGCAGCACAGAGGTCTAATACTCGTTCTCCAGCCTGGGGAGCGACTACTTCCCCGACAAACATTGCTGACGGCTCTTGACTGTATACCCACCCCGTAACATGATCAAGTGATTTACCATTTATCTGCCCATAATAACCAGTAGGGACATATGGTACTTTGCCAGTAGCCCTAGCAATTGTTGCGGTTGGTTGACCATTCTTTAACGGGTTTTCCCGAAAACCGCCATAACTCGGCTGTGCTAACGCGGACAGAAATTCATCGGCTTCTGCCCCCATTAGTTTTTTGTATTTTGTAACAAATTCATTCGGTAGTTGCACGTTATTACGCTCCTCTATAAAGTAATGTCTTTATTGTAACTTATTTTATTAATTTATGAGACAAAATGCTTGGCAAAGGCTTAACTTTTTGTTAAAAATGTTATAATTGTATTTTATAACTGACATAGAAAGAAGAGATATGGTAATGAACAAACATCTAATTGCGCTTGATCTTGATGGCACAACATTAAATAACCAATCAAAATTAACCAATGAAACAATTGCGACTCTTCGGGCACTGGCACGTGAAGGTCATATTGTTAGTATCATTACCGGGCGACCATATCGGATTGCCCAACATATTTATGATCAAATTGGCATTAAAACTCCAATGGTAAATTTTAACGGTGCCCTTACTCATATTCCTCATGAGCACTGGGACAAAGAATACGAGGTCGAATTAACTCGCGAACTTGCTCTTGACCTTCTTGCTAATCGTGAGGCCCTTGGAATTAACACGATTACCGTTGAAAATAAGCACCATGTATGGGCAAATAAAGCAAGCAATGACTTACCAGAGTTTCTCCCTAACAAACTAAGCAAAGATCAATTGCTTACCCCCGCTAATTTAATTGAAAAGCCAATTGCCTTAACGATCCAATACCAGCCTGAGCACCAAGCCGATATCATCAAGGCCGTTAATGAAAAGTATGGAGATTTTGTTGAACCTCGAGTATGGGGTGGTCCATACAACATTTTAGAATTGATTCATCGTGGTACGCATAAGGAATCAGGAATGTTCTATATTGCCAAACAATATCAGATTGACCGCCAAGACATTATTGCATTTGGCGATGAGCATAACGATTTTGAAATGTTAGATGCTGCTGGTCGAGGCGTTGCAATGAATAATGCCATTCCTGAACTCAAGAGCATTGCTAATGATGTTACTCCGATTGATAATGACCATAATGGTTTAGCGAAATACTTACGTGATTATTTTAAAATTGCAATTTAAAAAGCTAGGGACAGATAGCGGTGCTACCTACCCTAGCTTTTTGTAGTTATTCTAGTCAACTAATTTACCGACTACAGGGATGTCTTTTAACACTGTTTCCATATGAATAGAACGAGGCATCGCAGAAGTCAAGTCGTGACCAGCAAGGTTTCCATGGTGTTTACCATCCTTCCATACAGGTACGTTCGAAACATCATAAACAATACCTTTAACAGCAACGTATGCAGGATGTCCATCTCGACCATCGAACTTAGCAAGTTCGGTTGTTGTAAATGTTTTTTCTGCCATTAAAACTTCACCTTTCTATGATTCAAGAATAGCTAGTAATTCTATTTTAATTCAAAAACTATTCAAATGCATTAATTATTAGACCTTTATTATTATCAAAGTATTAATTTTTTAATTAAGTATTACACAAACAATTTACTTTTCTTTGGGAAAATGGCAAGGACCTTATGATATAAGTAGATTAAAGTTATTTTTAAATATTTTGTGAACTATACTGGTAATTAGTAAGTCTGAGAAAATCATGAGAATGAAAATTTTTCACTTCCAAACCACCTTTTTCTCAAGCCCAAACTCTCCTCCATAAAATAATTTATAACTAAAATGAGAATATTAATTACATTAGTTTCAAAAATTGTTATAATAAAAGGCGAAGGTGATTCTGCAATCACTTTCGCCAACATACTTCTACTGTGGATCATTGATGTTGTCATGTCATCAATGATCCTCTTTTATTTTACAGCATTCGTATTTTTCTGCAATAAATTTTCAAAATTATTCCAGCCGTTTACTAAAACTATTTCAAACAGCTTCGGTCTAGTGGTAATTTAATTGCGATAACTTTATAATAATCAATGTAGTCAGTAGGAATCATTATACTGAAAGCGGGTCTAACAATGTATAAAGTACTTGTTGCAGATGATCACCCGATTGTTAGGATGGGCGTTAAAACCCTCGTAGATCAGCAAGAAGGTTTCAGCGTAGTAAGTGAAGAAGCAAATGGCATTGATGTTGCAATGCGTGTTGAACAAGGCGATATCGACATCATCATTATGGATTTGTGTATGCCCCCAGGAGAGAATGGGTTAGTGACAATAAAAAGAATCCATGAACACCTTCCCAATATCAAAATCATGGTTTTTTCAATGCATAGTGAATCTGAATTTATCAATCATGCAATCTATAACGGCGCAATGGGTTATATTTTAAAAAGTTCAGCCACCAGTGAACTTATTCATGGCTTGAAGCAAGTAGCTGACGGTGAGAAATATCTTGATAATAACATCATGGTTACTAAAGAAGATCTTCTAACAATCAAAAGCGGTCCCACTCACCTTGATATTGACGAGTATCTTGCTCTTTCAGGGCGTGAGCGAGAACTATTGCCCTTAATAGTTCTGGGCTATACTAATAAAGAGATTGCGGCAAAGCTGTTTATCTCTACCAAAACTGTTGAGGCTCACAAAGCCAACATCATGCATAAACTTCATCTTAAATCACATGCCCAATTAATTCGCTATGCTTTCCATCATCATTTAATTAATATATAAAAGCGGGATTAACCGTCGTGACAGACTCTATCGCCTGTTAACAAACGGTTACTTCCCGCTTATTTGTTACTAATTGTTTTATCAAAATTATTTAATAAGGCTGCAACCTGTACCTCAACTACATTATTTGAATTAAAGCGGGCAAACACTTCCGCTTCGGTCAACAAGCGGCGAACTGTTGCAGAATCTTTGCCAAGTTCGATCGCGTTATTTGCTTCTAATAGCTTAATCCGGGGCAAAAAATATGTGACATGATTACTTGCACAAATCTTTGTAGTCGTCTCAAGAACACGATTACTTACAACTAACCGTTTATTAAGGGCATGATATTCGGCCGCATAATACATCATGGTAATAATACGCAAATAATAGTTCCGTGAAGCACCTTCTAAGTCTTCATCCGCCTTTGAACGCAGAAATGAAATAACTTTAGAAAAGAAAAAGTCAGCATGTTCCATTGAATTTTGCCGTGCATATAATATTCCAGAACCAAGATAAGCCAATGGTGAATAGATTGTCCGATGTTGTTCATCTAATTCGTCTAGGATCTTCGTGAAGTTAAACAAACTTGTTGAAGCATTATTATTAGTAAGGGTATAAATCATCCCTTTTAAATAATAATACTGCATCTTATCTTGTGGTGACTTCAAATCAGCAAGATGAATCTTCTTGAGCTTGCTAACTGCTTGTGGAAAATGCTCAATCATTAGCGACAATTCAATTTCATCAAGAAGATTGCGAATGTAGCGGATAGATGAAGTGTTATTTTTATTAAGATCATCAATTGTCAAACCTAAACGATCACAAAGCTGTTCGAGAATCGATAGTGAAGGCACCTGCCCGTTATTTTCAAACTTACTTAAAGTTGATTGAGTGCAAATCCCCTTACTTAAAGCAACTTGTGAATAGCCAAGCCGTTTTCGTTGGTGAACAAAGCGCTTAATATCCATGTCTGCCCCCTATTGTTTTAGCCGTGAATTCCTAATGCAATTTTAGCAAACCTACTCATCCGTGACAAATCCCAAACCGGCTCCCATACGAGGTTAATATTACACTTATCAACACCATCAACTGAAGTTACTGCTTTTGTTATATCGCGATTTAAAATATCACCTAATGGGCAGCCCATTGTCGTTAATGTCATTGTTACGGTACATTCACCATTATCTTCAACTTTAACATCATAAATTAAACCAAGGTTAACAAGGTCAATCCCTAATTCTGGGTCAATAACCTCTTCAAGGGCATCCATGACTTTATTTTCAAGTGGTGAGAAAGGTACATCTTTTTCATCAGCCATTTAAATTCCTCCAAACTTATATTTAACTAGGTTACTGCTTATTGCCCGCTAGTTAAAAGTGCTTTTAACCAATCGAACCTTCCATTTCAAAACTAATTAGGCGGTTTAATTCAACCGCATATTCCATTGGCAGTTGTTTAGTAAATGGTTCAACAAACCCCATGATAATCATTTCAGTCGCCTTGGCTTCTGGAATCCCGCGACTCATCAAATAATAAAGCTGTTCTTCAGAAATCTTAGAAACTTTAGCTTCATGTTCCATTGCTACATGGGCATTATCAATTTCATTGTATGGAATTGTATCAGATGAAGATTGGTCGTCCATAATGATCGTATCACATTCAACGTGTGCTTTGGAGCCATCGGAATGTTTACCAAACCGTACTGTTCCACGATAATCAGTTGAGCCGCCCGTTTTGGCAATTGACTTCGAGACAATCGAGCTTGAAGTATTTTTAGCGTTATGAATCATTCGTGCCCCAGAGTCTTGGTGAATTCCGTTACTGGCAACGGCAATGGAAAGCATGGTACCGCGAGCACCCTCACCATTGAGGTAGACGCTAGGATATTTCATGGTTACCTTTGAGCCAAGATTACCATCAACCCATTCCATTGTTGCATTCTCAGCAGCAGCGGCCCGCTTAGTTTCCAAACTATACACATTATCGGACCAATTTTGAATTGTCGTATAACGACAATAGGCATCTTTACATACATTTACTTCTACGACAGCAGCGTGCAGACTATCCGAAGAGTAATTAGGGGCGGTACATCCTTCAACATAATCAACACTTGCCCCTTCATCGACAATAATTAACGTCCGTTCAAATTGTCCTGAATTTTCAGCATTAAGACGGAAATAAGATTGAATCGGCGTCTTAGTCTTTACACCTTTTGGCACATAGATAAATGACCCGCCTGACCAAACAGCTGCGTTTAAAGCCGCAAATTTATTGTCAGTTGGTTGTACTAGTTTGCCAAACCATTTCTTAAATAGTTCTGGATACTCTTTTAAGGCAGTATCGGTATCAGTGAAAATGATGCCGAGCTTTTCAAACTCGTTTTTCATGTTGTGATAGACAACTTCAGACTCATACTGCGCTGATGACCCCGCCAAGTACTTTCTTTCCGCTTCAGGAACGCCTAACCGGTCAAAGGTCCGTTTAAGGTCTTCCGGTACATCTTCCCAGTCACGGAACTTTTTATCTGTCATCTTCTGATAGTAAAGCATGTTTTTTAAATCTAGTTCAGATAGGTCAGGGCCAAATTTGGGCATCGGTAATTCTTGATAGATTTTGTATGCCTTAAGTCGATAGTCAAGCATCCACTTTGGTTCGTGCTTAGCTGCCGAAATTTGCCGCACAGTTGCTTCTGTGAGCCCCCGCCCTGTCGAATACTCAGGTTTCACATCATCATGGAAACCGTATTCATATTGATCATCGTTGTTTATAATACTGGCCGCGTCATTACTCATTCTTTTCTTCCTCCTCACTATCCTTTAGCAGTGCTCGCTGTAATGCCCACCAAGATAGGGTAGCGCATTTTATCCGAGCTGGAAATTCCATAATACTTGTAAGGATCTGGGCATCTCCTAATTGTTTCAAATCAGCATCTGAATGTTTCTTACCAATAGCCAAATCTGAAAAAGTTTTCGCCATCGCTAATGCTTCATCGACGGTTTTGCCCTTTACAACATCAGTCATCATACTTGCGGAAGCCTGACTAATCGTACAGCCATCGCCTGTATAAGCAATATTATTAATTTTATTATCCTTAACCTCGACTTGTAAATTAATCGTATCGCCACAAGTCGGATTGTGCAGGGTCATTGTATTTGTAGTCGTTGATAATGCACCCTTGTTATGCGGATGATTTGCGTAATCGAGGATAACTTCACGGTATAACCCATTTAACTTAGATAGTCCCAATGTTAAAGAACTCCTTTGTTTCGTTGATCGCCTTAATTAATTGATCAGCGTCTTCTTTCGTATTATAAAAATAAAAACTAGCACGAGCAGTCGCTGTAACCCCAAGTTCTTCCATTAATGGCTGAGCGCAGTGATGTCCCGCTCGCACGGCAACCCCGTCCATATCAAGCGCAGTGGCAACATCATGGGGATGCAGACCCTTGATATTAAATGAAATTACCCCGGTATGCTTTTGCGGTAATTGCGGTCCATAAACCTGAACATCGGGAATTGCAATCAACTGGGGTAAAACATAATTTACGAGTGATTGTTCTTTACGTTGAATATTTTTCATCCCAACATGCGATAAATAATCAACGGCAGCACCAAGACCAACTGCTCCCGCAATATTTTGCGTCCCTGCTTCAAACTTAAATGGAATATCCGCCCAAGTACTTTGATCGCGATGAACATCATTAATCATCTCACCACCATACTGATATGGGGGCATGGCGCGTAACAGGTCAGCTTTGCCGTATAAGACACCAATTCCCATCGGACTCATCATTTTATGTCCCGAAAATGCATAGAAGTCAACATCCAAATCCTGAACATTAACAGGCATATGGGGAACAGCTTGGGCGCCATCACCAACAATAACTGCCCCATGCTGATGGGCAATCGCTACGAGCTCTTTGAGGGGCGTTACCGTTCCCATAACGTTACTTGCATGAGTAACCGCGACTATTTTAGTCTTATCAGTAATTTTGTGCTTAGCATCCGCAAGATCAAGCTCACCGTCTGCAGTAAGCTCAATATATTTAAGAACGGCCTGCTTTTTCTTAGCAAGCTGTTGCCATGGAATCAAGTTACTATGGTGCTCCATGATTGAGATAACAATTTCATCACCAGGCTTAATATTTTGTTCGCCGTAAGTTGCCGCAATGAGATTCAAACTATCTGTACAACCCTTCGTAAAAATGACATCATGAGCGGCTGGTGCATTTATAAACACCTGTACCTTTTGCCGGGCATCCTCATAATCCTTTGTTGCCCGTTCTGCAAGGGTATGTACTCCTCGATGAACATTTGCGTTATCTTGTTCATAAAAATCTGTCAACGCTTTAATCACTTGTCGTGGTCGCTGGGCGGTCGCAGCATTATCAAGGTATACAAGCCGTTCATCGTTTACTTGCTGATCTAACACTGGGAAATCGCCACTAAAATCATTGATATTGTTGTCCATCAGCCAGCTTCCTTTCTAGAATTGTGATTAACTTATTACGAACCTCGGTTGATGGGATTGCACTTAATACTGCTCCGAGGAATCCACGAATAACCATTCGTTCAGCCTGTGCGCGGGGAATCCCCCGACTCATCAGGTAATACATCTGATGCGGGTCGACTGGGCCAACACTGGCAGCATGCCCAGCTTCAACATCATTTTCATCAATTAATAAGATAGGATTAGCATCTCCGCGGGCCTGATCAGACATAATCAATACACGGTTTTGTTGGTCGGCTTTTGCGCCGTGAGCGCCGTGGATAATTTGTCCAATCCCGTTAAAAATCAATTCAGAGTCCTCCAGAATAACCCCTCGCTGGTTGATTAGTCCTGTCGTGTGTTTACCATGATTAGTAACCCGGTTATTCACCCCTACTTCTTGCTCACGGGTCGTTACCGCAATCATCTTAGAATTTGCGTAACCACCATCACCAAGCAGTTCAGAATCCATATCACCCACGGTATTGCCATCGTTCATTAAACCTACAGCCCATTCAACATGCGCATCACGGCCGATATCTGCTCGCCGCTTAAAGTAAGTATGAGTATGAGGACCAAACTCATCTAATGAAGAAAAGTCGATTTCACTATTTTCCTGTGCCATTAGCTCAATCATCATATTCGCACTGTTTTCATGATCGCCAACTGTTGCCAGATGTTGAATAAATTTTACCCGACTGCCACGGTCGGCAATTACTAAAATATGAGAAATTAATGGTTCTGCCTTTGTACTATCTTGAATTATTTCAGCTTCAATCGGCTTTTTAATTTCAACATTTTTTGGTACATAAAGAAATAAACCGGCATTGAGGTATGCTAAGTGGTATGCCGTTAACAAGTTTTCTTCTGGTTTGATTGCGGTCATAAAAAACTTATTAAATAATTCCGGATACTCGCGAGCCGCCGTAAAAATATCTGTCAGAATAATTCCTTGCTCTTGTAACGTTTGTGGAAGATTAACATGAAGCATTGTCTGTCCTAACTGAGTCACTTTTATTACTTCATCATCGGATGTATCAACTTTTACAAGGCTTGGATCTGATTTAACCCACTTTAAAGGATGCTCCTTCACTAATGGCCATGTTTGAAATTTAAACCGCTGCATCCGGGGCAAACGCAATTTTTCCATCAATTCTCGTGCATTAAGGCGACGCGTCAGTAATTGCTGAGGCTCATTGTTTAGTTGGCTGGCAGCGATTATTTGCTCCTTTGCTGAATTTAATTCTGTCATCAGGACGCCTCCTAATCTTCATCATCGACAAGTTTAATATCTAAGCCTAGTTCGTCACGCAAGCCAGCATAACCTTCAGCTTCAAGCTTCTTAGCTAAATCAGGGCCACCTGTCTTTACGATTCGACCACCCATCATCACGTGAACCGTATCAGGGACAATATAGTTTAATAGCCGTTGGTAGTGGGTAATAATCAACGAGCCAAAATTGGCGCCCCGCATTGAGTTAACACCTTTTGAAACCACTTTCAACGCATCAATGTCAAGTCCAGAGTCAATTTCATCAAGAATTGCGAAACTTGGTTCAATCATTAACAATTGCAGAATTTCATTGCGTTTCTTTTCACCACCAGAAAATCCTTCGTTAAGGTAACGTTCAGTCATCGACTGCTTCATATCGAGTAATTCTAGATTCTTATCAAGTTTTTTAATAAAATCCATTACCGAAATCTGATCATCTTCAGGACGACGTGCATTAATAGCTGCTCGAAGGAATTCAGCATTGGTGACTCCTTGAATTTCAGCTGGATACTGCATCGCAAGGAACAGTCCCTTTCGCGCCCGCTCATCAACAGGCATGTTAATAATGCTTTCTCCATTCAAGAGGATGTCTCCTTGCGTCACATGGTAACTGGGCTGGCCCATGATCGTCTGCGATAATGTTGACTTACCGGTACCATTAGGACCCATGATCGCATGGATTTCTCCAGTTTGCATCTTTAAGTTAACGCCCTTAAGGATTTCCCTTTCTGTTTTACTTTCTTCATCTTTTACTGAAACATGTAGGTCTTTTACTTCTAGTGTTGCCATATAATTCATCCTCCTGGCCATCGATATTCCAAAATATTCTTAGTAAATATTATTAGAAATATCTGTATTCCTTTACATTCTTATTATATCCGAATATTAAAAAAATAAAACTAGGCATTTAATTTTATTTCAAGCGCTTTCTTAAAAAGTGAGATGAGTGTATAATTAAGTTGTAATATTGTCGTTATATATAATTGGAATATTTAGTGAGGTGGATAGTGATAATGGCGCAGCATAGTTATATTCTTCACTCATTTGATTGTTTAAATGTATCAACCGCCACCCGTCTTCATGACATGGGTCTTTGTGAGGGCTGTCCGATTAAAGTTATTCAAAGATATCCCTTTCACGGACCCGTAATAATCGAAAATGATCATCAACGAATCGGGTTACGGTACCAAGTCTTTGCATCGCTAACGGGGGTCAATGATAAATGACAACAGTTGCACTGATTGGAAATCCAAATACAGGCAAAACGACCCTTTTTAATTCTTTAACCGATAAGTACGCTTATGTTGGAAATTGGACCGGTGTGACCGTTGAGAAAAAGCAGGGTAATCTCAAGGGAACTGATATCACAATTATCGACCTCCCCGGTGTTTACTCGCTTGACCCGTTGACAAAAGACGAAGCAGTGGTAACAAACTATTTGTTGCATAACCATCCTAGTATGATCTTGAATGTGACAAACGCAAGCCAGTTAAAACGCAACCTCTTATTAACAATTGAAGTACTTGAACTTGGGTACCCAGTGGTTTTAATTCTTAACATGATTGATGATCTTCGCCGTTCAGGGTATGAGTATGATTTAAAATCGCTAGAACAGGCACTAGGCTGTAAAGTAACTACTACTAATGCCCGTGGCCATCAAGGGATTGATAGGGTGCGCGAGAAAACTCTTCAGCATAAGTCTCTTCCACCCACACGATTATCTTTGCAATATCCACCGATGATTCAGCAGGCAATTAGACAAGCTGGGACTGCTCTTAATAAAGACTTTGGGTATTCACCACAAGTTGCCCGTTGGCTTACAATTCAATATATGGGAAATAATAAGGTTATCCGAGAGGTAGCCAAAAAAGAAAAACTAACCCCGCTTCTTAACCAAACGAAATACTACGATGCACAGAAATTTGCCGATAAGATCTTTAACACGCGCTTGCAATTCATTGAAAAAACACTAAATAACGCGCGGTAATCAATAGCTGGCAACAACCATGTAGAACTAACCAACCGAATTGACAAAATAGTTACTAATCCTATTTTAGGTTTACCAATTTTTGCGTTAATCTTCTTTGTGATGTTCAAACTCTCTTTTGACTGGGTGGGAACACCATTATCTGATATGCTAGATCGATTTATTTCTGGTCCCATTTCTTCTACAGCTAATCAATTACTAATAAATCTTGGCGCAATTCCCGCTCTACGTTCGTTGATTATAAACGGAATTATTGCCGGGGTTGGCGGTGTGCTGGCTTTTATTCCCCAAATATTTATGCTCTTCGCTTGTATCTCGCTTTTAGAAGACTCGGGATATATGGCACGAGCAGCGTTAGTTACGGACCGAATAATGCAAATGATCGGGTTAAATGGAAAATCTTTTATTCCGTTAATTATCGGATTCGGGTGCAATGTGACTGGGATAATGGCTGCACGGACAGTAGAACAGCCTAAAGAACGGCTAATCACGACTTTGATTATGCCATTTATGAGCTGTTCGGCGCGACTACCAATTTACAGTTTATTTGTTGCGGCTTTCTTTCCGCGCCATCAGGCAGTAATCGTGCTTTCAATCTACTTTCTTGGAATCATCATTGCCCTAGGGATGGCAAAATTTTATCAAATGGTTTTCCATGTTCAAGAGAGTTCTGTTTTTGTCGTTGAACTACCCCACTACCACCTTCCGCGCCTTGATATAATTTGGCAAGGAACTTGGGATAAGGGGAAAGGATTTATCAAAAAAGCTGGTACTATTATCTTTGCGGGAACTGTTCTTATTTGGGTATTATCGAGCTTTGGCACTAGTGGTTTTGTCACTAATTCGGCAAATAGTTTTGCGGCTGACCTAGGACGAATTCTTGTTCCAGTATTTAAACCAATTGGCTTGGTTCAATGGCAAGCAATCAGTGCTTTATTTACTGGTATTCTAGCTAAGGAAGTAATCACTTCTAGCATGATGGTTATGTTTCATACAAGTAGTAAGGCCTTTTTAATTGCATCATTAGGTCAATTTATGTCACCGCTGACGGCCTATGCGCTCTTAATTTTTATTTTGTTGTATGCACCCTGTTTTGCAACCTTAGCAACGATCAAGCAAGAAACCGGATCAACTAAGTGGATGATTTATTCTGTTATTTCTAGTTTAGTGATTGCATATAGCATCGCCTTTATCGTCTTTCAAGTTGGCCGAATCTTTTGGGGGTAATTAAGATTGAAATTATTTATTAACATTATCATTATCATTGCGATTATTGCATTGGCTATTTTTACTCTTATTAAGACATTTCAACGCGAAAAGCAAGGTAAGTGTGCGGCGTGCGATTATGATTGCGAAATCAAAAAGCAATTAGTTAAAGCTAAAAAGTAACCCTCGTTAAGTTATAATACAAATACAGTAAGTAAATAGGCTCCAAAGCTCGGAAAAACCGAACTCTGGAGCCTTCTTTATGCTTCCTATAAGCTAACCACGTGTCGACGAAGCGTAAGCACGTTTCCTTTTTTATTTAGATAATGCCTGTTGCAAAATAAATCGGCGAATTTTGCCACTAGCGTTTTTGGGTAACGATTGAATATAGAAGTAACGACGCGGAACCTTATAATGTGCCAAGTGCTGATATCCATAATCAATTAATTCTGTTCCTGAATATTGCTGGTCACTAACAAGAAACGCAACCGGAACTTGCCCCCATTCGGGATCGGCTTGTCCTACAACTGCCACCTCTTTAATGCCGGGATATCGTTGGTATACCTGTTCAATTTCTTGTGGGAAAATATTTTCCCCACCCGAAATTAGCATCTCATCAAGCCGTCCATCAACATAAAGGTAACCATCATCATCTACATGACCAATATCACCTGTCTTATACCAACCGTCAATCATTTTGGCCGGTAATTTTGCCGGTAAATTAAGATAACCAGGGGTCAGCGCTGGGGTTTTTAGGAGAATTTCGCCCTTATTGCTTAATTTCAATTGGGTTGTAAACAACGGCTGTCCAACTGAACCAATCTTTTTTAAAGCATCTTGGGCCCGTAAAGCAATAATCTGTGAACATGTTTCCGTCATTCCATAACATTGGACAACTGGAATTTTTGCTTGTAAACATTGTTCAAGAATGGAACGATTGATTGTTCCGCCACCAAGCAGCATGCAGCGAAAATCTTTATTGTAGCGCTGATGGCTCATTTTCTGCTGACTAACCAACTTCTTTAGCATAAAAGGAACAACAGACATAATTGTAACCGGTTCATTTACAAGAATTTGTTCAATCGTAGTAACCCTGAACTTATCTACCAGACGAACCGTCATTCCATATATTAGGCCTCGCATAATAATTGAGAATCCACTAATATGAAAAATTGGTGCTACGCATAACCATTCATCATGAGGGGACAAGCCAAGATTAAGGGCCGATGCTACAGCAGAACAAAAATGATTGCCAAACGTTTGTAAAACCCCTTTAGGCTTTCCAGTAGTACCCGAGGTATACATAATACTAGCGACCTGATCTAATTTAAAAGTTGCAACTAAAGACGATGATTTAACTATTGGCTGTTTTAAGAACGTACTATATTTCTTAAACGTCCTCCCCATCGTTGCTCGCCACAGTGAATCTTCAACTAAACATAGCAGAAGGCCGCTACCAGCAATTTGCCGGTGTAGTTCCTCATCAGCTAACCGCCAATTCAACCATACAATCGATCGGCCACTGGAAATAATGGCAAGAGCAAGCTGATAGCTCATGAGACTATTTGTCGCAAGCAATCCCACCTTATCACCAGGATTAAGCTGATTAAGCTTTCCAACCAGTTTTTCAACTCGTACTTGGAGGTCTGCAAATGTTAATTGTTCATGCCCGTCATCAACGGCAATATGGGCAGGTTGCGTTTCAGCCTGTTTTAATAACCAATTCTGCGTTTCCATACCTAGGCCTTCTATGGAAATTTAGGAAACTGGTCAAAATCTGGATCGCGCTTTTCATTAAAGGCATCGCGGCCTTCCTTACCTTCATCAGTAGTGTAGAAAAGCATAGTAGCGTCCCCGCCAAGTTGTTGCAAACCAGCAAGACCATCTGTGTCGGCGTTCATGGCAGCTTTAATGAAACGAAGCGCTGTTGGCGACTTCTTTAGAATTTCGTTACACCAATCAAGGGTTACCGATTCGACTTGATCTAAGGGAACAACCTTATTAATCCAGTTCATTTGGTATGCTTCGTCAGCACTGTAAAAGTGATTGAGAAACCACACTTCCTTTGCTCGTTTATGACCGATTACGCGGGCAAGGTATCCTGAACCGTATCCAGCATCAAAACTCCCAACTTTGGGACCAGTCTGCCCAAATTTAGCATTATCAGCAGCAATCGTTAAATCACAAACTAATTGTAGAATGTTTCCGCCACCAACGGACCATCCTTTTACCATTGCGATTACCGGCTTGGGAATAATCCGAATTAGGTGTTGCAAGTCAAGAACATTTAACCGAGCAATTTTATCTGGGCCAACATATCCGCCATTACCACGAACACCTTGATCACCACCAGATGAGAAGGCTTTGTCTCCGGCACCTGTTAGGATAATCACACCAATTGTGCTATCATCACGACAGATGGTAAAAGCATCAATCATTTCTTGAATTGTTACCGGGGTGAATGCGTTCATCTTTTCTGGCCGGTTCATTGTAATTTTTGCAATCTTTCCGGCACGTTCAAAAATAATTTCAGAATAATCTTTTACCGGTTGCCAATTAACTGTTGTCATGTATAATCTACTCCTTTTAAGTGAGGCTAATAATAATGAACCTATTAGAAAATTTAGATATCCAAACTCAATTAGTCACAGCTAGCAAGTGTATCATTACCGTCAAAGTCAGTGATAAACTTAAACAGCCCTACGGCATTGTCCATGGTGGCATCAACGCAGTTCTTGCAGAAACCGCTGCTTCGCTTGGCGCCAATCAATGGTTAGCTGATCATCATCAAGATCAAATAGCTCTCGGAGTTAATCTTACCACAGAGCATTTGATTGCGGTATCATCTGGATATTTGAAGGCTGTTGCAACACCGATCAAATGCGGTCGGCAAATCCAAACCTGGCAAACTAATATATACTGCAATCAGCAACAAACAAGTACCAGTATTATTACCTTAATCAATCGTCCTCATCCTTAGAAATGAAGCTTTCCAAAAATCCCTAATCATTATTTTAACTAAATTATTATCAATGCAATTATTGTCAATATAAAAAGTAGTTATGTGCCTTAAATTATATAATTAATCCTCTTAACGTTCGATTGACCGTTCATAATCCAGCAAATTCTTCGTTGTCGCACAATAGGACATTTGATAAATTATTACCAGCGCGAGGCGAACTGAGTGATAAAAATTTAAACCGTTTTATCTTGCCTAAAATGAGGAATGAGCGCCTGGTTTTAGGTCGTCAGTTTACCTATTTGGGGAGAAAAAGTAAATAGGAAAAACGCTATGATGGGAAGCATATCGCGTAATATAATAGTTTTATAAAGGAGAGCATTTTTAGTATGCGCTTCAGAGAAGATGAAGAAAAATATCTTGACTTAATTGAAAAGAGCCGCCTAGGGAGTAGCGAAGACTTCCAACAATTATATCGGCGTTATTGGCCACTAGTACGACGTTTATGGCAACGTTATAATATTGCTGGATTAGAACTTGCTGATTGGGAACAAGAAGCTCAGGTGGTCATGCTGGAAGTTATTCGGCTTTATAATAATCAAGGTCCACGAATGTTTAGCTGTTTTCTTAAAGAATGCCTTACAAATCGAATCAGGGACTTGCAACGGCAATCACAAGCAGGGAAACGAATTCCAACCGAACGTCTTTACGCCCTGACTGACGAGTACGCAGAAGTAATAATTGATTTTTGGCATCATTCACCAGATGAGATTATTTATTGCCGACAGAGTATTAAAAACCTCCTCCATAATTGTTCCCAGTTTGAGCGTAAGGTGCTTAATTATTTGCACAATGGCTACTCCATCGAAGAAATAGCCATTTCCCTTAAATGTCCCAAACGCAGCATTCAAAGTGCGCTTCACCGTTGTCACCTTAAATTAATTCAAGTTTTAAGCAAAGAAAAATAACAAATATAACTATGACCAATGCACTTCTTATAATTAGAAGAAGCATCGTCATAGTTTTTTTGCTAGAATGGTGAAGATATCCTAAAGTTAATACAAGGAGTAGTTTATGGATTTCTCATTTAAAAAACGGCATGTTAAAAGATTATATTGCGAATATACAATTCTATTCGTCTTTTTAGCAGCCTGTATCTTTGGTACCTACCTAGTAACTGGCCATACATTTATTCTTAGTAAAGATGCGTTGAACCAGCACTTACCGTTATTAGCCAATTATCGTGAAGCCCTTATTAATTTTTTTCACCACCCCCATTTAAACTTTTGGTCGTGGCAGATGGGCCTAGGCAGCGATACTTTTCAAGTATATTCCTATTATACGATTGGTGACGTCTTTGCTTATCTTGCGCTGTTGTTTCCAGCCGCGAAGATGACATTAGCTTACCAAGTTATCAATATTATTCGGATGTATTGTGTTGGCCTAGCATTTGTATACTTTGCTCAGCATTTTAAATTTCGAAATAGTGTTATTCTGATTGGAACAACAGCTTATCTCGTTAACTCATTCTTGTTATATGCGTGCGTTGCTCAACCGTTCTTTACTACACCCTTTATCATTTTTCCACTGATTATTGTGCAAATTGAGCGCGTCCTCCAAGGAGGGTCTGCATGGCCGCTTGCTGGCGCATTTACCTGGATGCTTATTAGTAATTATTACCTTGCGTATGTCTTAGGAATTGGTTCTGTCCTTTACCTTATCTTGCGCGTAGCTACTCATTATCGTCAGACGCTTGATTATGGACGAACCTTACTTAAACTTGCCTTTGCGACAATCACTAGCATCCTTTTATCAGCAATTTTATTAGTTCCAGAGATTATTGCGGTAACAAATTCAACGCGGACCGGTTCTTTATTTGCAAACGGGCTAAAGACTTATCCGCTTTATTACTACCTTTTCCTGCCAAAATCCTTAATTAATGGTGGACAGTGGTATTTTATGTTTTGGTCGGCGTTGGGAATTGTTTCAATCGGGTTTATCGCCCTTGTATACATTTATTCGCGTCCCCGCAAATATCCTTTGATTTCGATTAGTCTTGGTCTTGCCCTAATCATGCTCTTGATTCCGGCAGTAGGTGCCTTTTTTAACGGAATGATGTCAGCCTCAAATCGGTGGACCTTATTAATCTACTTACCATTAGCAATGGCAATTTGTATCCTAGCAGAAAATATCCCAACACTTGACCACCATACCTTAGCAATTCTAAGTTGGGCCACCGGAATATACCTCGTTATCCTTATTGCCACTTTCTTCTTTGAAAATGAGGACGACATCTTTATGCCGGTTATTTTCTTAATTGGCTCATTAATGGCAATTTGGATGATTCACTTTCATAAGGTTAATCACCCCTACCGCTGGCTACTGGGGATCGTAATGCTTAATGCTGGCTTTAACGCAATCTATGCCGCCTTCCCTTACAATGGCGACTTTTCTAGCAGGATGCTTAGTCGCGGTGAATACCAAGCAATTGCTGCTAACCGTTATGGAAGCCTTGATAAGGACCTTGCCAAAAGCCCATTTTATCGGGTATCAACAATTAGTCAGAACAAAATCATCGATGGTCCCAACCTTGATAACGACTTAACTTCCGGACTTCACAATATCGACTCTTATTATTCTTTACAAAATAAATATCTCGGCTTATTTAATACCAGTCTGCAGAATAATCAATATCAAGCAAATATTCCTATTCGGCAAGCTGATGACCGAACAGTAATGGATAATTTCTTGGGGGTAAAATATCTCTTTGTTCAAAGTGACGGTGATAATGCCACTAAGATTCCGGCAGGATATTTCTTAGATAAGGCTACAGACCCTGTTATTAATTACGACAAAAATCAACCAAGCAATCCAAAAAGCAAGGATGATTTTGTCCCTACGCAGACAATGCGTTATAAGACTGATTACGCCTTCCCCCTACTTTACTGGCAAGATAGCTATATTAGCAAACACACTTACCACAGCTTATCGCCAACCGAAAAAGAACGGGCCCTTGCTACTGGCGTTTTAGTAAACAGTAAAAAAGAGCTTAAGGGAATGAAGGCAGCTAAACTCAATTTGCAAGTTTATCCGCTTAAAAGCGAGTTAATCTCAAACCGGCTAAATAAAGTTAATCCGGCAAAACTCAAATACACGGACAGCGAAGAAACTTACCAACTTCAATTACCAGAATTACAAAGCAAAAAAATGCAAAAAAAACTAGAAGGCAGCGAGTTACACATTGAATTTGCTAAAATTAAGTACACCCCCTTTTCAATGGATAATCAAATCAAGTATGAAGAAGCGCACTTAAAGGAAACATCTACTAACCCGGGAAGTGTAATTAACCAACGCTACACTCATTATCGCTATTGGCGTTACCACGTCTTAAACGGGTCGCCAGACATTAGCTTTAAGCTTAATGTTAATAGCAAATTTGGAACGTCAACAATTGAGCAAGCGCGCCAAAGTACCCTCTCACTCTTTAAATACGTTACAAACTCTACCTTGAATATTGGATACTACGATGGCAAGTTGCCAAGTGCATTAACCTTCCAACCATCCAAACTCGGAACATACCAATTAAAATACCGTGTAGTTGCTGAAAAGCTTGATAATAACTACTATCATGAAGTCAAGACACTGCAACAACACCAGCTAAGGGATGTAAAGTTTAAGCGTAATCAGGTTAGCGGACAAATCACAACTAGCCGAGCTGGTGTTCTTACTTCTTCAATCCCTTACTCCAGTGGTTGGACAGTTAAAGTAAACGGCAAACCGGCTTCAACCCTCCGCACAAATCAAGCCTTTTTGGGTGTTTACTTACCAGCAGGTACTCACCATATCACGTTCTCTTACCAACTACCTGGTCTTAAAACAGGAGCAATTATTAGTTTAATCGGTCTTGCATGGACGTTGGCTGCCGCAGTTATTACAAGTATTTGGATAAAAAAGATAAAATAACATTACTGAAATCTTGCATCCCGGCTAAGAGACGCTTAAGATAAAAATAGATTTTTAATAGCTAGGAGAAAGATTGTGCATAATAAGTTTACGTATATCATATATCAAATCATTATGGCCTTACTGGCAGTTGTGTCAATAGTGATGTTGATTGCTTATTATGCTAATCGGATCAACATTGATGCCTATCCTTACAATATGATTGATAATGGTATTTGGTTCATCTTTTTTGCTGATTATTTTATCCGACTCATTCTAGCGCCAAATAAGCGTGAATTTATTCGTAATAACGTTTTCGACCTCCTATCAATTATTCCAGCTAGCAGTCTGTTCTTCTTTTTCCGCATCGCACAAGTCGGCCGAACATTTCGCCTGCTAAAACTTATTCGTATTATGCGCTTAGTTGGTTTTACGGGACGGTTAGGAGTGTTCTTCGAGCGAAATGAACTGCTTTATTACCTATATATCAGTATTGCAGTAATTATGGTAGCCGCGGCAATGTTTTGTATTTCAGAAAAAGTATCATATGAGACTGCATTATGGTGGGCAATTACAACTGCCACCACGATCGGCTACGGGGATGTAATTCCCAAAACAGGAATTGGTCGCGCCGCAGCAATTGTTTTAATGCTGTTAGGGATTGGTTTTATCGGGATGCTAACCAGTACCATCAATGAGTTCTTTGCTAAAAAAGACGAACGGAAGATTTCCGCCCAGTTAGCCAAAATCCAACATGAAAATCGCCAACTAAAGGCTGAGTTAGACGAAATCAAGCGTTTGATTCAGAAAAATAAACGTTAGCAAATAACCTCCATTCAAGGTTTTATCCAAGAATGGAGGTTATTTTTAATTTATTTGTCGACTTAACGAGATCATCTCTAGTAAGCTTTGTGCAGTGATCGCTCCTTCATTACCCACTTTGAGTCCCGCTCGTTGCATTGCTTGTTCAATGTTATCGGTAGTAAGGATGCCAAATGTAATTGGAATATTGCTCGTTAAGTTAAGATTCATTACGCCGCTAGCAACATTTTGACAAATTAAATCGTAGTGATCTGTTTCACCTTTGATAACAGCGCCTAACGTCAAAATGCCGTCATATTCCTTTTTTGCCAATAATTGTTTCGTCATAAACGGAATTTCAAATGCTCCCGGCACATGGTATACATCAACGTTTTCAAGGTCAAACTTAGCTAACATTTCGGTAGCTCCCTGCACTAATTGTTTAGTGACAGTTTCGTTAAAATCAGCAACAACAATCCCGATTTCTGCACTTTGAACATTAAATTTCCCAGTAAATTCTTTCATGATTAAGCCTCCAGATTCAGTAAGTGATGAAATTTATTTTTCTTTGTGATTAAATAATTCTCGTCATAGTTATTAGGTGCGATTTCTAATGGTATCCGTTCATTGATTTCAATATCGCCAAGTTGTAATTGCGCAATTTTATCGGGATTATTAGTAAGTAGGTTAATCTTGGTTATCCCTAATTGATGTAAAATCGCAATTGCTTGGTCATACTGCCGTTCATCAGGCGCAAAACCTAATTTTTCATTGGCCTCGACAGTATCATAGCCGTGTTCTTGCAAATGATAGGCTCGCAACTTGTTTGCTAAACCAATTCCTCGTCCTTCTTGACGCAAATAAATAATAATCCCGCTGCCGTTTTTCTCAATTCGGCGCATTGCTTCATGAAGTTGAGGACCACAATCACAGCGAAGGGACCCAAGAACATCGCCAGTAAAGCATTCTGAATGCATGCGAACCATTACAGGAGTAGTTGGATCAATATCTCCTTTTATCAGCGCTAGATTATTGTCATCAAACCATCGTAAGCGAAAGTCACCATACTGAGACGGGAGATGCACCTCTTCTACTGGTTTGCTCGCTAAACTTTGCCGGTATTCCTGAAGTTCTTTGATCGTAATGATGGGTAAGCCAAATTCGGCTGCTTTCTCATGAAGTTCCACTGATCGCGCCATTTCACCATTGTCTTTTAAAATCTCACAGATATAAGCAATTGGTTCCACTCCAGCCAAGCGCGCAAGATCAACCGCAGCTTCAGTATGACCATCGCGTTCTAATACCCCATTTTTCTTGGCGACCAAGGGAAAGATATGGCCTGGCTTGTAGAAATCTTCGTTCTTAGCAGTTGGCGCGGCAAGATGAGTAATGGTGCGCCAACGATCAAAGGCTGAAATTCCCGTTGTTGTCGAATGATGGTCAACGCTGATCGTAAAAGCCGTACCAAAAGGATCCGAATTATCAGTAGTCATCTGAGGTAATTTCAGTCGTTCAGCTACTTCCGGTGCCATGGGAACACACATCAATCCACGAGCATACTTAGTCATAAAGTTAACTTTTTCAGGGGTAGCTTCACTAGCAAGCCCCACCAAATCGCCTTCTGCTTCGCGGTCTGCATCATCCATGACAATTGCTAAACCACCTTCTTGCAAATGCTTAATCGTTGCTTGAATTTTCTTTACATCCATTATTTTCGGCCTACTAGTAAATTTGCGACTACATATTTGCCTAAAATATCGGTTTCTAGATTAACTTCATTCCCTACTTTAAGCGTATCTAAGTTAGTCACGAGTTGAGTGTGCGGAATCAGCCCAACCGTAAACCAGCCATTACCAGTTTCCATCACTGTTAAACTTACGCCATTAATTGCGACACTTCCTTGCGCTACCACTTGACCATGCAGGCGTTGTGGAAGACTAAATTGCACTTCAATAGCATTTTCATTGACAGTCCGCTTTAAAACTCGTGATAGTTCGTCAACATGCCCCGTTACAATATGACCTTCTAGCCGGGCGCCAACTTGCAATGAACGTTCAAGATTTACAAGGGACCCTTTTCCCAAGTTTTTGAACGTTGTCTTTTCAAAAGTTTGCGGCATTAAGGTTGTCGTAAATTGATTATTTTTAATACCTACTACCGTTAAACAAGTGCCATTTACCGCGATTGAATCTCCCAGTTGGACCGTAGTTAAAAAGTCATCAATTCGCGGAGTAACCACTAGTTCAATTGTTTCTCCTTGCAGGTTGATTTTTGTTATCCGACCAACTCCTGCTACTAAACCACTAAACATATTCCATCTTCCTTCCCGCAATCCTAATATTATTCTCTAAAACTTTAATTTCCTGATGGGCTAAATGTAATTGATGAGGTGACTCCATCCCTGGTACGCCTTTTTCGCCAAGCATCTGGGGAGCTAAATAAGTAATAAGCTCTTCAAACAACCCTTCCCATAAAAAGGCTTGATGGACAGTCGGACCCCCTTCCACATAAACAGATTGAATTTCTCGACAACCAAGTTCATGCAAGATGTCGTTAATTGACCACGTCCGGCGATAAAATACCCGAATGCCTTTAGCAAACTGATCTTGTAGCGAACTATTTTCCGTAAAAATCCAAGTAGGTGCCTGCCCGTCAGTCAACAAGTGTAAGGTTGGATTATCTTTTAAACGTCCCTGGCGGTCAAGAACAATCCTTACTGGCGGAAACTTTGTCGGACTAGTCGTTAATAAAGTTGGATTATCGATAATTGCGGTTTGGCTTCCAATCAAGATTCCTTGAAAATTGCCACGCTCGGTATGAACCATTTTTGCCACAGCAGAATTAGTAATCGCCGTTCGTTGACCTTTTTCTGCGGCCACGCGATAGTCAAGACTCACTGCTTGTTTTAAAGTTACCCATGGTCGTCGGTACCGATAGAAAAAATCGTAATGCGGATTTAAGGCCTGTGCTGCTTCTTTAAGGACGCCCGTTTTGACAATAATATTTTGCTGTTGAAGCGTAGCAATCCCTTTCCCGGTGACAAGCTGGTGCGGGTCTGTTTCCGCAATCACAACCCTCCTGATACCCGCGTCAATAATCGCCTGACTACATGGTGGTTGTTTCCCATAGTGATTGCAGGGTTCCAACGTGACATAAAGAGTTGCTCCCTGTAACTGTTTCGGCGTAAGTTTACCTATTGCATCCCGTTCAGCGTGAATTCCACCGTATTCGTGAGTATGACCTCGCACTAAAACTTGACCATTTTTCACAACAACTGCCCCAACGCGAGGATTTTTCCAGGTTTCATTGCCAGCCTTTGCTGCTTCAGCGATTGCCATTTGCATGAAATAAGCATCTTCCACTCTAACCATCCTTTCCAAAATAAAAACGCCCTAAGATTTCTCTCGGGACGTTAAATAGTTAACTTAAAAAAACAGCTCGGCAAAAATAAAACCGGATAACATCACTGCTATCCGGGGCTTTACGTTTAAACTGATTGTGTCATTTTTAGTTTTCTTCTCCCATCCAGACTATACTGTCGGTACCAGATTCTCACTGGTTCAACCGTTAACATAAATGCTAACGGGTCACGGACTCCAAGCGTACTTGTTACCGTCGGTTGGGAATTTCACCCTGCCCCGAAGAAAATTAGATTGTTAAATTTATATATAGTGTAACTCTTCACTTTCTTTTTGTAAACAGCAAATTTATTTCTGTGAGAAACTTTGCAGGGTATCCATGATCAATTGGATGAATTTCTCACGGTCAATATCAAGGAGGACTTCAGTATTTTGGGGCTTATCAGTTAACTGATAGTAGTCACAAACCGTTTCTCCCCGTGTAAGATCGCCCTGAGTTTCAACATCTACATTCATTTTGTCAGTACCGAACATGGTGGGATCAATCAACCAAGCAATCGTACATGGGTCGTGGAGTGGCGCACCCTTAAAGCCCCATTTTGGATTTTCGTGATATTGTTCAAAGAAATTTAATAGGCCGTAGAACGCCTGCCCTACTGGATTATTGATTTTACCGATTTGATCAATCTCATCTTTCATAATCTGTGCTTTATGGGTAACATTTAAAGGTGCCATTACCAAGGGAATGCCAAAATTCATGACAATCTTAGCTGCCTCAGGATCAACAAAAATATTAAATTCAACAGATGGCCGCCAATTACCAAGTCCCATTGCTCCACCCATGAAAACAATTTGATCAATTTTTTCTTTGGCAAGGTCTGGATATACTCGGAGAAAAAGAGCTGCATTAGTCATTGGTCCAGTTACAACTAGAGTAACTTTCTCATCACTTGCTTGAAGCACCTTCGCAATCAAATCAATGGCCGGAATATCTTGAACTGCAAAATCGGGATCAGGCAAGTCAGCCCCATCAAGCCCCGTCTTACCGTGAACTTCTGGTGCCGTTTCTAATGGTTTTACTAACGGAGTCTGATTACCTTGAGCAACTGGAATATCTTCACGGTGTAGTAACGTTAACATTCGCATTGCATTATTCAAAGTTTTATCTGGCGTTTGATTTCCCGCAGAGGTCGTGACTGCTAATAATTCGATTTTAGGTGATGCAACTGCCATTGTTAAAGCTAAGGCATCATCATGCCCAGGGTCACAGTCGAGAATAATCTTTTTAGTCATTAATTATCTTCCTTTCTCTATGGAGAATTATTATAACGCTTACATTAACTATAATCTTATTATAACAGAAAGAAGTAATTGTACTAAAACCTTCTAAAGGTGTTAACTATTTAAATTATTCACAACAAATACATCGCATTCCATTTATTTGTTTCCACAATAAAAGGACCACTCCATTGTGATCCCTTCTCAAAATTAAATTACTTTGATGATGCTTTCATAAATAAGCATATTGGCCAAATAATCGCTCCCGCAATTAAAGTGATTAAAACTAATTTGCCCTTCTTTGAGTGTTTCTTAGGTTGTGTAGTTGTAGTAGTAGTTTTATTCTTCTTCATAAAAATCGGCTCCTTTTTATTAAAAACCCTGTGACTACCTACACTCTTATTCTATCCCCATTTTGCCTTCACGTAAAAATATATGGGCCAAGTAATTAAAGCAATAATAAACAACCAAACAATGATTTTTTGAAATAGGTTAAGTTTCCAAATATGTTTCATAATTTCACCTTATTTCTTTTTAAGCCAGCCAAATATCCCATGGCGGTGTACCTGCTTTTCTTGTGCTTCTGTTAACCGGGTAAGCAATTCCGTCATCTTTGCATCGGTGTTTACCTTTTGGGCGTCCCGAGCTACCTTACTGCTATTATACTTTTGCTGAAGAGTATCACTGTTAAGCCATCGATCAAAATTAGCAATATCGACAATAAAACCGGTACTGGTATATTGGTAACTAATCCGATACTTTCGGGGAAGGTATTGGAAGTATCGTTCCATCATCATCGAACCATTATTCCGCGCGGTACTATCTGAAACCTTATTAAAAAGCTGCTTATTGATTTGCGCTTTTAACTGGCCATCCTGCTGAATAAATGTTAGGTCAGCACCCACTTCCGCCTGGTTAATAAGCATTGTCCAATCATTACGACCGACAAAAAGTGAATAGTCATAATTATCGTCAAAGTATTCCTTAACCAGGTCAAACATCCCGAATTGATCCATCGCTTGTTTTAAAACAAATTTGATTGGGTAGAGGTAATCTTTCTCAATCTTTTGTTCTGTCGCTGGTGACACATCATTGAAGAACTTTGCGAGTTCAACTTGGCAATAGCGATAAAGTTGATCGTTAGCGCGCTCCAGCAAATCATTTAATTTAGCTTCTCGCTCATTCTCATCCCCCGCAAAAGTTGATTCAAAGCTGAGATACCATAACCGACGCATGATTTCCGGTTTAAGGGAAAATTGTGATTTACTATCACCTTCACGCCGATTCATCGTAAAAATAAATGATGGGAGTGGCTGAGTTAGACTGCGATTATTAGTAATCTCTTTAATAAAGCGGTCAAAATAAGGACGGGTTGTTAAGTCGGGGCTAATATCATCAATCATCATTGGGTTAACAGGACCATCACTATACATATAATCGCTTAAGACCGTTGTAATCGTCATATTGATATTTGATTTTCCCAATGCATAATTTTTAGCATCAAAAACTCCTCCATCAAGGAAATTGCCGCTTCCAGTTAGCTTAGCGGCTAGTCGCTTCCCTAAGGTTGACTTGCCAGTTCGTCCCTGTCCAATCAACGCAACCCCTAAAGGAACATCTTCCCGGGATTTACTACTCGGCGATAATTCATACATATTACGGATTTTCCATAACCACGGGGCCTCAAACAGAAAACACATGAAGTCACAGGCTTGCCAACCTTCGCCGACTTCTTTATAGTTATCGTACTCATGGGCAATATCACTAAATAATTGTAACTGTTCACGGAGACGGTTACCTGTTAAATCTGATTCAATTAATTCTGATTTTACATTATCACCAACACGGGGGGCTTCAAATAATTGACCATTATTATAAAACAAGACTGGCTTAGGGTAGAGATCCTCTTCATGGGTAATCTTACCTGAGTTATCATCGTTTCGAGACACATGCTTAACTACCTGGGTAAGACTGTAGAGTTCTTTACCGATGTTTTCGAGGTTGCGTTTCTTATTGCCAGCATTGCCGAAGAGTTTCACGGTTTGAGCAACACTTAATTTTTCTTGGGCTGATAGTTTCTTTAATTCGTCGTCAGAACTATACCGGTCCTTATATTCTTTCACTTCTTCTGCCGGGATAATCACCGCATCTTGATCGCCGGCATCCTTATTTTTCACCATGTTTACTGTATCGGTATAGACGTTAATCTGAAGCTGCTCTTTATTCTTCGCCTGAATGAACCCGGCCATTTTCTTTGCGTCCAGATAGGTAGTCGCATGGTTAAGGTTATCATTGAACATCTGGACATGGCATTGATAAAGCGGATCAGTTTGCATTCCATAGTCACTGGCTAGTTGTTCTACGTTATGGTGAATTGCGGCCTCGGTTAAATTCATCGAACCGGCAAATGAGAGATACTGGTTGTCATTTGTCATTAGGTACATTTTGGTATGAATTAATTCATGCTTGGTAAATAAGAGTTGCAAGCTGCCATCCAAAATTCGCTTCGTAAATGCACTATCCGGGTGTTCATAACCATAATTGACAAATTCAGTCCGGTCGTTTAACTGCCTCATCCGTTTACCAATTGATTCTTTCCCATTATCGCTTAAGCCGAGAATCAAAGTGACCTTATCATAGCGAGATAATAGTTGTTCTTCAATAAACTTAATTGAGGACACAAATGAAACGCCCCTAAATTCAGTTGGCTTTTCAAGATGTTCGCCAGCGAATTGCCAAAAATCGGCATCAGAAATCAATTCTTGTTTTGTGTAATCTAGAATGTCTAACATGTGGTTCGCCCCCTTTTTTGATTAACATACTCAATATATCATAAGAATTTTATTTTTCAGAATTCATATACAAATAGTTTAATCGTCGCACACCTTCATTTGCGTCAGCGCGATAAAAATACTCAACTTTATTATCAAGTTCTGGATGTTGCTTTAAATAATTAGTTAGTGAATGAGGAACTGATCCTAGCAGAACAAAAACATAGTCTGCCGCCTGAATCTTCTTATAAATTAATGGGAGAGACTCTTCATACGCATCCATTACTGATAAGCTAACATACTTACGTAATTGTGTAACCATAAAGTCAATTTTCTTGTTGCCAATTAACAATAAATTCTTGGAATAAAGCCACGCAATTTTATCAGGATTAATAATTGTAACCTTTTCTTTAACTGGTTTCCTTTCTGAATTGGTCGTTTTACAGCTGATTACCTGGGGAACTCTAGTAGTGTTTCCAATGACTTTACCTATAACAACCCGCGGAACTGGATGCGCCGACTTTTTCGCTTCTTTAGGCCGCTCACTTAATAATTTACTTAATTTTATCGTTCCCTTGGTTGCTACGAGGCGGTTAGGTTGAAATGAACCATAGTCGCTTAAATAACGAAATAACTTGTTTACCCAGGGTAACGTATTTACTAAATGATAACGTGTTCCGCCTACTTGTTGCGCTTTAATTGCAACGCCATCCCGTAAATCTTCTGCCATTCGTTTAGTAATTGAACTATTTTGAAGCAATTTGAGTCCTTGTCTATCCTGATCACCAATATAAGCTTGACCATCCTTCTCATAATAGTAACCATAAATGAATGATGAATCATGTTTTGCGGTTGCTTCCTTGAATGTCAGAATCACACGTTCAAGAAGTGGTGCCAACTGAGCATCGTACAATACCCTTTAGGGTTGACACTTTAAATAATAAAAGTGCCAATTCTAGGGGGTGTTTTTCGTTTCTAGTTATTCCACAACAGAAAAATTAAGATTACTAAGTAATTATCAGGATTCAGATTGCTCATTAGGAGTATTCGCTGACTATCACGAAGTGAGAACAGCGAACATGACTAAATGGATTAAACAATTTTTATTAGCAGGACTGGCTAGTCGTGAGGTTTTAATTAAGTACAAAATACGCCATATTTCTCAACTAAAACAATGGATTATCCAGTACAATAGTGACAAACTAACTGTTGCTTACGCAACAAGAAAGCGAGTTAAGAAAATGGGCCGGAAAGTATCCTTTGATGAGAAAAAGCAGATTGTGCAGTGGACGATTAACCACCAGAACAACTATAAAGAAGCAGCTAGTAAGTATGATATTAGTTATCAGCGGGTTTATTCGTGGGTACGTAAATATTTGCACGATCATAATTGGGAAGTACTAAAAGATAATCGTGGCAGAAATAAAGAGAAAGAACCGACAAATGAGCTCGAACGGTTGAGAAAACGAGTACGTGAATTAGAAGCTGAGAAACGAGAAAGCGAGGTACAAATTGCGTTCGCAAAAAAATTAGTCGAAATACGCAATCGGGAGGTGCATCGACCGGACGATATCAAGCGATTCAAGAAATGATTAAAGACGGTTATACAGTATCAGAACTAGTTAAAGCGGCTAAAGTAAGCCGGCAAGCCTACTATAAGTGGCTAAAACGAGAATTAACTACTAAGGATATCCAAGATCAAGAGATCCTTAATTTGATTAAAGAAATTGAGAAAACTAATAAGCAAAGTATTGGCTATGGGAAAATGACTCGTCTTATTAAGCGCGCAGGTTTTGGATATTTGGTCAACAAAAAACGAGTTATTAGAATTATGAAGGAACATGGGATTAAAGCTGACTATCGTCAAGCTAAAAGAAAACGCGACAAGGAACGTCAAACCTATCAAGCTGAAAATATACTTAATCGTCAATTTAAACAGGAAGCAGCTAATCAGGTTTGGGTAACTGATACAACAGAACTCGCCTATAATATTCATAATTATAAAGTTCGTTTACATGTGGTTCTTGATTTATATGGTCAATTTCCAATTAGCTGGCTAATTACCCCAACAAAAACTAGTGAGGGAGCAATTCAAGTATTCAAGAAAGCTCAGAAACAAGAAGGTGTATTAGCCCCACTTATTCATACTGATCGCGGAGCTGCTTATACTTCTAAGGTGTTTAATCAAATAATAGTCAACATAGCTATTCAGCTCCTGGCACACCAGCAGATAACGCAGTTATCGAGCACTGGTGGGCCGACTTTAAAGCAATTTGGCTAGCACATTCATCTAAGCCACAAACACTTGATGAACTTCAAACACTAGTGGCTGAAGGAATTGAATACTTTACAAATACATTTATTTCAGCTAAAAGAAATGACCTTACTGCAACGGAATTTCGTTACGGCAAAGCCAATTAATTTTTATTATTTAGTGTGTAAACTTGACAGGGTACAGTACCAATAAAGTAATTGTTCTATTATTTTCTTTTCTAATTCCGTCTCTATGCTTAAATCATTATCATCTTTTCCTTTACTTATAAAGAAATTTGGTACATTTATGAATTTATAATTTTTCACTTCTGTAGGAATGTTCCGAATTATAAAGCTATTTCTAGTTTTTCCCAACAGCCACTTAATACAGTTATTCCATATTCTTATGTACCAAGGATAACTTTTTTCTTTATTTAAAAAATATGTTTGAAGAACACTACTTTTCCCCGAATCATATGGCCCTGTCACTGCAATATTGCAAACATCATTATTTTCATATAACTCATCTAATTTTCGAGAATAGACCTCTATATCATTTAAGTTATTTTTTGCTATTAAAATTCCAAGTCTCTTACTCATATTTATCTCCTTTTATGCTTTCAGGCTAAGTCTAGAAATAGACAGTTTTCGATTCATTGAAAACTGTCTATTTTATTAAACTATTAATTTTTATCATTCTACTTTTATTTCTCTCAAATAAATATCTGTCCACTTACAAGGAATATAATTAATTTTTTCAGGTTCTGCTATTTCTGCATCCTCATTTGAAGTGAACAAATCCAATTGCTCGTAACTATTTTTCACACTACCAGTCGGCCCATCTTGATTAACAATAGCTTCAAATGTATATTCAGTTCTCTGAACTTTACGTGGATTTTCTCCAATATCATTCCATTCACTAAATCACCACTAACAGTAATCTGTCTCAACATATCACCTTGCTGCATATTAGCTTGAATTATAATTTTGGCACTATCCTCAACATATTTATTAGCTTTACTATTATATTTATAAGGTAGATAACGCAATTAAACTATTAGTATTAAATACTCGAGCAGACTTACTTTGTGACATTGCTACTTTTAATTTTCTCTTTAATAGCGCAACTAAAATACCCCTTTATCTGCTGAAGATTCTAGAAATGTTGCATGTAAATCATTAATTTTTCCCATAATTTCTGGCTGATCTAACATCAAATCAACAATTCGCTTAGGAGTAAAAACCTCACCATGATCTTTTAGCTGATTTGATAATCTTTTCATTCATATCATCTATTCCTCACATACTCATCCTTCTCTACCAAGTTTTCGCCGAATTATATTCGGCATTGCTTGTGCCAGCGCCAAAAGTTGCTCTTCTGTTTGTTGAATTCCGTATTTGGTTGCTCGCCCATTTCCAATTTTAATAACTGTTCCCTTAGCCATTAACTCTTTTAACGAGGAATCTACTTTAGTCCTACTTAGTTTGACTCTTTCTTCAATCTCTTTATGACTCATTTCTTGATTATCTGAAGAGACAATTGCTTTTAAAATAGATCGTTCTCTTTCAGAAATTACCTGTCCTGAAAAAGAATCTGCATAATCAACTTTCCAGATTTTTAATTTTGTGCCTTCATAGTTAGATGCAATCTCTGGTTTTCGATAGTTATTTACTAAAGCTGATTCATAAATTTTTTCACCGCCATGTCCTGCCCGCTCACTCTCTCCTAACTGAACAAATAATTTTGAAATAATAGGATTTCGAGAACTTGTTCTATTAGTTGTGAAAAAGGTTTCTATAGGAACTAACATTTTGCCTGGATTAGAAAATTCATAATAGTTAACTTTAGCCACTGCTCGAAGTGGTTCTTTTTCATAATAATTTGCATGCATTAGCATATTTAGCAGTGCTTCACGAAGAGCAATTATCATTGCGCCAGATGTGTCTTTACGATTCATATTTGAATCCAAGTCAAAATGATTATTAACTGTACTTCTAATAATCATTATCGTTTCTCGATAAAAACTATAAATATTTAAATTATCAGTTACTGATGATACCCTATTTAACCAGCGATCAACATTAGGCTTACTTTGGTCAAGATAATCAAGTTGAAAATAAGGGAATTTATGAATAATAGCATTATTGTCACCAAAAAATAATAAGCCACCTACCGTAATCCCATAATCACCATTTCCATTATAATCTTTAGCAATTACACCAATTTTTCTTAAAAATTCTTCGGTTGAAAGATTCTTATAATTTGAATACTGCTCACGAGATGTTAATGCTTGTTTGTAATTATTAATACAATCCATATCTAAATCTTCAATCCAATAATTATGTAAAACATTTGTATCAAGATCAGTAGCTGTATTAACTAATAGCAATCTTAAATCTTCACCCTTAGCTTTTAAGTCTACAGCTCCTTTTTAATATAAGGAGTACCATTAGCTCTAATCGGTTTCTGATTTACCTTGGCTTCAGGAACAGTAATTTCAATCACAGTATTTGATTCCACATTAATAATGCGAACATCTTTATTTTGTATAGTATTAACATTTAGAATCTCATCAGCATTTGACCAAAATTCGTCTAGAATTTTATGAGGATTTATAACACCGGAGACAATAAACTGTGATTTATCATCTAACTTTTTCTCCTCAATTCCAAGGACAATAATACCGCCTTCTGTATTTGCAAAAGCAGCAATTGATTCCCATACATCTCTAGACAAACGTGTACGATTCTTTTTATATTCAATATACTGATTTTCATCTGGTAATGTTGAATAATTCATTTAAATCCCCCATGTATATACATAACCTGCAGAAAACCTGCAGAAAATTCTATCCCAAACAAAAATATTTTTCCCTAATATATTAGCATCTTAGCCCATTTTAATAATGGTTAAACTTATCAAACCTGCAGAAAATAATCCGCTTATTTTCTAATCATCAGTAAAGAACCCCTCTAGTTCGTAGGTAACAACCGGTTTTACATATAATTGATATTTAGCTACTAAATCAACTAAATGGTCACCATCGATTAAAGTAATAACACGTGTACCATTTCTGGAAGCCTTAACTGCATCACGAGTAAATGATGAGGTTGTAATAAAGATCCCATATTCTGCTCGATATTTATCCATCGCCCCACGAAATTTATCAATTTCCGGTGAAGAAACAAGATTAGTTTCTCCCCACCTTTTTGCCTGGATTGCGACACGTGTAGTACGAAAATCATCAGTAGTCATATAGCCATAGCCGTCAATCCCGCTATCACCACTAAGTTGAATTCCGAGAGATTCATCGATATCAACATTCATTCTCTTAACTAGCGCACGACAAAACATTTCAAACTTGCTAGGTTTCAGTTTAAGGAGAGCATGCAACAATTCTACGCGCCAATATTCTAACTTATCTATCTTTTCATCAGAGATATCGCTCTTAGCTACCGTATGTTTTTTATTTTTCCTAGATCGTTCTTTCCACATAGGTAGGGATATCTTATAAACATCTTTAATCAGAAAATCTGCGCTTCCCTCAAATGATCGCCCCTTAGAAGTTAAGATTACCATCCCTGTTCGTGGACGATCTAAATAACCAGCCATCACTAAATTAGTAACAGCAAAATTAAACGGAAAGTTAAAGGGATAATATACATGTCCTTTTTGCGACTTTTTAGTTAATGTTAATGCATCTTCCGGAATTAAACTATCATTACTAATAACCATTCGTTTTAATTCCTTAGTAGGTGCTTCTCCTCCTAGTCGCCTTAACTCTCTAACGATTGGGTACATTAAATAGGCTTCCTGATCTTGGCGCTTCAATTCATTAAAATTATTCATTAATCTATTGCCTACACTTTCGTTTCAATAAAGTCTGTTTCATCTTGAGATAGATTATATTTTCTGTAAAGATGCTGATCAATTTCTGGAGTAGATGCTATATCGTATAATAAATCATGAGTTTCGACTACTTTTTCTAGGAATGCAAAATTACTTACCATATAGATATTCCCTCACTGCTCTACTTATTTAAGTATACAATAGTCTCTAAGTAGGTTTAACTAAATTTCTATTGAAATGACAAGCCCATATCAGATTAAATCTCTAATGTAATTCTTTTTGTCAATAGCTCAACTTAGTGGCATTAGTAGATTCCGCTTTACTTTCTTTAGTTGACTTGATCATAGGTTAATTCATCATACTCATTATCTGCGATTGCTTTTTCTACTGATCTTCTCTTATATTCTGCCATAATTCCACCCATTAATACTTAATATATCGTAACTTTTTACTACCTATTTCTCAGTATTATCAATAATTTTTATAAAAGTACGTATTAATGTTAAGTGGGAGCAGCGTAAGTTGGGAGAAATCTCGAAACGTGTTAGAAATAATGATGGAAGAATGAATTTACCGCTTCTTAC
>NZ_RDBR01000013.1 GCF_009663775.1 Lactobacillus sp. 0.1XD8-4
GTAAATTGGTCTACAAAAAAGATTTCCACGACCAGATGAATTATTCATCCAACCTATGAAAATCTTACACTAACCAATCTTTTTTACTAAAGATACTGGTCAACTGCTGTCCGATAGCTTAAAAGTTCCTTTTGCTCCATCGAAGAATCAGGCAAAACTACTTGAACACTGTCTGTCCCGTCATTTTCATCCATTTGCTGACGACCCCAGACGCCTAGTGAGGTCACTAATCGGGTAAGTTCCTGTCCGCCTGTTGTTAAAACAAAACACCCCGCCTGTTGAATAGGGCTAATTAGGTATCTGTTTTGTAGATCCTTAATAATTGTTATCAATCGATTAATAGAAATGTCGCTTAATAATTCCTGTAAATCTTCAAAATTTAATGGTTTTACACCTAACCAAAAAAGTACTTTTGGATAATCATTTTCCCGTAAAATGCTTAATGAGTAGCCAATTCCTTGATCAATTGTTTGTTCCATCACTATTCACCCCATACAGAATGTTATTATAATAATTATACTAAAATTGTAACATGCGTACGGATGAAACACAAAAAATATCCATTTTTATTTATCGTTTTATTAACAGAAAAATACATTCTGATATCATTTGTATATTATATTGTGATTTAAATAACTAATCCTTGTTTTTAGTAAACTTGTCATTTTAGTAAACATTTCGCTTCTTTTATTCCAAAAAAATGCGAATTAGCAATCGGTGTCTCATGGGCAAGCAGGATCTGCTTAGCTTGTCCACAATTTATCTTAGTTGTAGGAATTTCGCGGAAAACTTGTACATAGAATGATAGTTGACGGAGTTTTATCGCTAACTGACCACGCGCTTTCATAAGAGTCAGTGTTTTTAATTGTTTATAATCACGAATAATAAAACGAGTCTTGCGCCGTTGCAACGCATAGTTTATCGAATTGCTCTTAATCCGCTGAATATCCTGTGGTGGCAAGGCTTGCTGGCGAAGGAAGTAATTAAATTGGGCAATTTGCTGGTCAATCTGGCGCCAATCAGCAGTAATCGCTGCTAGTAAATCGCTAATCTCATCTTTCGTCAATCGATGTACTGTACCCATTTTTAGCTGCTTGTACACAGAGCTTAGTTCTTCATAATCTCGTTGATGCAAGGGTAAATCCACCTGTTCAAACAAATGACAACGCTGGTATAATATCGTACTCTCCCGATTTTTAAAACCATGGTGGTCAATCACATACTGGAAGATCTTCTTAGGGAAACGCTGTCCTGCATGATAGGATAATAAAATATTATCCATATATAGGTTAATTTCATTTATTCCTGCCTGTATCTCACGAGCAACCCGTGGCGGAATGCTCGCATGTTGTTGAAAATGGGAAATCCCTAGCAGCAGGCGGCGTCCCGTTGTCTTTGAACGGAGGATAAATTGATTTTTTAACCGTCGTCCACAATCACAATAAAGGTTTTCACCATGATGCCCATGAGCACGCTGGTACCACGGATCAACAACCATCCCCTGAAATTCCCAATCTGTCTGTCGCAAATAATGGCGCGTATGAAAACGTGAAAGCATTGCATAGCGAGTGAATTCCCCTAACGCTTCAACCTGCTCGACACTAAGTTTTTCTAATATCTTTGTCCGCTGTTGCCTGTTCAGAGCAATGATTTTATCCATTTTTTACCACTCCTTAAAAATACTTTCCCACTATACCAGAACAAACGTTTGATTTCAAATTGTCTATTAGATATTTTTCTGGTAAAATATCTATTCATAAGGAGTGATATTTTTTGGATTTAGACATACAGCCCGTGAGGTTGAGTTTAAAAGAATATAAACAAGTTAAACAATTATATACGCGCGCATTTCCGAAGTATGAGCGAGAGCCATGGTCATGGTTACGCCTTAAGAGTAAGTACCAACGCGCGGACTTTATGGCCTTTTATGACCAGCAACAGTTTGTTGGCTTTGCTTACGTTATTCATAGTCACGGAATGCATTATATTTTATATCTCGCTGTAAATGATCAGATTCGTTCGCAAGGATACGGGACCCGGATTATCCACGAGCTTCGTGAACTATACCCCGAAGATTCGCTTGTCCTAGACGTAGAACGTCCTGATCCCCACGCGGCTAATAATCGACAGCGATTGCGCCGCCTTAACTTTTACAAGCGTAACGGCTTTTTCCCGACTCCTAAATTATTTAAGGAGGAAAAAGTCACCTTCCAAGTTTTAGCAACAAATAAAAAAATCAACCAGCGAAAGGTTGATAAAGTCTTTGAGTGGTTTGAATGGCCATTAGGCTGGTTAATTCAATAATCGTTAAATCGAGGCATAATTAGGTATTAGACTAATTTGCTTCGATTTTTTATTATCGCCGCTTTAATGATATAATCTTCATGTAAGCGTATACATAGCAAGGAGTGATTACTTTGACTGAACCATTATTTTTAAAGCCAGTTTTTCATGAAAAAATTTGGGTGGGCGTCATCTTGCTACTGATTTCGGATATCAAATTCCAAAAGGGACAATTGGTGAATGCTGGGCAATTTCTGGACATCCTCACGGACCGAATATTATTATAAACGGCAATTACCAAGGAAAACTATTGCCTGATGTTTATCAGCAACATCCAGAACTTTTCGGCAATCCGCACTCAACCGTTTTTCCTTTATTAACAAAAATTCTCGATGCTAATGATAGTTTATCAGTACAGGTCCATCCAGATGATAAGTATGCCGCACAGCACGAGCATGAATTAGGTAAAACCGAATGCTGGTATGTAATTCACGCTGACCCCGGCGCCTACTTGACATATGGTCATACTGCTAAGACCCAGGAAGAACTTGCTGATATGATTGACCACCACCAATGGAATAAGCTCTTTGGTAAAAAGCCAGTCAAGACAGGTGATTTCATCTATGTTCCTAGTGGCACAATTCACGCTCTCAATAAGGGGATTATCGTCCTTGAGACCCAACAAAGCTCTGATACCACTTATCGAATCTACGACTATGATCGTCGAAATAAAAAAACAGGTCAACTACGCCAGCTTCATTTAAGACAAGCCAAAGATGTGACAACCGTCCCATTTAGGGAACCACAATTTAAATCTAACGTTGAAAAATTTGGTAACTCTACTATTACAACACTCATCACGCAACCTGACTCACCGTACTTTACCGTTTATAAATGGGATATTCACGATAAAGTAAAACTTACTCATCAACATGGTCCTTACACCTTGGTTTCAATCATTCATGGTTACGGTACGCTAGAAGTTGATGGTCATGATTATCAATTACATAAGGGTGCCCACTTTATCATTCCGGCAACAGTTAAAAACTGGACGACGGACGGTGAACTCTTGGCCATTGCTTCTGAACCTACAGATTAATTATTTGATACCTGTAACATTTTAGCTACTTATTTTACAATATCATGAGGATTTTCCGCTTTAAAAATTAATTTCCTAGGTTCATTTGGTTAAGAAGAGTTTAAGGTAGTTAATATTTGTTAGCAACCAAGATAATTCTCTTCCCTATTGTCTTTAAGGACGATAATATATGTAGCAATCACCTAAAATTTTAATTTAAGGAGGGACTTATTATGAAATTCCAAAGTACTACTAACTCACCGATTGGCAAGCGCTTTGTTATTCTTGTTGCTTCCCTGCTGTGCGGATTATTCTTAATCAACCACCGAGTATCAGCAGCTATTCTTGAGGCCCCCGTGAATAACACGGCTGTACCATTTGAGTCGAAGGTCCCTCCCGTTAAAATTATCTCTAGCACTGAACTACTGAAACGTGAATACGTGGATTTACGGGCAAAACGACAGCTAGAAAATGAACAAGTTGGAACTAATTTCGATAATAAATAAACAAAGCGGATCTCGTCTACTGGTATACCAATACGAGATCCGCTTTGTTTTTAATCATCATCTCGGTAATGAAGGTCGTCAAACTTCTTGTCAGCGTTCTGCTGTGCCATATCCTTTGATTGGTAGTAAACAGCATCTACTAAATTCTCAGCTCCGCCCCCTTCGACTAAGATTTTCACCTGCCTGCCATTAATTGTCTCAGTTTTAACGGCATATGATTCACCATCACCAGCACTTTGAGTCCACCCGCGGACATTCAACCAGCGTTCGCCATCAATGTTTAGATAGCTTGCTTTCCCCCAATTCTTGGTTGCCTGTTGGACATCTTGGTTAGTATAGTTATCTTCATTTTCACCAAATTGTGGGTCTTGCTTGTAAAGCTGGACAGTTCCCTTATCGTCGCCATCATCATATGTGCAAGAATGAGGTCCAAAAGTCATGGTTGAATCAGCATCATTATCTGCTGAATACCATGTTCCCTGCATCTCACTTGGTACATTGATTGCTTCCAGCCGGCCATATTTATGGTCGCTTATATCATTACCGGCACTAGAAGCAGCGCTATCATCGTTGCGCTTATCGACAACCTGGGCGCGGGCTGCTAAGTCACTAACTAGCTTGCCTTGTCCTTCTTGATTAACATAGCTTGCCATTGCCGATTTTGAGATAGTTGCTAACTTATTGTTCTTTTGATTAGCTTTAACATTTTGATAAATATTCACATCATCATTGTTAACTGTATAAATCAAGCCCCGCGACTTTCCACCAGCTGTGACGTCATAAGCAACTCCTTGACCACCATCACTCAATTGATATTTTGAACTAGGATAAAGTTTAACTTGTAAACCATCGCGCTCGGCTTGCTTAGTCATCGATGCCCACTCGCCACCGTAGCGGAGCCCACAATAGGTGCTGATTAAACTAACAGCTTCTTGCGGGGTCAAGTTATCACTATTAACTTTAGCACTGCTTTTTGCGACTAATAAACTACTGCTTGATGAAGAAGAAACGGTCGTACTATTACTATTTTGCTTTCCGCATGCCGTCAGCATTAAGATCGTCCCAGTAACCATTAAAACTCCTATTTTCTTATTCATTTTAATTCTCCCATTGAACATAAAAAGGCTGGGACTATTCCCCAGCCTGATAATCATCCCAATTAAGCACGTGACTTGTAGCTACCATCAGTTGTATTGATAATCAACTTGTCACCGTTCTTGATAAATGCAGGAACGTTAACTACTAAACCAGTTTCCATCGTTGCAGGCTTACCACCACCATCGATAGTAGCACCCTTAATCATTGGTTCAGTTTCAGCAACAGTTAATTCGACAGTAGTTGGCAATTCAACTCCGATGATGTCGCCGTTAACAAAGTTTAAGATAACCTTCATGTTTTCAACAAGGTAATTCTTGTCGTCACCAAGTAAGTCATGGCTTAAACTGTATTGTTCGTAACTTTCAAGATCCATGAAGACAGCTGAGTCACCTTCATCATAAAGGTATTGAGCTGAACGTTTGTCAACATTAACTTGTTCAACCTTTTCTGATGGACGCATCGTGGTGTGTACAATTGAACCTGAACGAAGATCCTGGATGTCCATTTGCATTAAAGTGTTACCCTTCCCAGGTTTGTGGTGGTTAATTTGAAGAACCTTTAATAATTTGCCGTCACGTTCAAAAACCATACCTTTTTTCAAATCAATTGTTTGAATCATAGTATAAAAACTCCTTCATCTAAATCTGAACTATCTTATAGATTAGAGCTACCTAATACTCGTGCCTAATCTCTGGCTTCGTTCTCCGCCATTAATTACAGATATTATAATCCATAATTTACATTCATAGTCTATTGTATCACATTCCAGAACCACCACAATAGCCGTTATTATCATGTTAACTGCCCCTAAGAATTCGGTTCAAGCAGTTTACTTAACTTTATTCAAGTACTTAACTGCCTCATCCTTATCAAGGTGATAGTTTTCAATTAATTGTTGTTTGATTACCTGTGGATCGATTTTTAAACTAAGCAGTGACTTTACAAGGGTTAAAATTCCATTTTCTTTTCCCTTTTTTATCCCTTCTTGAAGCCCTACTTCACGGCCTTCTTTACGACCCTCCTTCAATCCCTTTTCACGACCTTCTTTTAATCCTGCTTTTCGCCCTTCTTCTTTTCCTTCGCGTACAGCCCACTTCTTTTCATTTTCAATATCCATTTCATATATTGACCGTCGCATAAACTCCATCCTCCATTTCCGGTTTTGCTTCACATACTCGATTCTCTTTTTTAATTGTACGATAAATTCATCTTCTTCCTCAACCTTACGTCCCGCGGCAAAGTCAAGAAACGCTTGTAACTGCGGATTAACCTCCCGCTTTTGACTATTAATATCAAAAAAGAGCACTTTTATATTTTCACCGTACCGTTTCTGCAAATGCCGTAAATTTCTTAGCTCAAAAGTTGAATACTGATCACCATCACCTAACGGATCAAATGCACAAAAGAAAATCACATAAGAATTTCCCATTTCACCATAATTTTGATGATGTTCCATACTATCATTAACCATGCTCGCTAAGTAATACAAATTTCTTTGAAAAAGGTCATGATAGTTACGAACTTGCATTTCTAAGTCAAAACGATAATCCAGACCACTCTCGACGTAAATATCGAATCGAGCAGTCCGAGCATCAAAAGTCGTCTTAAATTCTTGTTGGCTATTAATCAATGAAAGATTTGCTAAATGAAGCTCCGGAAAAATACGCCGTAATAATTCCAATGTTAGTTCTTGTTCTAAAAAAGTCTTATTAAAGATAAAATCGTTTGCCAGCCCTGCATCTGCCCACCTGCTAGCGGCAAGTTTCTCTCTGCTATTGTCCAATTGCGATCGCCCTCACGAAAGTTATTAAGAGAATTAAAAAAATGTTCCCTAATTATTTAAATACGTAAAAAAAGCGATTTTGCACTAAAAAAGTTGTTTTACTACCAAACTTTTGGTAATAAAACAACTTTTTATATTGATCAGAATTTCTATACCAATTCAAGATGCAACTGCTCTTCACCAATGAAACCTGCTCGTTTTAAGAACAAGTAAAGAGTGACGGAAAGGACTGCTGGAACAACAACTCCAAAGAGCATGTACGTTCCAAATTGTGTCCATCCTCGTGATAGGTAAGCGATTGGCGCAATCAAGGAGTTAAGTCCTAACCCACCTAGCGTGTATGTTGAGCGGAAACCAAATAGGACGGTTGCCACTGGCGCACAAACTGCTGCCGATACTACTGACGGTACGAGTAAGTACGGATTAATGAGGAGATTAGGGAATTGTACTTTAGGAGTAACCAAACCTTGGGCAATATTAGCACCGAGGTTATTTTGCCGAAATGACATTGCGGTGAAAGCAACAAATTGTGAAGTAGTTCCGATCAAGGCAGCTGCTGACGATACCGGATCCAACATCAATGCCACGGCCAGAGCTGCCGAAGATGCAGGAGTCATCAGGAAAAGGGCCCACACAACGGAAATTACCATTGATCCTAATACTGGTGATACTTGCATCGTATGAGCAATATATGCTGAAACTGCAAGTAATGCTGGAGTAACAACAGCCGCAACGACTAAACCAAAACCGATCCCAACAGCCAAGGCGCCAAATGGTACCAGTACCATGTCCAATGGCGTCTTTCCAGTTAAGTACTTACCAACAAGGACTGCTACAAGTGCTGCTAAAACAGCCGAAACTGGTTGACCGGTAGTAAAAACCGGTGCTCCTACCGCTGCTACTGCTGCTTGACCGGTAGCAGTAGCTCCTTTAACCGCGGTTGTTGTAAAATGAACGCTATTTGCACCAACTGTTGCCGCAACCATTGAAGCAAATGTAACGAGAGTGTTGGTATTCAATTGAGAGGCAACCGCCACCCCAATTGCCGGCGCTAATAATACTTGTGCTTCTGCCCCGACTAATGTCAGCACATGAATGCCCGTCAAGTTACCAATTGTTTGAACTAATAATCCACCACCAAGAATAACTAAAATAGAATTAGCCACCGCCGCAAAAATTCGGTAAGCCGCTTCCTTGACTCTTGATGAATTTTGGTATGTTGCATTAGCTTTATTACTGCTAACTTGATTTTCCATCATTAACGCCTCCTTAATATTTATTTTCTTGATTAATGATTGTTGTTAGTTTATCTAAGTTATAATTAAAAGTCAATTATATTTCTAATCATTTTTTAATTATATACAAATAATTACTTTTATAACCTTTTGACTTGCTTTCAAATAAAAGGAAAATGTTTTCAACCATTTTTTATTAAGTACCTAACCTTGAACTGTAGCTGGTGTTACTGGAGTGTAAACCACTGGAGTATCTTCGCCCGGCTTATCAGGTGTTACCGTTGGAACTTCTGGAGTATAACCCGGAACAGTTGGTACTGGTTCATTTGGCGTTACCTTGGCTGGGTCATTAGGGTCAGTTGGGTATTGTGGAGTTGGTACATCTGGAATTGGGTTACCATTTGGATCAACTGGCACAATCTTACCATTTGGCGTGTAGGTTACAACAACTGTGTAATCACTGTCACCGTGGTTGACTGTAACCTTAGCAACATTGTTACCATCCTTATCCCGACTAACGTTTGTTACATGGTAACCGTCAACTACTGGTGTGTTTTGACCACTTAAGTCACCGTTACCAGTCCAAGTAATTTGTGTTACCCACTTACCAGTAACATTGTCAATGACGCCGGTACCAGTAAAGTGCGCAGTCTGTTCAACTGGGTCGTGGAGTTGATTACCATTGTTATCAACATAGGTAATTGTCCGCGTTACATTCTTCGTTACTTGATCAGATCCAGCTGGGTATTGTGGACCAGTTGGGTCATTAGGGTTGATTGGTTGACCTGGCTTACCTGGGTTTTCAGGGGTAATCGGTGTTGTTGTATGTTCAACGTAGATTACGATGTTTTGATCACCCTTCGTAATTTCAGTTGGGATCGTTACATCTGAGTTAACAATCTTGTAACCCTTGTTAGTGAGTGAAGTAAACGTACCAGTCTTGTCATAACTGAATCCAGTTCCGACATTTTGACTACCACTGGTCTTGCCATATTCTGGTAAGTCAGTGTTGTCAGTTACATCATGAACGGTAATTGTAATTGAACCTTTGTCTTGGGTTGGCGTTGGCTTGGTGTAAGGTACCTTTGTGTCGCCAGTTGGTGTATTAGGCGTTACATTTGGTACATTAGTTGTCCAGCCAGGAACAGTTGGCGTAGGTTCATTTGGCGTTACCTTCGTAGGATCAGTTGGGTCATTGTGATAACTAGGTGTTGGAGCATCTGGAATTGGGTTTCCTGATGGGTCAACTGGAACGATCTTACCAATCTTGTGGTAAACAATGGTAATTTCCTTATTAGCATCCCCTGGAGTTGCCGTTTGACCTTCATAAGTCTTTTGTTCAGCAACGTAGCCATCAATTACTGGGGCATTAGCATTTGCGTACTTATGACTATCAGCATTCCAAGTACCCGTTTTACCAGACTTAGTAAATACAAACGTGTCATTAGTATTGTCGTCTAATAACTTAGCATTATTGTTATCACCATCAACATAGTGAACAATTTGCTTACCAACAACTGTTTGATCAGCTGGTGTAGGGGTTGGCGTTACTGGGTTCTTAGCGTAGTTAATGGTAATTACAATGTTGCCATTAGTATGGTTGATTGTCTTACCAGCAACTGTACCTGTACTACTATTAATGTCACTCAAGTCTTCGTTTGAAGCAGCAATGTTAGTAATGTGGTAACCATCAGTCTGAGGTCCTGCTACTTCATCAAAGGAACCTTCATCAGCGTCGCCATCCTTGATTGTCCAAGTCATTCCATTAGCGTTGCCAGTGATCTTGCCGTCCTTATCAACAGTTACCCATTGACCCGTAACCTTATCAAGTACTCCATTAGCTACAAAAGTAAGACTCTTTTCAACTGATGGAATATTGAGGCCGTCACCAACGTAATTAATCGTCCGCGTAATGGTCTTAGTTAATTGTTCTGGTTGGGTACCATCTGGATACTTAGGACCATCTGGGTTATCTGGATTAATTGGTGTATTAGGTGTCTTTGGACCTGGTTGATCTGGATTTACCGGAACAGTTCCGTGAACAAGGTCAACTTCGTAAGTAACTGTACCATTCGTGTAAGTTACCGTCCCTGTTGGATAACCATCATGTTCAAGTTCGTAACCTTGGTTAGTGTACTTAGTAATCGTATCCTTCGTGCTGTAATCTACATTTGAACCTTCATTACCAGTTGAAGTTGCCGTTTCAAGGGTCTTGCCCGTTGTCTTATCAACATAGTTAACAATTACGGTACCCTTTTGAACTGGCGTAGGTGTTACTGGCTTCTTAGCTAATGTAATTACTACTGAGCTATTTTGACTAGTTGGCGTAATCGTTTCACCAGCTACAATCCCATTATTCATATCAACATTAGCAGTGGTGTTGTTTTCACCCACTTTAACAATGTTGTATTGAGTTGTATCAATAGCTTTAGTTGCATCAAAGTCATGGTTTTCAGCGTTCCAAGTAATATGACCCGCACCAGTAATCTTACCATTTTCAACTGTTACTAATTGACCAGTTACAAGGTCGACCACACCGTTACCAGTAAAGGTAAATGTTTGATGAACCGGTGCCTCTGCTTGACTACCATCTTCGTAAACGTATGTTACATCACGCGTTACAGTGTTAGTCAATGTTTGTGGAACAAAGTTAGCCGGGATCTTGTGTGGATGTTCTGGATCATTTGGATTTGGAACTTCTTGCCCTGGCTTTCCTGGGTTTTCAGGAGTAATTGGCGTAGTTGCGTGAACAAGGTGAACTTCAAAGACGTTGCCATCCTTTGCGAAGGTTTCGTTACCATCATTAAAGTTGTTTGATACTAAGTTGTAACCTTGACTTACGTAATTAGCAATCTTATCAGCTGTAGTGTAGTTAATCTTTTGACCAACATTACCATTAAATGTTGCTGAGGCTAGAACGTTACCAGTTGTGTCATCGATGTAAGTAATTGAACCATTAGCGGGTACTGGAACTTCTGGGGTCTTAGTCAAAGTAATAACAATCGTACTATTTTGACTAGTTGGAGTTACTGTTTCACTAGCAACTGCCGTACCATCAACCTTAGCAGCAGTTCCATTTTCGCTAACGTTTGATACATAGTAACCATCATGGTTAATTGCAGCTACATTAGCAAAGTCTTGTGAGTCATGATTCCAAGTGATCTTACCACGTTGGTTAAGAATGTTACCATCTTTATCAACTGTGACAAGGTTACCAGTTACTAAGTCAATTGTTCCTTCACCAGTAAAGTTTACGGTTTGAACAACATCAGCATGTGCCTTTGTTCCGTCAGCGTATTGGTACTGAACAGTCCGTGTAATCGTCTTTTCAAGATCAGTCTTAGATAAGTTTGGATTACTTGGAGTTGGCGTTTGTGGATGTTGTGGATCAACAGGATCAGTTGGGTTAGCAGGATTTTCTGGCGTTACAGGACGCGTACCATGCTTAACATTAATTACTACCCGTTGATTGCCATCAGTGTATTCAGTTGGAATAGTTGGCAATTCACCATCAAGGACATAACCCTTGTTTTCAAGAGCTGGCAAGTCCTTAGCATTTGGATTGTAGCTAAAGGCTGTTCCTTGATCTTCCTTTGTTTGAGGTTGACCATAACCTGGAATATCAACGTTATCTGTTGTGTCATGGTAGATAACCTCAATCGTCCCTTGCTTTACAGGTGTTGGCGGCGTTACCTTCTTAGCCAATGTAATTACTACTGAGCTGTTTTGACTAGTTGGCGTAATTGTTACGCTTGCTACTACACCATTAGTATTGTCAACGTTCGCAGTAGTATTTGTCTTACTGATACCAACAATTCGGTAATTAGTAGTATCAATTGACTTAGTTGCATCGAAGTTATGATCGTTAGTATCCCAACTTGTCTTTTCAGCACCAGTTACACGGTCAGTTACCGTCTTACCGTTGAAAGTAAAGCTTTGATTAACTGGCGTATCTGCTTGACTACCATCTTCGTAAACGTATGTTACATCACGCGTTACGGTCTTAGTAACATCCTTAGTAGTCGTGTCGTGAGTTAAGTGAACTTCAAACTTATTTTCATCATTCGTAAATGATTCATTACCATCCTTGAAGTTATTGGATACTAGCTTGTAGCCTCGACCTTCGTAACTAGTAATTCGACCAGCCGTAGTGTAATCAATCTTTTGACCAACGCTACCACCAAAACTTGCACTTTCGAGCGTGTTACCAGTCGTATCATCGATGTAAACAATTGAACCATTAGCAACTACTGGAACTTCTGGGGTCTTAGCATAAACAACTTTAATCGTTGAGCTTGCAGTATTGCGATTTACAGTTTGTGCAGTAACCGCACCATTGGCATCGACAGTAAATCCTGAAATACCGTTGCCGCTCACAGAAATTACGTGGTAGCCATCAGCGGTCTTCGCAGCAATTGCAGCAAAGTTGGCATCTGTATCTGGAGTCCAAGTCAATCCATCAGCAAGACCAGTGATCTTACCATTTTCAACAGTTACCCACTTACCAGTTACATTATCTAAGTAACCAGAACCTTGGAACTTAGCTTCTTGGTGTTCAGGAGTTAAGCCTGGCATTGCATTACCTTGTTCGTCAACATAAGTTACATCACGTGTAATTGTACGATCAAGGTATTCCTTAGTGTAACCATCCTTGTCATCTGGATGATCTGGGTTTACCGGAGTTACACCATGGACTAAGTTGATTACCCACTTTTGACTGATGCCATTCTTATCATCAGTGTTGTCGTAGTTACCAAAATTAATTCCAGCATAGTTAGTAGCATCTAGGTTAGTACCGTTGTAAGTTGCACCATCCCAAACGTAACCCTTGTTCAATAAGTTTTGAACAAATTCTTGAGCATTGCCAAAGCTAATTGCATCGCCTTCAAGACCAGGTTGAGTGTAGCTACCTAAGTCTTGTTCTTGACCAGGAGTTACATCGCGAATAGTCAATTGAGCATTTTGTTGCGTCTTAGCTGGAGTTTCATCCTTAGTTAAGTAGATAGCAAATTGTTGATCACTGTTATTTGCAGTTGCAAAGTTACCAAAGTTCAATTCGCTGTATGACTTGCCACTCATTTCAACATTGTTAGTTACATCTTGTGCATGGTCAAATACATAACCATTGTTAATGTAAGCAGAAACAATATCGGAAGCACTTCCGAAGTTAATTGCAGTGTCTTTAGCACCAGTAACGCTAGCTGTACCAACTTGCTTGCCGTTTGCGTAAATTGTCAATCCAGCTTTGTGGTTTTCAACTGGGTTTGCCTTGTAGTAAACAGTAGCTTCTACATTACCATGATCGTAAGCAACATTTTGGATTTCCTTAATGTCATTACCGTCAGCTAATTCACTTGGAGTAGTCTTAGCAGCATCAATTGTGTATCCCGCAATGGTTGGAGATACAACCTTAGCTAATGTTGTTGGATTTGACCAAGCAAAATCACTTAACTTAGCACTACTAATGTCAATTTGGTTAGCAACGTCATAGTCATAAGTGATTACACCATTTTCAATGCTCTTGATCTTAAGCATATTGCCAGTTACCTTGTCAACGCGACCTTGGCCTTTGAAGGTAAGAGTATTGGTGTAGTCTGTGGCAACAGGCTTGTTAGTATCTTCATCAACATAATGGACTGTTTCAGTAACAGTTTGTGTCAAGTCAGTTCGACCATAAGCATTTTCTGGATTAATTGGAGCGTAATCATGTTCAAGATATACGTAGAATGATTGATCTACACCAGGCTTGTCATCAAATGTCCATTGGCCTGCTGCATTTGCATAATCAGTACCGTATTTAGTTGGGTTATTTGGATCACTGGTTGCTTGAACAATGCTATTAACCTTGTAACCAGCTTTAATTAAGCTATCGATAGTAACTTGGGCACCGTTGAAGTTAATTGCAGTGTTGTCGTCACCGGAAGTCTTGAAGTTAGCAAGTTCTTTTTGGTTATCACTAAGATCAATGATGTGCAAGTCGGCATTTTCAGCTTGCTTTACCGCATCCTTAGCGTAAACAACATTAACTGTGTAATCAGAACCAGTGTGAGCAATAGTAGTTGAAGCTACATCATTGCCATTTGCATCCCGATCAACACTTACAACATGGTAACCCGGAATCTTAGGTGTAGTTACGCCATTAAATGTTTGATCTGCTGACCAAGTTAATGGAGTAATCCATTGACCAGTTACCTTGTCAAGGACACCCTTTGCCGTGAAGCGTACTGGTTGTTGAACATCATTTGGTGTGTATTCACCAGCGCCTTCGTAATGAACAGTCCGTGTAATGTCCTTAGCAAGGTCAGTTTCGCTAGTACCATTTGGATACTTAGGTTGTTCATTTTGTGGACGTGGGTCGTTAGGGTTGATTGGTTGATCTGGCGTACCTGGGTTATCTGGTGTTACTGGAACAGTACCATGCTTGACGTGGATAATTACAGTAGTTGTTCCCTTAACAATTGATAAAGGAATATTACCGTCAGTTGATACATAAACGTAACCCTTGTTTTCAAGGTTAGTTAAATCAGTACTTGGGTTGTAAGTTACTTGAGTACCAACATCTTGAGTACCAGTATCAGTACCTACACCAGTCAAGTCCTTGTTATCAGTATCATCATGGAACTTAACAATTAAGTTACCTTGTTCAGCAACAATTGAGTTGTATTGAACGACAACATTAATATTGTCACTTGTATGAGTAATACCAGTGTAACTCTTAACATTTCCGTTGCCATCATCAGCACCGTCAGTTACAACTTGGGAAGTGTAACCATCAATGTGCTTAGTTGGAACCAAGTTAAAGTTACCTTCATCCTTAGTACCATCAGCAATCGTCCAAGTAATGCCCTTAGTTTGGTCTGCTAATTCATTACCATTAGCATCAGTCCACTTACCAGTTACCTTGTCTAAGTAACCTGTTCCTTGGAAGTGAAGCGTATCAGTTACTGGACTTGGTGTTTGATCACCAGCGCCTTCGTAAGTAACAGTCCGTGTTACATCCTTAGTTAAGCTGGTTTGATCAGTGCCAGCTGGGTACTTAGGACCATCTGGATTATCAGGGTTGATTGGTTGGTCTGGCGTACCTGGTGTTGTTGGCGTTACTGGTTGAATACCATGCTTAAACGTTACGTAGAATGTTTGAGTATTGCCGTTAACATTGTCAAAGCTTGGTTTAGTACCATTTGCATCAAAGCCATTTGATACTAATACATAACCTTGCTTTTCGTATTCAGCAATCTTGTCGGCAGTACTGTAGTTAATTGCATCCCCTGCTAGACCAGTTAATTGATCACTTTGTCCTAAATCAACAGGATGAGCTGCGTTATTTACGTCTTGGTAAACAACTAACGCATTTTGTGTATCAGGTGTTGGAGCATCCTTAGTGTAAACAACATTTACAACTTGGTTAACGCCACGTTCAGGAGTAGCAAATTTTACAGTCTTAGTGCCTGGTGTGTAACCTGTTACTGCTGGTGAATCAACATCAGTAAAGGCATTCTTATCAGCAGTCCAAGTACCTTCACTCACAACAGTATTAGTTACTTGGTCGACAGTATTCGTCCGCGTCCAGTTAATAGTTTGCGTTACACTATCATCTGGAGCCTTGGTCCCATCTGCCATGATGTAGTGAACATGGGCAGTAGTTGTTGCTGTTTCAGTCTTGTTCCCAGTTGCGTGTTTCAAGTAAATCTTGAAGCTTTGGTTAGATTGAGAATCGTTATCAAAGCTTGGGTAAGTGAAGCCATTTTGGGCATCCCCACTCATACCTTGACCTTCAGATTTTTCAAATGTGTAACCATTGTTCAAGTAGTTTTGTAGTTGCGCGTTTGAACCGTCAAAACTAATTTGCTTACCTGATTCGCCACCAGCGGAGTAAGTAGCTAATACTCGTTGGTTTTGTGGATCATTATCATCAATAATTTGTAAGTCTGCAGCTTGAGCAGAACGGTTGTAAACAACAGTTACGCGTTGATTTACATTACGTTCTGGAGCGTTAAACTGAACATTTTCAAGACTTGGGGTGTAACCATCCTTTGAAAGATCTGGGGATGTTACATCAGTAAATGCGTTCTTGTCAACTTGCCAAGTACCTTCCTTTACAGTAGCACCAGTTACTTTATCAATGGTATTGGTGCGAGTGTAAGTAACAGTTTGAAGATCACTATCTTTAGGAGCCTGTACCCCATTATCCGCAACAACATAGTGAACTTGAGCAGTTGCTGTAGCTGTTTCAGTCTTGTCTTCAGTATCGTGAACTAAGTAGATCTTGAAGTCTTGAGCATCGTTACCGTAAGTTGGATAAGTGTAACCACTTTGAGCATCCCCACTAAGGTTACCAGCAGTCTTTTGAACCTTGTAACCTTGACTCAAGTAACTTTGAAGGATCTCATTTGAGTTAGCGAAGTTAATTTGATCTTCACTCTTACCTTCATTACTAAATGAAGCTAATTGCTTAGGTGAGTTAGCATTATTGTTATCAATGATTTCAAGAGTGGCCTTTTGAGTAACTTCAGGTGTCTTGTTCTTAGTGTAAGTGACGGTGACATCATTAACCTTTTGACCTGGGTAAACAGTTACGCCCCCAACAGTTGAAATGTCAACCTTGTCATAGCCTACTTCACTAGGAGTCTTAGAAGCTACCGAATCCATGTTTTGGGTTGTTGGCGTCCAAGCACGTTCCTTATCAGTAGTCGTTACATTGTTAGTGCCATCAGTACTGTAGCCTAAGATTTGACCAGTTACCTTATCGATTACGGCATTATGTTCAAAGGAAACAGTTTGAGTGTAAGTACTCTTACCATCTGGAGCCCCATTTACTGGCGTAGTAGTGCCATCTTCATTTACACCAACATAGTTAATATGACGAGTTACTTCAGTAGTTAAAACTTCTTTCGTCAAACCATCTGGGTAAACGGATGGGGTATTCCGTGGATCATTAGGGTTAATGTTGCCACCAGGGTTATGTGGCGTCTTTGGCGTAATCACTTCAGTTTGGTGACCGTAATAAACATTAACCACTGTATCCTTAGTATTTGCATCAACAGTTACATGATCAGCTTGGGCTAAATCTGGAGTAGTGTAACCTGCGTTTGAAAGATCTGGTGAAGTTACTTGCGCCCAGTCACCAGTGTTCCAACCATCATCAGCAGCAGCCTTAGTAAAGGTCTTACCGTCAGCACTAACAGTCCCATAGCCCATGTCTTGACCAGTTGATGATACAACGTGTGTCCGTGATAACGTCACGTTTTGAGTTGTTGGATTACCAGCAATCAAGTTAGTTGGAATCTTTTCACCAGTTACCCGGTCATAGTAGTTAATCGTCCGCGTTACAGTCTTAGTCTCAGTACTACCAGTGTAAGTTGGTTCATCTGGAGTCTTAGGATTGTAAGTAACGACAGTTGTTGGGTTTTGGTTTGGATCTGGAGTTGGGGCTGGAACATTCGTCTTGTCTGGAGTGTATCCATCAAGGTTTGGTGTTGGTACATCCGTGTAGTTATCTGGAGTAGTCCAGTTACCAGTTGGCGTAGTTACCCCTGTGACCTTATCCTTAGTTCCTGGCCGAGTCCACGTAATTGTTTGCGTGTTATCGGATGGTGGGTTAGTCCTACCATCTGAAACAACATAGTGAACAGTTGAAGTAGTAGTCTTCTTGTCCGTTACGTTTTCAGTATCGTGAACTAAGTACAGCTTAAAGTGTTGATCACTAGTACTGTTGTTATCAAAGTTACTGAAATTGATTTGACCATATGAAGTTGGGTTAGAAGTTTGGTTTTGATCATTTACAAAGCCGTCAATCTTGTAACCCTTAGCAATTAAGTCCGCAACGTAATTTGCAGAACCACTGAATGAAATTTGGGTACCAGTCTTACCACTATTATCGAAGCTGTTAAGTTGCTTGTTGTTATCAGTCTTGTCGTAAATAACTAAGTCAGCTTTTTGAGCAACTTCTGGGTTTGGATTGTAGACAACAGTTACTACTTGATCACGATTTGGTTGTGGCGTAGTAAAGTTAGCAACCGCTTGATCTGGAGTGTAGTTCGTAAGCGTAGGCGAAGTTACACTAGTAAAGCCGTTCTTGTCTGGAGTCCAAGTTCCTTCAGTAGTTGCACCAGTAACCTTGTCAGTAGTGTTAGTACGAGTCCAATTAATTGTTTGAACTGGACTATCAGCTGGGGCAGCTGGCTTATTGGCTTCATTACCGGCAACAACATAGTGAACGTGAGCATTAGTTGTTGCACTTTCAGTCTTAGTATCAGTTCCGTGAACTAAGTAAATGTTAAAGCTTTGAACATTGCCATCAACACTATCAAAGTTTCCAAAGGTAATGTTTGAAGTAGTACCAATTGAATTACCATTGGCATCAGTTGCACTATTAAATACGTAGCCTGAATTTAAGTAAGCTTGAAGGGTTTGTGGTTCACCGTCAAAGCTGATTGCACTGCCCTTTGTACCATTGTTATTTTCAAAAGCAGATAATTGCTTATTGTTTTCAGTCTTATCGTAAATAGTAACCTTAGCTTTTTGTGGAGTATCCGGAGTCTTAGCATCTGGAGTGTAAACAATCGTTACATCAATATCGCCAGAAGCTGGGTTTACTGTAACGGCATTCGCACTACCATCAGCGTTAGCATTTACGTTACCAGTAATGTGGTAGCCAGCTACTTGTTGACCATCAACTTGCGCTAAAGTACCAGTTGATGGAGTCCAAACAGTATCACCAGTCTTGCCAGTTACCAAGTCCTTAGTAGCAGTTCCAGTAAAGGTTACTTTTTGGTCTGCTTGAGGAGTCAAGTGGCTTTCTGGCGTAGTGCCATCAGTAAAGATGTAGTGGAAACGACGGGTTACATCTTGGTTAGTTGTAACTTGTTGCGTTTGGTGATCGTAGTAAACATTGTATTCAAGATTTTGAGTATCTGGTGTTACTTCATGAGCTGCTACAACATTTGCACTAGTTCCGTCTTGGAATTCAGGAGTAGTGTAGTTGAATGCTGAAAGGTCCGCAGACTTCTTAGCAGCAAATTCATCAGTAGTCAAGCCTTCAGCAGTATGCCAATCTTGAGTTCTAAAGGACTTACCATCACTGCTAACAGTACCATAACCGACAACCTTACCATTTTGATCCAATACTTGAGTACGAGTGAAAATTACTGAATCTTTAACTGGGTTAGTAGCGATTAAATCACTTGGAATCTTAGCGCCAGTTACCTTATCGTAATAGTTAATTGTCCGATTAACAGTCACTGACTCTTCCTTGCCTTGATGGTAAGTAGGCATATCTGGCGTCTTATTCTTAAAGTGAATAACAAAGCTTTGCGTTGTATCATTATCAGAATCATAAACTGGGAAAGTAACATTCGTAAAGCTTCCCGAAGCTGCGCCATTGACTACTCCATTACCAGTAGTGCCGTTGTAAGTATAAGTCTTTTCAAGGTCAGCTACAGTGTATGCGGCATTAGGGAAAGTGATAGTTTCTCCGCTTTTACCTGTAGCTGTTTGTACAGCACTAATAGCAACGCCCGTATCATCATTAACAAAAGTAACATTAGCCTTCTGCTCTTGGGCCTTTGGAGTACGATATAAGAACACAACGTCTTGATTTCCCGGAACCCGATTATTAAAAACCGCGGATCTAGCTCCTTGTGCTGTCGCTGCTGCAGCATCTTGAGTTTCATCACCTGTATTAGCAGTATATACCGATGGCAACCTTTTTGCGGAAATATTACCTGCATCAACAAAAGTAGCTGCCATAGCTCCCGGTGTTGAATCGCTAGGCTGAATATCATAGGTATTAAGTGAAATTGTTCCTCCATCGTCTAATTGTTGAGAAACATAAATTCTGCTTGGTCCATAGTCAGTAGTCCCAACGGTAATGTTTCCTTTTCTAGAACTACCTATTTTTCCTTCAAGCGGTGTATTAATAACATCCCTAACAGTAATTTTTTCTCCATTATTGTTAGTTAAGACCGCATTTAAGACTTGTTCATTTAATTCAGAAGAGTCGTACTTTCCATCTGTTCGATTTATCAAATCATAAACTTGACCCTTATATTCTACTTTTGCAGGGCTTGCTGCTGACACATCATAATGCTGACCAGCTACTAAAAGGTCAGATGATTTATGAGCCATGACTTCACCAGTATCAGCATTAACATACCATATGGTTTGTTGAACTTTACCAGGTATGCGTTCTCCTCCACTATTCCATCGTTGCTGAGCAACTGGTGATTTAGCGATCGGATCACCATCTCCCCATAAAATCATCAAATTCGATCCACTAGTGGTAAAAGCACCTGTACTTGGTACATCAACCGGACTCATACCATTACCATTCTCTAAATTTATTCGAGTATACTTGTATCCTCCAAATGTGACTATTTTTCTAGAATATTTATACGTTCCACCGGAATATACATTGCCATTAGTTTGCGTTATAGTTAATGGTCCATTCCAGGGCTTTGTCCACTCATCTTTTCCAATTGTAGTAGCTAATTTACTATTAACATAGAAATAAATGTTATTACCCGGATTATCTTTATCAGTAGCAAGGGTCAAAACATTATTATTAGTTATATCTCGATACTGTGAAAATCCCATTTGAGTTTATGGAAGGTTTCCAAAGTATGTTGAATATTCTTTCCCATTAGTAATATTAAAGTTCGGATTATAAGTACTTAAGTTAACTGGCGTAGTATTAGTAGTGCCCTCACTTGCTGGTACCGCTGCTAATGAAGTTCTAAATAATTGAGCAAGCATGGCTGAATTATCTAAATCAGTTGCATTGTTTGAAACATTAAAAGACTGGGTAGCAAATGATTGCGTATCAGCAGTTGTTTCCTTTGATAATCTATTATCCTGGTTCGCCGCAACCGGCTGAGCAGTATTTTGAACACTAGCATTTGCACTATCATTTGTATTTGCTAATGTACTTTGGGCAATTGCTTGAGAAGCTGCACTAGCAACAGTCTGTTCAAACTGATCAGCCACTGGAGTTTTAAGATCACCAGCAGGGTTCTGTGAGACTGGCATAGCACCGCTAGCTTGGTTAGCAGTAGTTGCTTCTTTTAACGTTTGATTATTAGCAGAATTTAAAACTAAATTGTGGTCGGTTTGTTCTGAACCATCACCATTATTAGTATTGGCATCTGCATTAGCATCAGTTGTATCAGCTGATACACCATTTGCAAAAGAAATCCCCAAAAGAACTGAGGCCACACCAACAGATAACTTCTTAATGGTGAACCGTTGTTTTTTAGGTTCATACTTCTTAAATTGTTCCTGATGATTATTCCGTGATAACATCAAATTTCCCCCTTAATATTTTTTATAGCGCCAGCAATAAATATATTAAATAACTGTAATAATTGTTTGCTTACTTTTTCTATATTACTTGTTTTGATTTAAAACACAACTATTCTTTTGTCGACTTTTAAAAACTGAAAATCACGTTTTAGCTTATCGATCGATAGAATCTTTATATAACGGCATTTTCAAGTATTTTCAAAGCCAGAAAAAATGTTTAAGTTTTTTTAAATAAATGATAATTTTGTCATTTGTTAATCGTTAAACATTTCACTTTTAATATATCGCTAGATAAAGAAATCAATACTCTGCTTAATCATTAAAATCAAGTTTTATTATATTAATAAATTATTTAGATTCTTCTTTATTTTATCGATATATAAACAAGTTCCCCACTATTTAGAGAATAATGAGGAGCTTGTTTAGCTTTATTTATTTTTAATTACTTTTCTCGTTTTTTCTTCTTCATACCAGTTAAACCAAAGATACCTGCAAGGGCAACGAATGCAAATCCTAATACAGAATTATTACTTTGATCATTACCAGTCTGAGGAAGGGCATTAGCTTTTGACTTTCCTTCTGTTCGGGTCTGAGCTAATTGACGTAAGACAAAGTGTTGATTTGAAGCCTGTTGCTTTTCTTGTTCAACCGGCTTAGTTGGCAACTGATCATCAGGCACTAACTTGTCACCATCATTTGTTGGGACTGATGGTTCGGTCGGTTGTGCCAGTTGAGTTGGTGTTACTGGTTGATCAGGTTCTGCTGGTTGATTATTCTTAGTGTATTCAATCTCGATACTCTGATTTTTATCACTAGGAATAACTATTTCAGCTGGAATAGAAACCTGACTAGCGGTATAGCCATTAATTGCTGGTGCCGTATATGCTAGCCATTCATTACTGCCATCAACTTGCCAAGCGCTATAAGTTGCCTTACCAGTAACCGCGTCAAATGTTGCTGTCCGGGTAAATTTAACAGCCTGTGTAATTATCTGGCGTTGTCCATCCGGCAGCTTAACAGTAATGGTTCGTGTTACCTCTTTGGTTAGGGATTCCATCTTCTCGTAAGTTGTTGATGGATTACCAGGAACTTTTCCGGTTGGAGCTTTTTCTCCCGGCTTTACAGTAATCATTTGATGTTTGATCAAAACGACAACATCTGGAATTCCATCAGGAGTAGCCATGACTGTTGCTGGAATTGATTGACCAGGGATAAGTTGCCAACCAGCTGGCACAGTTAAGTTGACCGCCACTGTCGCACCTGTTTTACCTTTGAGAGCAGTTTGACTAATATCACTACCATTTTCGTCGCGGTAAATAATCATCCCCGTCTGTTTATTAGGAATGTAGTTAATTTCGACAGTACTGTTATCACTGGCTGCTGTGACATCCATCTCAGGAACAATACTCATATTTATCGTATACCCTGGTACGGTTGCAGGAGTAAAGGCCGCGAATTTACCATGATCCCATTTAACATCAGTAACTTCGCCAGTGACTAAATTCTTAGCCCCAGTTCCGGTTAAGACAACTGTTTGCACGGTTTGTTTGTCACCACTTGGCAGGTGCTCAACGATTGTCCGTGTTACTGTCTTATGCTCTTGAATCGTAGTGGTAACTGGCTCAATCACGATCACAGTTGTCCCACCAGTAATCTTTATTGAATGAGGAAGCTCGCCAGTTGGTTGCCAATTAGTCGGAACTTCTGGCTTGAAGGAAACATCACTGTCTTCTTCACCAGTAACAGTTTGTGTATGGATTACTTGACCATTTGCATCTTGGTAACTAATAATCTCTTGGCCTTCTTGTGGTTCCGGAATCTTATCGTACGTGATATCAACCGTTTCATTTGGCGTCTCAGGATTTACCGTCATTGCTAGCACAATCTTTTGACTAGGTACATAGCCCGTAACAGTTGTAGGTTGATAACTAGCCCATTGCGCAGTGCCTTGAGGAAGCCATTCAGTATATTTAATTTCACCTGTTACTTCATCAAAGATCGCTGTCCGGGTAAATGTAACTTTTTGTGGAATCGACTCTTCCTTGCCACTTGGGTATTTAACATTGATTGTCCGTGTTGACGTAACCGTTAGTTGTTCCATTGTCGGGTAGTTCTTGGATGGATCACCAGGAACTTTGCCAGTTGGAATATCAGTTGCAGGAGTTGCTGGAGTAACAACAACCGTCTTATGCTCAACCTTAACTATTACCGTTGAAATTCCTTCTGCTGTAGCAGTAACAGTCTTTGGAATTTCTTGACTAGGAACTAATTGCCAGCCGGCGGGAATTTCTGGGGTGACAGTTATGGTTTCACCTGTCTTTCCGCTAAGTGGTGTTGTCCCAATTTCCTTACCATCTGCATCTTGGTATGAAATCTTACCACTTTGCTCATTAGCGGTGTAAGTGATATTAACAGTCTCATCTTGTTGACCGTTCTTCACTTCAACAGCTGGCACGATGCTTTCACTTACCGTGTAACCAGGAATATTTTCTGGAGTATATGCATCCCATTTAGCCGTTGACCATTCACCATAAGTTACTTCACCTGTAACATTATCGTAAATAGCGTCACGGTAAATCTTAGCTTCTTGAGTGATCGTCTGCTTTGTTCTATCTGGGTTAGTTATAACAATCGTTCTCGTAATCGTCTGGTTTAAGTTACTTTCATGTGCGCCATCAATTACTTCACCGGTTACCGTCTCTTCACCGTCTGAAACTGGGTTAGTATGATCAACATTGGTTATGCCATGCTTAATCTTGATAGTAGTAATTCCATTTTCAAGCGTAATTTCACTTGGCACACTGCTTGGATCACTTACTACCCAACCAGCAGGGAATTGAGGAGTAAATTCAACTTGATTTCCTTTAAGCTTTCCACCAACTGAGGATGCACTAATTACCTTACCATCAGCATCCACATAGTTAATAGTTTGACTACTATTTTCCAAAGTAAATGTTGCTGTTGAACTAAAGGCAATATCGTAATTTGGATTTTCATTCCGAATCTTATTGATTGCACCCCCATTAAGCTCAACATCATAAGTTCCAGCTTCAGTTAATTGAGCTGGATGACCATCTTTACTGAAGACAAAATCATTTGCTGTTAATCCGGTAATAGTTTGTTGTTGCCCATTTAACGTTACAACAACTGAGTAATTATGAGGATCAAGTTCTAAGTCTTGCGTAGTTTGAGAACCACTTATTGTTGCACTAGCCTTGGCGGGAACAATTACTAGTACTCCCTGACTGTCATCGTAACTGTAGTTATAGTTACTATCAGCTGCTTTGATTGCATCAATTCCAGCTTGGCTTAACTTAACTTGGTAAGTACCAACATTTATTGGATTACCGATAACTTGAATATCTTTGTCAGTCAATTGGTAAGTTTGACCATTAGAAAGTTTAACTTCAAATTTATCAGGATCTAACACCATTACCTTTCCGGTATAAGGGGTTTCTTGGCTACCACTAAAGCTGATAGCTACATCGGCCTTATCAATGATGACAGTCGCTAAACCATTGAAACTCCAAGTGTAATTATCGTTTGTAGCAATCTTGCTTTGACTAGCATCCTTGAGCTTCAAGTAGTAAGTACCAACGTTTTCTGGGTTAGCAATCACTTTACCTGTTTCATCAACCCATTCGTAGTCATCAGCAGATAAAGTTGGGCTAGTGAGATTTACACCGTTGTTAGTAGCAATATTGTTAGTAATCTTAGCAACATTAATTTCAGGAATTTGACCGTTATAAACTACATCATATGCTCCTGAAGTAGTTACATCAGCACTAGCTTTTTCAATTGTAAAGTCTACCGCATCATTATTATAAGTATAGTTATAATGATTACTTTCAAGATTTCGAATTTGACCTAATGCTGCTTCGGTTAATCTAACCTTGTAAGTACCTGCATTAGTTGGTGCAGGAATTGGATTGCCTTGATCATTTACAAATTCAAGATCTGTCGGTTTTAAGACATAAGTTTGGCCATTTGATAACTTCACATTAATGCCGTTAACAACTCCATCAGTAGCTGGAATAACTACTGGATTTCCTGTGTAAATTGTTGAAGCTGAATCGTCAAGAGTAATGCTTGCAGTTGCCTTTTGAATATGATAATTACCTTCGCCTTGGTAACTCCAAGTATAGTTAGTATTTCCAGTAATCGCATTTTGAACTTTTTGCCAGCCAGCTTGGGTTAAGCGAACTTGATAAGTGCCAATTTCACTTGGTGCAGAAATTACTTGTCCATTTTGTAAGAATTCATAATCACTGGCAGTTAATTGCAAAGTACTTGGCAAAGCAATGGTCTTTTCATTTGGATTATCAGTAGTGATTTCTGGAATAAAGTTAGCTGGATCAATTGTTGCTGGATTACCAGTCCAAGTAATAGTTTGATCACTAGTACTTGGCAAAGTAATCTCAGCCTTAGCTTGACTAATGTCATAAGTATACTCACCGCTAATTGCACCAGTGGCAAAACTGTAGTTAGGGTTAGCTGCCTGAATTTTAGCAATTGAACTATCCTTAAGCTTCAAGTAGTAAGTACCAGCATTAGTTGGTAAGCCAGTCATTTCAGTATAAGTACCGTCTGCATTCTTGGTATACCAAGCATAATCGGCGTCGCTTAGCTTAGAAAGATCTAAACTTTGGCCATCAACTAACCCACTTGGCGTCCAAGTAATTGAATTAAAGACATCACTAACTGAAGTTTCCTGACCATTGTAAATCTTATTGCCATTTCCACCTAAAGTATCAGTAGCTGCTTTTTGATTAATTGTGTACTTAATTGTGCCACTTGCGGTATTAAAGCTGTAGTTAGGATTATTCTTTTGCAATGCTTGCAGAGCAGAAGGTTTCAAACGGGCTTCATAAGTGCCAGCATCAGTTGGAATCGCATCTAGCTTCTCACCTTGGGCATTATACCAATCAAAATCACTGGCAGTAATGTCTTTCATTGATAATGGATTATCAGTAACGAGATCATTACCACTAATCGTTAAGTCATTTACATCTAAACTAGCAGCCTGACCATCGTAAGTCTTTTCTTGATCTTTACCAGAAATAGTTACATCAGTAATTGACTGAGGAACGATTTCAAAAGTAGCTGAACCAGTTAAGCTATTCTCATTAATTTTTGCATTTCCTGAACCAGCATATTGATCAATTGCAGCTTGCAAATGAGCCAAACCAGCTTGGGTCAACTTAATAGTGTAAGTACCTACATTAGTTGGTGCCTCACCATTAGTCCAAATGTAATCACCATCTTGCAAGTGGTAAATACTATTTTCAGTGCTACCAGGGAAGGTCAAATTAACAATAATGTCACCACCATTGTTAATTTCAGCGGTAGTAACTGCTGAGCCATTAAATATCATTTGGTTAGAACCTGACAAGCTTGCAACAGCATCAGTAGCTGTATTAATCGTGTAAGTTGCAATAGTATTAAATGTCCACTTGTAGTTATCGCCATTGTTACCAGTTAAATTCTTCAACTTAGCTTGACCGGTTGGTGATAATTCAACCGTATAATTACCAGCGTTAACAGGATCACCATTAGCAAACTGCAAATCATCACTAGTTAACTTAATCGTTTGTGCAGTACCGTCGGGAGCATAAACAGTTGCTGAATAAGTTAAATTATACTTACCAGTATTCAAATCAGCTGGTGTTGTAGCTTTTCCATCATAGGTCTTACTATCGCTACCATCTAAGCTAATCGTGACTTCGCCTTGGTTCACCTTAAAGATGCCATAAGTAGTTACATCGCTCGCATCCTGTAGATAAGCATAGTTAGTACCCAATGCAGTCTTGATATTTTCCAGACCTTGAGCTGATAAAACAACTTGGTAACTACCAACATCTCCTGGTGTTTGACTAAAAATCAAATCTCCATCTTTAGCTTGGTAGTTTAAAGTAGTACCATTTCCAGTCTTTACAGTTAAGGTATAACCTTGAGGATTCTCCTTAATAGCCTTTAACCAATCATTGGAACCATAAGTTACATTTTGCTCATTACCACCAACAGTAATTGTCACTGGCATCTGGTCAACGAAGAAGTTGGCTCGTGCTGCAGAAGCTTGAGTCCAATTATAGTTAGTTGAACCAGTTAAAGCTTGAAGTTTCTTCAGCCCTTGAGCAGATAATTTCACTTCATAAGTACCAACATCACCTGGAGTAGTTACAAACTCTAAATCGCCTGTTTCAAGCTTCAAATCTGTATAAATTGGCTCATGTTCATTGTCAGTTGTCGCATTCTTAACAGGTGCAGTAATAGTTATACTGTAGCCGTTATCGCCGCCATATTGAATCGTGGCAGTTTCACCATATTTAATATGCTCTGCGCCATTAATCGTAACGGTAGTATCAGCCGACGTAATTACATATGTAGCTGGTTCATGTCTAGCATCAATAGGATCTGAATTAGATGAACCGCTTCTAGCAGTGCCATTATTTCCGCTAACAGCGTCCCAATCATAATCTGGAAAAGCTGCCTGTAGTCTTTGTAACAATTGATCAGCAATCTTAACTTGATAAGTGCCGACATTGACTGGCATTTGACCATTAGTAAAGCCATTAATATAGACATCCCCAGACTTCAACCCACCAATTGCTTGAATAATTTCAGCATCAGTTGGCACAGGAACACTGCTATTCCAATTAGTTAGTTCAATGTGGTAAGCACTTGGATCAAAGGCTAAATCAGCCCCGTAAGTGGTCGTTTGATTACCGCTTAAAGTAACTTGAGCCTTGCGAGCATAGATTAAGAAATTACCAGTCGTTCCACCTAAACTAATATCATAATTACTTGCACCTGTTAGATTCTTAATCTTATTAAGTGCAGTACTTGTTAAACGAACATAATAAGCTGGATTACCTGTTTTATCGTTTTCTTGGGCGTTAGCATGGCTGACTGGATTACCAGCACTATCAACCACTTCTAAATCTTCTGGAGCTAAAGTGAAGCTTCCCAATCCAATTGGTTCATCATTTGAGTTACCCCACACTAGTTTAATATCACCATTATCAAGCTGTGTCTGGCTAATGGCTGCATTTTGACCATTATAAACTTGTGATGCAGTTCCACTTACGCCGATAATCAAACTTGCTGGATAAATGTGGTAAGTAATGTGGCCTGAAATGGTACTCTTTCCATCCTTAACAAATGTGTAGTTAGGGTTAGCCGCTGCAAAAGCTGATTTACCCTTTTCATTTAATTGTAAGTAGTAATAACCCGCATTAGTTGGAGCAGCAATCTGCTTGCCATCTTGATCGACCCATTCAAAGTCATCAGCAGTTAAATCTGGAATAGTCAAGCCTTGAACATTATTGAAGCCAAAGTTCTTCTTGGTTTCTTCATTACTTGGATCAAAACTGGCTGCGTGACCATTGTATTCACTCTTTTCATTACCATCTAACTGAACATTTGGTGAGATAGCTTGCTCAATTTGGAAAGTTGCACTGCCAGTATTGTCCTTAGACAAGATAACATTTCCTTTACCAACGGCTTCATCAATTGCAGCTTGAATTTTATCAAGACCTACGCTAGAAAGAGTCAGAGTATAATTACCAGCATTAACAGGTGCTTTACCATCTTGAGTATTCCAAGCGTAGTCTCCATCTGCAAAAGTAAAACTAGTTGGTAAGTTAACAACATTATTACCATTAATGGCTACCTTGATGGTTGAACCATCAGTATACAAATCAGCTGTCGTTACTGAATTGCCATTGTAAACCATCGAATTGTGACCGCTAAGTTCAGTGTCAGCAGTAGCAGGCGTAATGGTATAAGTGCCCGTTCCAGCCGAAGCAGTGGTAGGCCAAGTTACATTATCACTATTAATTTCTTTGATGTGTTCCCAACCAGTTTGGGATAAACGAACTTCATATTTTCCAACATTAACTGGAACAGTAGTAGTCCAAGTCCCATCAACATTAAATTCAATATCACCAGCAACTAAGTTATAAGTTGGATTATTTGGTTCATTCAGCTTAATTGAGAAGCCGTTTAAGTAATCACTATTAGGACTACCAGTGTAAGTGGATGAAGGATTGCCACTAAATTCTGCAGATGCTTGGGCCTTGTTAATAACTAAAGTACCGAAACTTGTGCCTTGGCTAATCTTGTAATTATCACCAACGGCTTGTTGAATCTTCGCAACACCGGCATCAGTTAAGACAATATGGTAAACACCACCAGCATTCGTTGCAGTGATAGGCTTACCGCTGACATCAACAATTTGGAAGTCACCAGAATCTAATTGTACATTACTCAAGCTAGCTGTTGCGCCGTCTTTAGCACTAATACTTACTTGAACGCTGTTAGTGCCATTCGCATTATAATCAACGCTAATTGGTTGGCCCGTGTAAGTTTCGGTTTGTGTTCCATCGACACTTACAGTATTTTCAGCAGCATTAATTGTATAACTTGCACTTCCAGTAAAGGCATTATCAGAAAATACTACATTCGGTGTGTTATTTTGACCAGAACCTACTAGACCAAGAATATACTTTTCAATGTTGGAAATACCATCAGGTGTCAAAGTAATCATGTATGATCCAGCATTAGTTGGTGCAGAGCCACTATTCCACTCATAATCACCATCTTTAAGAATATAGGTCTTGTTAGCATCAGTAACACCTGGGAAGGTTACCGTTACACCAATTTGACCATTGCTATTTACTTCAGCAGGTGTAGTAGCTTGACCATCGTATGTGCGTGAGTTAGAGCCACTTAATACCCCACTTGCCTGAGCTTGCGTAATGGTGTAAGTAGCTAAGCCACTACCATTAGTCAAAGTAAAGTTAGGGTTATCCTTCTGTAGAGTAGATAGTGCAGCGTCCTTAAGTTTTATGTGGTAAGTTCCAACATTTTCAGGATTACTGATCGAATGCCCTTGAGCATCTACCCACTCATAACTATCACTAGTAAGGCCCGTCGTATCTAAAACTACTTTGGCATTGTTAAAGTTAGTAGTAATTGTTAATTTTGAAGGATCGATACTAGTCGCAGGTTGGGCATCATAGATCTTACTATAATTTCCAGATGTCTGGTTGCTTAAAGTGAAAGTAGCTGGTGCTGGATTAATAATATAGGTGGCAGTACTGGTAAAGGTTGAATTACCCTGAGCATCTACCCATTTAATACTGTTATTACCAAATTCTTTTATAACATCCTGCTTACCTCGTTCTGACCAACGTAACTCATAGGTACCTGCATTAGTTGGCATTTCAGTCGTCCAAGTTTGACCGTTATCAGATGAAAATTCAACATCTCCAGCCTGTAAAGTATAAGGTGCTCCAGTTGGCCCTGTAACTCCAACATAGATTGGATTATCACCATCCCCATCATTAAGGTCATTAAGAGTGATTGGACTGCCAGTATAAGTTGACTCATTAGTACCTGCCAAAAATGCTGTTGCAGTTGCCGTGTAGGTTATATTAATTACAGTCGGAAGTGTATCGATAGTGACAGTTTGAGCTGGAATAGGTCTCCAGTTTGGAATATTTAATGTTGTTTCAGTCGTTGTCCCATCAGGATGCGTAACTATTTGTTTAATGACTTTCGTATAATTATTAGGAACCGGTATATTGTTGTAGCGTCCCCACTCACCTGTAGTCCAGCCACTCCCATCAAAGCCATCAAATGTTACTCCACTATCATCAGCATTTACTTTAACAGGTCTAGTAATCGTGGCTGATTGAGTGGTGATAGATGGTTTGACCACGGCAGACCCGTTTATAGATTTATCGATCCCAATCATGTTAATTACACGGTTAATAGTTTTTTGCGTCAATGATTTAGGTACATAGTAAGTCGCCAATTCGTTACGAACATACCATTGAGGAGCATTATTAGTAGTAAATACTGTATTGGAATTATAATTTGGATTAGCAAAATTTACAGTAGTATATGTGCCTGTAGAATTGAGGTTTACTACTACATAGTCATTGCCAGCATCAGGAGGAGTAACAGTAAATTGTCCATCTTGTGCTATATCCCATTTCCCAGAAATTACATGGAAACCTAAGTGGTCCTCATCACCAACCGTCTTATCCCAAGTCCAATCTCCATAAACCACTTTATTGATTGAAGCATTAATAGTCCCAGCTTGTTTGAAGAAGACTTGAATCTGCGCATCGGGTGCAACTGATTGACCATTCTTATCACCACCTGCATACACAAATTTAGCAGTTATTGTTCTAGCTTCAGTTTTATTTGGAACATAGAAAATGGTATGAACAGGTTGAGCTTCATAAAGAGGTGCAGCCGTAGTATATGCAGTTGAGCCTTTAGAAATATCGCTGGTATCGCCATCACCACCATTCCAAGTAGGGAAAACAAATTGATTAGCTGGAACTTTATTAGTATTTGTAGCAGGACCACCAGTGTAAGCTGTATATCCAGCTAAGGTTGGTACATCGGCAGTTACCGTAGCCCACTCTTGCGGTAAATTAGTCCAAGTCCCGGATACTACATGGTAACCAGGTGTATTACTATCACCTTTTTTAGTATTCCATTGCCATGGACCATACGTAATATCTCCAGTTACCAAATCTTTTGTAGCTTGCCGAGTATAGTAAACATCTAAAACTGCGGAAGTAAAGGCATTACCATCCTCAGTGTAAGTACCGTCTTCATTAACCTTTGTCTTAACGTAATTTACGGTAACAGTGCGTGTTTCTTGTGCAGCTGGATCAGTATTGGTTACATCTTGTGTTTTATGAACTAAGTGAACAACAACATTTGCACCATAGAATGAAGGAGCAACCTCAGTCGTCCATTTATAATTTGGTATTGTCCAATTACAACTTGGATCTGTAAACGGCTTCCAGAAATCCCCGGCAACTGTTGCTCCTGCAGGTACTCCAGAGACACTAACAGATTGATACTTAGCTGGATTTACGCCATCTGGAAATGTAAGTTGAGTATATGCCCCATTACCAGCATTTTTTATATCAAATTGAGTAATTTCCTTATTTTCCGTATCATCCCAATAAGTAATCGTAAACTGCATCTGTTGAGTAACGGTAACCTTAGCAGTAGCTGGAGTAGTTACGGCAGTATATTGCTGGCCATTCACAGAAACTGGATAAGTTGCAATAACTTTAACATTATATGTTCCTACTTGATTCCAGTTTGGTTCACTATTATCAGCAAATTCAAATGTAGTATCTGCTGGAAAATCAGCCACATTAGCAACTAAATCTTTAGCTGTTAAAGTCGTACCTTTATAGACAGTTTTATCCTGAATTTGAAGATTTTTCTTTTGATCTGCCGGGATAGTAACAACTTGGTATGTAGCATTCGCATAGTTAACTAGATGATTATTGTGACCCGTTACATCATCAACAGGGGCAGTTGAAACTCTCTTTAGTACATAGTTATGTTCAGTAACATAATCCTCAAGCTTTTGATCAACCATGTCTTTGTAACTATTAATGGCACCCGTCATGTTACTTGCGCCAGCTGCATCATAAACAACAGGGAACGAAATAGTGGTAAGTTGGCTACCATTTGAATCCCTAATAGTAATGGTGTGTATATTACTGTTCTTGCCAGATAAGCGAGTGTAAAGAGCGCCACCTGCCAAAACAATTAGATGGTTGAAGTTTGCAAAGTTGCCAAGACCCAAAGTATTCAATTTATCAGCGGTAATTGTAGCGTTATTACTAAGATAAACCACAGTCTTGTTATTATTTATGACACTTGATGCACTAGTTACCTTACTAAAGTCCCACTTGGAAAGGTCAACATATTGAGCATTGGAGCCTTGAAATAAAGCAGTCATATTAGTTACATGGCTTATGTTCCAGTTAGCAACTGCACTCGCGTCAACTAATGCCCCTTCATTAGCAAAAATTGCAGTAAGATTAGTTACCTTACTGGTATTCCAGTTTTCTAGACCATGCAGGCTAGTTAATGCTTGGTTAACATTAAATGCCCGGTTCATATCCGTCACACTGCTAGTATCCCAATTAGCTAAGGCACTAATGTCAATCAAATTAGCATCACTCATAAAAATGACGCCCATGTCAGTTACATGACTTACATCCCAATTTTCTAGACCTTGTAAGTTCGTAAAACTATTATTAGCAAATGCAGTGTTGAGGTTTTGTAAACTGCTAGTCTTCCAATTGCTTAAAGGAGAAAGATCTGTAACTTTATTAACATTGTTGAAAATCCGATTCATATTCGTGACTTTTTGAACATCCCAGTTTTCCAAACCAGTTAAGATAGTCAAGCTAGTCGTATTTTGAAATAAAGCAGACATATTAGTGACATTAGAAACGTCCCAATCACTAACCCCACTCAAAGAGAATAGCTTAGAGGCATTATCAAAAGTTGATTGCATTGACGTAACGCTACTTGTGTCTAAACTATTGGCCTCAAAATTAGTCAAATTTGCGTCATTTTGGAATGTCTTATCTAAGTTAGTACTTGCAAGCTTAATCTTCTTATCTTTAGTCTTACTAAAAGCAATCGTAGTAGCATTTTTCCAGCTTTTAATTAAATCATTAGAAATCGACACTTGAAGACCATCAGTTGATTTATTAGTGGCCGCAAAGTCAGCCTCATTAGGCACAATAATGTGAGTTTGATCGCCAGTGTAGCCAGTTAATTGGTAATAATTGTTTCCATCAAAAGTGGTCGTCTGCCCTGTCCACTTAGAGGTATCTAATGTCCCCCACGTAGCAGAATCATATCCGCCATTAGTAGTAGCTGCGGTTGCAACAGTTTTATTTTCTTGAAGTGCTTCATTGGCAGGATTCTCAGCAGTATTTACATTGAGAGCAAGAAAAGCATTTTTATTTTCTTCTTCACTATTAGTTCTATTTGTATAAGAAGCGGAACTTGAGTTTTCAGTATCCTGAGCAGTTGTAATCTTTTGTTCACTGGTTTTAGAAGTGTCAGTAGTATTAGCTACAACATTTTTCTTCGTTTCACCAGATTGTTGAGCACTCTCAGTCACGGAACTTTGCGGTTGTGCCGATTCCGCTGCAGTTACAGTACTGCCACTTGCTTGCGTTGTTGCTGGGGTAGTCGTATCTGCTTGGACACTAGCATTTACTACTGCCGTTGCCCCAAAAGCCAGCATAAAAGTAGCACAGGCAGTAATCCACTGTTTCTTTGCTTTGTATAATTTATAATTCTTATTTTTGGGAGTCATGCTCCGTAAAGGATTATTTTTACTCATAAGATATCCCCCGTCTCTTAGTCATTTATCTTCTTATAATTATAGCCTAATCTAAATCCTTTTAAATTAACTTTTTTATCATCTTATTAATTTAAAGGCCAACAGAATTTATACTTGGCATTGTTAAGAGCAAAATTAATAAAAAAAACGAATGGTCGCTTTACGCTTAATCCCATCCGCTACCACAATACACTAGTCATTGCTTTTCGTTGTTTCTTTCGGTTGCTTCTTTGCAAATAAATGATACACGAGTCGTGCAACCAGTGCTTGTAAAACAATCGTGACTACGCTTTGTGCAAGTTTTCTTTCCCATCTCATAATTTTAGCTCCCTTACTTAAATCATGCCTTGTAGTTAAACCTAAGCTTCTATCACTTTAATTATACTCGCTTCTTATTAATTTGTTTAATAGAATCCTTTGTCCTAATATTGAATAAAATTATTAATTTTCATAATAATCTTCAATTCATCAATATAAACGTGTAAAAAGCCCCTTTCATTCGATAGTTACGAATAAAAGGGGCTTTAAATTACTACAATGTCATCTTTTAGCTAATTATAATTTTATTATTAATTTTCAAGATAATTTAATGGCTTATCAACATTAACCTTTGTTCCTTGATACTTTTTAGCGATCCATTGTTGAATTTGCTTATTATGGTAAAGCTTGACTAACTTCTTATATTCTTTATTATCACGGTTCTTCTTAGCAGTTGCTAAAACATTAATGTTATCCTTCGTGCTTTGATCAACCTTTTCATGATAAATAGAATCTTTCAACACATTTAAATGACCAGTTAAAGCAATCGTATTACCGATTAATACTAAATCAGTTGACTTTAATACCCGTGGTCCGGTGGTATCATCAATTTCTTTAAATTGAAGGTTCTTTGGATTAGCCGCAATCTCATTGGTTCCACTTGTTGCCCCAAAGCCCGGCTTCAATTTTATCAATCCTGCACTTTGTAAGAGCAAAAGGCCACGAGCCGTGTTTGCTGGGTTATTAGCGATCGCAACTGTGGCACCATCTGGAATATCTTTAACACTCTTATACTTATCTGAATATAAGCCCATTGGTTCTAAATAGGTAGTTCCAATCGCCGCTAATTGTGCTTTCTTATTTTCCTTATTATAGGCTTGGAGATATGACCATGATTGGAAAGCATTTACGTCAATTTCACCACTAGCAGTCGCCCGGTTTAAGGCTACGGGATCAGTAAAGCTCTTGACCTTAATCTTCAAACCTTCACTTTTGGCCTGCTTACTGTTTGCAATGTGTTGCCAAACTTGGACATCTGGGCCAATCGTTCCAACAGTAATCTCATCGTTGCGAGTAAACCCACCATTAGCGCCCACACTAAGTCCAGCCGCAACTAAAATCACTACTACAATACCAACAATCCACCAACCGGTATGCTTTTTCTTTCTCATCATAACTACCCCTTTACTTTTGTTTTCGCTATTCGTCATAACTAATCGCAATAACCAACGGGATCCGACATGTCGTTATTCTCGAGAAATCCTTAGTCAGCGTTTACCAAAATTATTATTAGTCAACCACGTGGCGTTCAAATGGTTTATCTGAAATGCCTTCATCAAGAATCTTCTTTGACCATTCCTTAGCAGAGAATAATGAGTGATCACGGTAGTTACCACAAGATTCAATCGTTGTTCCCTGAACATCTTCCCACTTAGTCTTGTAGGCAATTTCTTCAAGTGAAGACTTCAAGGCCTTGGCAACTTCAGTAGTTGAGTGTTCACCCCACGTAATTAAGTGGAAACCAGTCCGGCAGCCAAATGGGGAACAATCAATCACGCCATCCAAACGGTCACGAAGTAAGCCAGCAAGCAAATGTTCAATTGTATGCAAACCAGCAGTTGGAATTGCATTTTCATTTGGTTGGACTAACCGTAAATCATAGTTGCTAATCTTATCTCCCTTTGCCCCTTCTTCAACAGTAATTAAACGAACGTAAGGTGCCTTAACCTTTGTGTGATCTAGTGTAAAACTTTCAACTTTAGCCATAATAAATCTCTCCTTTTCTGCCTGATGAGAATGAATCTTGGAACTAAAAAATCCCTAGGAACGGCAATCTAACCAATTCCTAGGGACGTTTAATACTAATTAACGTGATACCACCCTAATTCGACCTTACCTCACAGTAAGCTCCGCATGAAGTACTCGCTTGAATACTCCAGCACGATAACGGGTGCTAAGCGCTTGCTGCTAACACGTATGCTCACAGCATCAGTCTGCTCCAAGACCATCTTCATTATTCATTACCATACTAGTTCTCATCTTTCCTAGCTCTCTGTAATGGCATTAAATGATTACTCATCTTTTCTAAGCATTTTCTAATTTAATTGTAATTATAATATCCTTATCCTTACTAATTGTCAACACCTATTTCAAAATTATTCATGATATAACATTCTTAACGTTTTAGCATCATTTTTAGTTATTCCGTTTTTGATATTTCGTGGGATCATCACACTATGCTCATATTCTGGAGCGTGAGCCAATCCAAGGGCATGTCCCAGTTCATGTTGGGCAACCTCACTTCGAAATTCTTTATTAGTATAATCTAACTGATTAGGGTCCAAAGTTGAAGTTGCCTTATGCAAGGTATTCGTAGTGGGGTCATATTCCGTCCGAGTTGAGCCGAGTTCAGATGTTGTATAGCCAACACCATTGTTTCCCGTATTATTTCGTGCTAGGTCACCATCAGCCGCAATAATATTGGCCTTATCTTCGTTCTTAGTCCAGCGGATATGAACTGCTTTCGTCTTATTCCACTTTTTGACTGCATCACGAAAAGCCCATTTTAATTTTAGATCAGCCGTTTCCATATAAATAGTAATATTCTTTTTCTTCCACTTAAAACATTCAAGCGGTGTCGGTGTGTTTTCTGGAATTCTTAGCCGGTCTGCATTTGGTCGTTGGCCGCCATTAGAAAACTGAAAATCATTACTATCAGAAGAATCCTGGCTAAAAAATGATGACTGGAAGGGTTGGGAAGGCGCATCTGCATCAGCTAGGACATGATAATCGCCAATTCCGATCATGCCAGCGACTAAGAGTGCTACTAAAAATCGGCGCATTTAATCATCCCCATTCCATAAAGTTAGAAATGACAACACGGTTCGAGGCGTTCCTGCCAGAAACTGACAATCCAGTTCTGAGAGAAAAAGCCGATCACCGTTCCAATATTAAAAGCAAAGATTGCATGATTTTTAAGAGAACATAATAAGATAATGATAACGGGCAAGACAATGTTAAAGTATTTCATGAATTTAAGACTGGCACGGCGTTTTAGGTAGACTGTCAATTTATCATGCGGGTGAAAACAACAATCACACTGCTGGTAAAGAGCATACCCGGCAAAAGCAATTACTAAGCCGAGCAGGTCAAACCCGAAGCACAGGAAAATGTTCATCGTATCAATTCCCCAAAATCGCCATAAGTTCGCAAAGAGTTGCATTAAAATACTGTACGGAACTAAAAACGTTAACTCCCAGCCAAATTCTTTAGGAACAAATTCGCCAACCAAAAGAATATTAAGGCCAATGACAAATAATCCTTCTATAAAAATCGTCTCTGTCATGTTCCAGCCCATCATATGCATAATATTAACGATCGAGGCTGGCCAGGGCATACTCCCTAAGTTTGTTACAATCGTCATTGAATGACCAATTGAGTTTAAGACAATCGCCAGTGCTAAAAATACATACCGACGCATTTTTATCATCCCGTTTACGCTTATTCTCTATCACAGTATTTTAGCACGCTTATTGATTTTATGCGTTTATCTTGTCCTTAATTTTTGTAAGTATGCAAAAGAGAGTGGAAAATAACCTCCTCGACAAGGCGGTTGGCTAAGCTAGGACGATGATTAGCACGGCAAGGGCTGATTATCGTTCGTACTTAGACTCGAGCCTTGTGGCGACGCGAAGCTAGTTTCACGTTATCTTTCTATTGTTCATAAAAGTAGTTGAGGCTGAGAGAAAACTTTTGTTTTCTCCCAGCCCCCTATTGTTTCAATCAGTTTTAAATACTAGTCGCGTTCAAAGCCATCCATAATAATGTAAGACTTGATTGCTTCACGCTTATCCATTGCTTCATAAGCTTCTTGAATTTGGTCAAGGTCAAAGCTCTTAGTAAAGACCTTACCAGGGTTAATGTCACCATCAAGAACAGCCTTCAACAATACGTCCTTGTCGTAAGTAGTTACTGATGCTGGACCACCGCCGACAATAGTGTTGTTGTAGAATGGCACCGTCATGTCCATCTTTGGCGTATGAGGTAAACCAACCCGACCAACGATGGCGCCAGGACGACCAACCTTCATGGCAGTATCAGTTGATTGTCCAGTACCAACACATTCAAGGACAGCATCAGCACCGGCACCATTCGTGAGTTCCATGATCTTTTGAACTGCGTCGTCACCACGTTCAGCAACATTGTCAGTAGCACCAAATTCCTTAGCAAGAGCTTGACGGTCAGCGTGACGACTAGTAGAAATAATCTTCTTAGCGCCCCGCATCTTAGCAGCAATAATGGCGCAAAGACCAACCGCACCGTCGCCCATTACAACAACTGTATTGCCAGCACTAACATTAGCAACTCGAGCAGCATGGTAACCAGTGGCCATTACATCAGCAAGGGTTAAGAGGGACTTAAGCATTCCTTCACTGTAGTCACTTGGCTTGCCCGGAACTTTAACAAGCGCCCATTGACCGTGTTGGAACCGAACGTATTGAGCTTGCACACCAGAGCTAAAGTTATCGTTGTGGCTTTGGCAAGAACCATCGAAGCCCTCGCGACAAGCAGCACAGTGCCCACATCCATGAGTAAATGGAGCAATCACAAAGTCACCAGGCTTGACAGTAGTGATATCTTCACCAACTTCTTCAACAATTCCAATTGCTTCATGACCAGAGTTTTCAGAATCTTTTTCAACCGGATTAATTCCTCGGAAGTTCCATAGGTCAGAACCACAAACACAGGTCCGCACTACCTTAATAATTACGTCATCAGGCTTTTTAATTGTTGGACGGTCAACATCAACAATCTTCATTTGATCTGCTTTTTCAAAAATTGCTTTTTTCATTGAAGTTGCCTCCTTTATTCTAAAACTAGTCTAGAACGATCTGATTTCAAAATTCAATATTTAAATTTTATCCTTTTCCATTCAGCTTTTGAATATTTATTTCTATCCATTTTTACACTATAAAATATTTTATAACGTGTTAATATAGAGGTGATAAATAAAGTTATTAGTACGGTTTTAGCTTTACTTATCACTTTCTTAAGGGAGTGGAGTCACGGGCTGACGATTTGAATTCATCGTTGAGCGTACAGTAATAATCTTTGCCGTTGCTTGATGACGCCATTTCTTTCAAAAAAGGATTCGTTGTTTCCTAGATAGAATATTCATTAATACACAGTTACAAAACAATCTCTATTTAGAGACAGCTTTTCCAATAACAATCCCACCATGACGTCAGATGGTGGGATTGTTTCTTTTATTATTGATTTGCAATTCGTTCAAAATTACTTTCCAGGTCCGTATTAGTCGTTGGATGACAATCTGGATCACCATTATTGGATTGGTCAACTAATACAACCGGTTTGCCATTATGAAAGGCAAAGAAGTACGTAATCCGGTTTGGTAATGGCGGTTCTGTCCCGTCATGATTATAGATAGCGACAACATTATATTCATAATCACCCTTGCCTGATGGTGCCCAGCCAATCAAGCCAGACTGACCTTCTACTAATTCTTTGCTTAAACCATCGGGATATGTTATTCCTGTTGAAACCTTCAATTCATTTTGACCATCATATTGTTCATAGGATTGGTGCATTGTTGGTCCCCATTTTTGCATAAACGATGCCAACTGCTCATTCTTTTGGTTATTCCATAATGAACTATCGTGGTGCGGCTCACTACTACTGCTTGTATTATTAGTAGTGGCAGTACTTTGACTGCTGCTAGCTTCTGAATTAGTCTTTGCAGTATTGCTACTGCTTTGCGTGCTTTGGTTTCCACAACCAGTTAAGGCAACGCCCAGGCTAGCAATCGCAAGAACTTCCATTAATTTTTTCAATTTTATCCTCCCCAAACGTAAATAAAGACCAGAAAGAATGCTTCCCTCTTCTTTCCAGTCTACCTATTAATCTTCAACTTTTTTAGCGTCGTTCATTGCCTTCATGATAGAAGGATTCTTTGAATGACAATCCTTGATCATTTGGATATCTTCTTCACTTAATTCAACAGTGTATTTAGCCATGATCTTCCCTCGCTTTACTTAAAAAATTACACCCTTACTATATCACATCACAGGAGCAGTGTCTGGCTTAATCAGTAAATTAAGATCATTAATTGACATTCAACTGAGATTTGCTAAGATTAACATTGAATTGCATAAACGGGGAGCTTGCAGACAGGCTGAGAGGGGACTATGCGTCTCGACCCAATGAACCTGATTTGGATAATGCCAACGTAGGAAGGATTAATAAAGAACGACCAGGATCAAAGTGATTACTGGTCGCTTTTTACTTTGCACTATCTTAATCAAATTAAACATAAGGATGGTGGAATTATGCAACGACAGACAACAATTACCGAAAACAGCATGATTTGGTGTGGCACCGGAATTTCAATTGCCGAAATCCTAACCGGAACTTACTTGGCTCTCCTTGGTTTTACAAAAAGGATCGCCATAATTATCATTGGTCACCTTATCGGCTGTTTCTTGCTCTTTTTAGCTGGAATTATCGGCGGTCAGCAACGTCTTAGTTCAATGAACGCCGCAAAAATTAGTTTTGGCCAAAATGGCAGTAAGTTTTTTGCCCTATTGAATGTTCTCCAATTGATCGGTTGGACCGGCATCATGATTTATGATGGTGCATTAGCAGCCAATGGGGTCTGGCACCTTAATCAGGCATTATGGGTCATTTTAATCGGCGCCCTGATTATTGGCTGGCTGCTCGTCGGGGTTCGGCACCTTTATTACCTTAACCTTGCGACCATCTCAACATTATTAATTCTAAGCGGTCTCCTATACGCCGCCATTTTTACCCACCATTCTACCAGTTCACCAACTGGTACATTGTCATGGGCTCAGGGGATGGAGCTAGTTATCGCCATGCCATTATCGTGGTTGCCACTTATTAGTGATTACACCAGTGTTGCTCAACGACCTGTGCCAACTAGCGGGGTTAGTGCAGTTGTCTATGGCCTGACTAGTTGTTGGATGGTCTTCATCGGTTTAGGAGCTGCTATCCTTACTCATGACATTAACATCGCCACGATTATTTTACGGGCCGGATTGGGAATTGCCGGTTTATTTATCATTATTTTTTCCACAATCACAACGACATTTATGGACGCTTATTCTGCTGGTGTTTCTTCAAAAACGATTTTCAATAAATGGTCGGGAACAATGGCCGCAATTGGTGCAACTATTCTAGGAACAATTAGTGCATTAATTTTCCCCATGGATAACTTCAGTAATTTTCTTTACCTTATTGGTTCGGTTTTTGCACCAATGATTGCGATTCAAATTACAGATTACTTCATTTTGAAAGTAGATTATCGTCAACAAAATTGCCAATGGACTAACCTAATTCTCTGGTTGATTGGTTTTATCATTTACCGAATTCTGCTAAATTATTCATTTCCGCTCGGCAGTACCGTTACTACCATCATTGTCATCATCGCAATGACATGAGGCACCTGTCGCGTTATGAAATTAGTTAAAGCAAAATAGTTAAGCTAAATAATTACAGGAAAAGAATATTAAGTTCATTTGTCCTAATAACCGTTTAGGGCAGGTAGATTTTTATTTTAAATTCAGTTCAAACCCCATATGTTTATTGTCAATTTTGTCATCAATATAAATCGTTCCGCGTTTTATAAAGCCAATCTCCTGGCCTATTTTTTGGACGGGAATATTTTTATAATGCGTATCATAGCGGAAATTCCTTACTCCCTGCAAATAACCAACCGTAAGTAAGTTAGAAAAGATGTATTTTCCAAAACCTTGACCATTTTTAGAAGGAAGAACTGCTAGTCGATGAATGATCGCATATGGCTCATTCGGCTTTAACCATGATCCATCTTTAATCTCTTCATACGTTTGTTCCGGGGTTAGTTGTAAAGTAGCCGTCCCAACAATTTTTTGGTTATCAATTAACACCCAATTATAACCAGCTTTAATATCATTTTTCATCGTTTCCCGGAAAGGATGCCCATCTTGCCATTGAGGATTACCCTTCTCTTTTAGTTGCGCTCGGGCTTGCTCAATAATTTCCATAACCCTTTGAAGATCATCCTGGTTTGCCCGTCGTAAGTAAATTGCCATTATCTTTTCTCCTTAATCATCTCTCATTCCTAAACAACAAAATCTTAATATATTAATGTATGGTTATTTTATCATGATTAATTATTGAACTGGTGGGGCTTTAGATAAGTTTAAATCATTTATCATAGCGTTTTCATCTTAAGGCACTCTTTACTTTTTATCCATATATTTTTCGCTTAATTTTGGTTTGGCAGATTGTAAAATTTAAGTTGAACATTTAAGTGGACAGAAAAACCCATCAAGGTCTTTAATGGTGTTACCAC
>NZ_RDBR01000014.1 GCF_009663775.1 Lactobacillus sp. 0.1XD8-4
ATTGAAGACCCTACACATTTGATTCGTCGAAACTTTGTTCAGTTTTCAAAGGTCTACCTGTTGGCTGATTAAGCAGCAAATCAACATATTCATTATATCATATGTTGATTTAACTTGTCAAGAAGAAATTTTAATTATTTTGGAATTTCTTTTGATTGATAACTCAATCAGCAACTTTATTAATATATCATGTCATCAATCTGATGTCAACAATTATTTTTAACTTTTTTGTTAAGCCATCGTAACAGCACTTAACTGTTTTGACAACGATAATTACTATACCGTGCTTTCACCTTCTCGTCAACACTTTTTTTCATTATTCTTGAATTAATTTTTAAATATGAACTTTCTTTCTCAGGTTATCAAATTTATTTGTTTTTCGCTTTTAAAAACAAATAAATACGTCCCTAAAAATTAATTTACAGACGTATTTACTAACATTTATATTCATGTTTATTTTACACGTGCAAGATAGTAGTGTTTCTTCCCTTTCCGCACGATCACAAACTTACCATCAAAATGAGCGCTTGGATCAATTTCAGCATCAACATCATCAACTTTTTCACCATTGATCCGAATAGCACCACTTGATACATCTTGCCGTGCTTGACGACGTGATGGCTCAATTCCATTTTCAGTTAACCAAATCACAATATTTTCCTTTTTGTTTTCAACGTTAACTGAAGGCATATTCTTAAAGCCTTGCTCAATTTCCGCAACAGAAAGATCGGCTACATCTCCAGAGAAAAGTGCTTTGCTGATTCGTTCTGCTTCTTCGACCGCTTCTTGCCCATGGACAAACTTCGTGACTTCTTGTGCTAAGCGACGTTGAGCTTCCCGCTTCCATGGTTCCTTCTTAACTTTTTCTGCCAAATCGTCAATTTCTTCTTTTGATAAGAAGGTAAAGTATTTCAAATATTTAACAACATCACGGTCATCTTGGTTGATCCAGAATTGGTAGAATTCATATGGCGACGTCTTTTCTGGGTCAAGCCAAATCGCTCCACCAGCAGTTTTACCGAATTTAGTACCATCTGCCTTTAGCATTAATGGGATAGTTAGTCCATAAACCTTAGTATCGGGACCTTCTACTTTGTGGATCAAATCAATTCCGGCAGTAATGTTCCCCCATTGATCGGAACCACCGATTTGTAGCTGTACATCATTATGCCGGTAAAGGTGAAGGAAGTCGATTGATTGTAAAATCTGGTATGTAAATTCAGTAAATGAAATCCCAGCATCTAAACGACTAGCCACTACTTCCTTATTCAACATTGTATTAATGTTGAATAGCTTCCCATAGTCTCGAAGAAAATCAAGTAAGCTAATCTTCGACAGCCAATCATAATTATTAACAATTGTAAAGTTCTCTGTCCCAAACAATTTCTTCATTTGCGCTGTCAATGCTTCTTCATTATGGTGGACTTGTTCCATGGTTTGTAACTGTCGTTCAGACTTTCGCCCAGATGGATCACCAATTGCCCCTGTTCCTCCACCGATAATAATCACTGGGTGGTGACCGGCTAATTGGAATCGTTTCAAAATCATAAAGGGAATTAAATGCCCAATGTGCAAACTATCCCCAGTTGGATCCGTCCCACAGTAAAGGGCAATCTTATCTTCTGATGTTAACTTGCGTAATCCTTCTTCATCAGTAACTTGGTTAATGGCACCGCGCCATTCTAATTCATTAATAATATCCATGTTTACCTCCAAAATATTTCGGATACAAAAAATCCCTGACTTCTATTAATGAAGTCAGGGACGATTTACCGCGTTACCACCTTGATTTGCAACTGCTTATACAGCTACCACTCTAGTCGATAACGAGACGATCCGTTCTAATGATGAAAGGCTCAGTAATTGTAATTCGTTCAACAGTCTTGGCTAAGTTCTCAATAACCACTTGCTCTCTGAATGTCCAACTGCTAACTACTAATATTACTTCATCGCCTTTAATTATTGCCGTCATTGTACCTGTGTTTACCGGCTACTGTCAAGCATCTTTTGAAGAAAAAAAGCCGCGAATAAATCGCCGCTTTCTTTTTTATTCATCTTTCTTTGCTTCATGCTTCTTTTCTTGTTTATTCTTAGCTGCCGGTGATGGCTGTTCTGCAGGCTGCTTTGCAACATAAACCTCATGGACATATGCTTCACCAGTCAAATCTGCAACGGGCTTGAAAGTATCTTTAAAGAGAACATCCATTTCCATCCCTGCTCGAGCACGATTGTAATATAAGGCAGGAGTTGCATATGCAACTGGAAAGTAACAAGACAAACCGACAATCAAAAGAATTATCCCTACATATGTGAGAACGTATGTAGCTGTGTAGATCCCATAAACGGCAAGGCCACCAAAGATTAAAGTCCAAATGAGCATTGGTAAAAATTCTACTACAAAAACAATCGCAAAGTAATTCCATTTCCGCCCTGTCATAAAACGACGACTTGCAGTTAACGCATACCGCATCGACTGACCAAGGAATTGAGGTTGTTTTTCACGATAAAGGAAGTAGGATTGTGAATATTCGATACTCTTCCATAAAATGATGATATCATTAAGGATTCTCACAATCCATGCAACGTACAATCCAGCATTCCCCGAAATTCGTGAAACAAGCAACGCATTGACAAGATTTAATGGTAGGCTCCACAAGAATGTAAACAACCCAATATAAAGGATAATTCGCCAAAGTTGATTCTTCCGTAAGTGCTTATAGTGCATCCAAATAGAGCCCGCACTAACAGGTTGCTCTGGATGCGCCATCTTGTCTTGGTAAGTATATTGCGTGGCAACCACAAAGAATGAGTAGAAGAATGCTAAAGCAGCAATAATCGCAAATATCCCCAAAATTTCTAACAGCGCGAATAGAACAGTAACAGGAGACGCCATCCCATACATGATCATCATTACAGTCATACTCAAAGATGCCGCGATATTTGAATTAAACATCGATAAAATCGATACTAATGCAATAAAAATAATTGAAACTCCAGCAACTGGCCACATTGCCTTTAAGTAATTAGGCTTTACCAGCTTCTTCAATGAAGTAATAAATTCCTTCATCGGGAGTGTTCGTTGTTTTTCCATTTTCATTTAATTTCTCTCCATATATTAGATTCTGTTGTTAATCATACCACAACTCATTTTAAGCACAATTTATTAACTAATTTATTCATGGTTTTTTCATATGTTAACCCAAAAAGGAACTGCCATTTTCAGCAGTTCCTTTTTACAGTAAATCTAAGCCAATTATTTTAGTACTTTTCCTTGCTCAATACGTTAAGCTTGTCATCAAAGTCATAAACAACTGGTTGACCAGTAGCCATTTCCAAGTTCATGATATCTTCATCAGAAATATCTTCAATGTACTTGCTCAATGCACGAAGCGAGTTACCATGGGCAGCGATAATCACATTCTTGTTATCTAAAAGCTTAGGAGCAATCTCGTCTTGCCATAATGGAATAACACGTTCCAACGTAACCTTTAAGTTTTCACCACCAGGAATAGCACGTGGGTCTAAGTTTGCATAACGACGGTCTTGAGCAGCAGAACCTTCGTCATCAGCACTTAGCAATGGAGGTAATACATCGTATGAACGACGCCAAATGTGAACTTGTTCGTCACCGTATTTTTCGGCAGCTTTCTTCTTGTTGTGGCCTTGAAGTGCGCCGTAGTGACGTTCATTTAAACGCCATGTCTTGTATTCAGGAATCCATAATTGGTCACATTCTTCAAGGGCGTAGTGTAGTGTCTTGATAGCCCGCTTCAAAACAGAAGTGTAAGCGTAATCGAATTCAATCCCGTGTTCTTTAAGGGCCTTACCAGCGTTCTTTGCTTGTTCAACACCCTTTTCGCTTAAGTCAACATCAACCCAACCAGTAAATTGGTTAGATAAGTTCCATTCACTTTGACCGTGACGAATTAATACTAATTTAGCCATGTTCAATTGACCTCTTTCTTCTTAAATCTCGCTTTAACAGCATTACTCCACTATTTTAATCCATTCGCCGGTAAATTCCAATAGCGAGACTTAAATTCCTATAAGCCTGCCTTCGCGCCAATGTCATGCCGATAAAAACATTCAGGCTCGTTAAGCTCTGCCAAATATTTATAAACTTGATTATGAGCTTGTTGTAAAGAGCGATCCTCGCTAATAACCATCAACAACCTGCCGCCTGCTCCACGTAACGAGTTCAGCTTACCAGTAACATTAGCATACGCAATTTCAATATTATTTTTATTGGGGAAGCACCCTAAATGCTGACCATATAACGGTTTAGTCGGATAGCCTTTCGAAGCCAGAACAACACCGAAGCAAGCTATCGGACGCTCTTCAATCGTTGGTAAGGGTTGATCATTAATTGCCGCTTCAATAAGTTCAAACAAGTCGGTCTTTAGCCGTGACAAAATCACTTGCGTTTCTGGATCCCCCAAACGAACGTTATATTCAATTACTTTGGGACCGGTTGCGGTCAAAATAAGTCCAATATATAAAATTCCATGATAATGGTAACCGCCTGCCGCTAGTCCTTTAATAGTAGGTTCTACTACTCTTGTGATCATTTGTTGTCGTACTGTCGAAGATAACTGTGGCAATGGACTATAAGCCCCCATCCCCCCAGTATTCGGTCCTTCATCATTATCGTATGCCCGCTTATGGTCTTGTGCCATCGGTAATACACGATAGTGACCATTACTAACCACCAAAAACATTGAGTATTCCGGTCCTACTAAACATTCCTCTAAAATAAGCCGCGCCTGTCCGTTAGCAAACATCTCTTTTACGGTTTTAATTGCTATCGCGCGATCTTGTGCTACTACTACGCCTTTTCCGCCAGCAAGACCATTTTCCTTAATTACGACTGGAAAGCCAAATTGGTCAATGTTATTAATTGCCGCAGTTTGGTTGCGGTAAGTTGCATGACGAGCAGTCGGCACATGATAATTATTCATAAAATTGAGGGCATAATCTTTCGAGCCCTCCAGTTGAGCCGATCGCGCATCAGGTCCGAAAACTTTCAAGCCAGCTGTCCGGAACTCGTCAACAATTCCATCAACAAGGCAATCTTCGGGACCGACGAAAGTCCATGCAATTCTATGATTTTTAGCAAATTGAATCAACTGCGCAAAGTCCGTTTCGGCAATTGCAACTGGTAAAACGCCAACCGTTGTCATGCCCACATTCCCCGGAGCACAATAAACTTGGTTAACATGGCTGCTCTCCTGAAGCTTCTTAGCAATCGCAAATTCACGACCACCTTCACCGACAACCAACACATTTACCTTTTTTACCATGGTCTCCTCCTTAAATCCTAGTGGCGAAAATGACGAACACTGGTCGTAACCATTGCAATCCCGTATTTATTTGCCATATCGATTGACTCTTGGTCACGGATAGAACCTCCTGGCTGTACTACTGCTTTAATTCCATGCTTTCCAGCATATTCAACGCAATCACCAAATGGGAAAAATGCGTCAGACGCCATCACTGTTCGCTCATCGATATCATTTTCTGCATGGGCAACTGCAATTTTTAATGAATCAATTCGATTAGGCTGGCCTTCGCCAATTCCGAGAGTCCGTTCATCATTTGCTAACACAATCGCATTAGATTTGGCGTGTTTAACTGCCTTCCAAGCAAACATTAGACTCTTTAACTGATCTTCTGTCGGTTGAACCGTCGTAACACATTGCCAATCATGATAATCCTCTGCTAAGGTATCTTGTTCTTGAAGAAGCATTCCACCCATTACTGAAACAATTTCACGCTTCGCTGGTTCATCTTTTTTACTAAAGTCAAGAGTAAGCAACCGAATATTTTTCTTTCTGGCTAATAATTGATAGGCATCATCATCAAAACCTGGCGCAATCACGATTTCTAAGAAAATATGATGCATCTTTTCGGCAGTCGCTAAGTCTACTTGCCGATTTAGCGCAATCACACCGCCAAAGATCGAAACTGAATCAGCCGCATATGCTCGTTCCCATGCTTGCTCGATTGTGGCACCCCGCCCAATCCCACAAGGATTCATGTGTTTCATTGCCACCACGGTAGGCTCCTCAAATTCACGGATACACCGCAACGCTTCATCAGCATCCTTAATATTATTGTAAGAAAGCTTCTTGCCATGTAATTGCTGCGCTTGTAAAACAGAGAAGCTCTTTGGTAAGGCATCCTCATACAGCCAAGCCTGTTGGTGACTGTTTTCACCATAACGCATGGTTTCTTTAAGATTCCACGTTAATGTTAGTTTTTCTGGATTGGCCAGCCCATCTAAGTTAGTAAGATATTGGGAGATAAGGGCATCATAAGCAGCCGTATGACGAAAGGCTTTCGCAGCTAATTTCATCCGTAGCTCCAATGTTGTAGAATCGTTTTCTGTAATTTGGTGTAAAACTTCTTGATAATCGTTTTTGTCAACAACCACCGTCACATCCCGATAATTTTTAGCAGCCGACCGCACCATGCTTGGACCACCAATATCAATCTTTTCAATTGCATCTGCTAATTGTACGTCTGGCTTTTCAATCGTTTCTTTAAATGGATAGAGGTTAACGCAAACTAAGTCAATCGGAGTAATGGCGAGCTTTTCTAACGTTGCCATATGTTCCGGCAAATCACGTCGCGCTAACAAGCCGCCGTGAACATATGGGTTGAGCGTTTTTACCCGCCCATCAAGGATTTCAGGAAAATGGGTAACATCTTCAATGCCAATGGTCTTAATTCCTGCTTCATCCAGTATTCGTTTAGTACCACCTGTTGATACAATTTCAAAGCCATTCTCTGCTAGCCCGTTAACAAACGGAATCAAATCTGTCTTATCCGATACACTAACTAATGCTCGTTTCATAGGTTAACCTTGCTCCTTTTCATTTTCTAGCGCTTTTTTTAATGCTTGCGGGTAAAGACGATGTTCAGTCTCATGAACCCGCTCTTCAAGAGTTTCAACCGTGTCAGTAGGTAAAATAGGAACGTGTTCTTGCATGATGATTGGACCCGAATCCAAGTCAGCATCGATATAGTGCACAGTAACGCCTGTTTGTGCCCGCCGATCGTCAAACGCTCGTTCAATCGAGTGCAATCCCGGATACTCAGGCAGCCATGCTGGGTGAAGGTTAATAATCCGATGAGCATAGTGGTCCAAAATTGTCGGCCCAACCACCCGTAAGTACCCGGCTAAGGCAATAAAATCAATTTGATATTTTTGTAAAAGTCCTAGCAGTTTTTCTTCATACTGCTGCTTACTCCCACAAGATTTAACCGTAAAAACTTCCACTGGGATTCGTAGTCGTTTCGCCCTTTTCACTACATAAGCATCTGGGTGATTGCAAAATAGCAGGACCAACTCACCTGGGATATCTTTATTTTTAAAATGGTTTGCCAACACTTCAAAATTAGTACCATTTCCTGATGCAAAAACTGCAACTCTCATTTACTTTCCTCGCTTAATCTTAATTTTGTCAGCAGTTGGCAAGCAATGGCGGATGTAACCAATTTGATAAGCTGGCATCTGCTGTTGTTCTAATATTTTTTCAACTTGTTCAACATCATTAGGGGCAACTGCTAACACCATGCCAATTCCCATGTTAAATGTTTGAAAACAATCTTCCGGCGAAAGCTTTCCTAGTACCCGTAAATAGTCAAAAATCGGTTGGTGGGGCCAGCGTTTGCTATCAATCACTGCTTGTAAGTTTTCACCAAGCATCCGTGGAACATTCTCAATCAAACCGCCACCAGTAATATGGCTGATTCCATGAACTAGGTGCTGGTGGATTAACGGTAAGACTGGTTGAACATATATTTTAGTCGGCGTCAAAAGCGCTTCTCCAACCATCTGCCCAGCAAGTTCAGCAGGACGAGCAGTGAAGTTAACCCTATGGTCCTTAAATAAGATTTGCCGTACTAGTGAAAAACCATTAGAATGCAGACCGCTTGAAGGTAAACCAATCAAAATATCACCATTTTGCGGTCCCTTATTGGTCAGTAATTCTTCTTTCTCCGCAATGCCAATCACTGTCCCCGCTAAGTCATACTCATTTTTAGCATACATATCAGGCATTTCAGCTGTTTCACCGCCAATCAATGCTGCATGCGCATCACGACAACCAGCCGCCACGCCGCTTACAATCTCAGCCATCTTTACCGGATCATTGTGACCTGTGGCAATATAGTCAAGAAAAGCAATTGGCTCAGCTCCCTGCGCTAAGACATCATTAGCACACATCGCCACAACATCAATCCCAATTGTGCTATGGCGATTCAACTTTTGCGCAATTAGCAATTTAGTCCCAACACCATCAGTCCCTGCTACAAGGATCGGTTGCTTTACCTTTAATACTCCGAGATCAAATATCCCGCCAAAGCTCCCGATACTACCAAGAACCCCTGCACGATTGGTTGATCCAACAGCATTCTTAATTCGGCGAACAAGCTCATAGCCCGCATTAACATCAACACCAGCATCTTGGTAACGACTCATCGCACGTTCTCCTTTCTCGCTAACCGTTCCTGAGCGTTTAATGACTTCAAATAGCCTTTTTCATAATCATAAAGTGGTGTTGGGTATTTCCCATTAAAATAGGCAACCGTTAGTCCACCATTAGGAGCATCCCCCACATCAGGAACATCAATCGCCTTAACCAAGCTATCAATGCTCAAAAAGTTTAACGAATCAGCGCCGACCCTCTCGCACATTGCTGTGACTGAATAATGCGCAGCCATTAGTTCTGATCTGGTTGAAACATCGATCCCATAAAAGCAAGGAAACTTAAATGGCGGAGAAGCAATCAGTAAGTGAACTTCGCTAGCCCCCGCATTACGGAGCATCTGAACAATTTGCTTTGAAGTAGTACCACGAACGATGGAATCATCAACTACTGCTACCCGCTTACCCTTTACGACGCCGCGAACTGCTGATAATTTCATATGAACCCCGAGTTCACGAAGCTCTTGGGTTGGTTGGATAAAGGTCCGGGCAACATACTGGCTTTTAATTAGCCCCATTTCATACGGTAAGCCGCTTTCTTCAGCATATCCGCTAGCAGCCGATAATGATGAATTAGGTACACCGATTACGATGTCAGCATCCACTGGGTGTTCTTTAGCTAATAGTTTTCCCATTCGTTTACGGGCGTTATGCACTGTTACCCCATGGATTATGGAATCGGGCCGAGCAAAGTAGATGTATTCCATCGAACAAATCGCTAATTGTGTCTGCCTTGTGTAATGATCAATATGTAAACCATCTTGATCGATCGTAATCAATTCTCCGGGTTGCACATCGCGAACGAACTTAGCGTCAATAATATCTAATGCACAGGTCTCACTAGCAATAACGTAAGCCCCATTTGCCAAGCGTCCAATACATAACGGGCGGATTCCGTTTGGATCCAACGCTGCAATTAACCGGTCCTTTTGCAAAAGCAAGTATGCAAAGCCACCATGAACAAGATTAAGACTCTTTTTTAATGCAGGGATAAATCCCTCATTAATATATTTCCGAATCAGATGGATAAGGATCTCAGTATCAGAATCAGATTGAAAAACTGCTCCTTCATTTTCTAACTGTTGTCGCAGAGTCACCGCATTCGTTAAATTGCCATTGTGCGCTAAGGCAATATCCCCATCACCAAAACGAAATAAAAATGGTTGAACATTTGCAATTGAGTTATGACCGCTAGTTCCATACCTAACATGCCCAATGGCAGCCTCCCCCACTAATCGTTTTAATTCAGTAGGGTCAGCAAATACCTTCGCTAGTAATCCACGGTCCCGATGTTGGTAAAGTGTTTTGCCATCAGTTGAAACAATTCCTGCACCTTCTTGACCACGATGTTGCAAGGTATGGAGGCCATAATAAGTTAACTGGCTAGCATCCGGTGTTCCAAAAATCCCAAAAACGCCGCATTCCTCATTTAATCCTTTAATTTCAACTGACACGGAATGGCCTCCTCCCATTTTTTCTGTAATTCGCAAACATTCGCATTAACTTCACCATTCGCTAACTTAGCTTCTAGCCAGTGACTATTGGTTACTTCGCCAATCAGAACTGCATCACCTGCTAATGTTGCTTCAAATTCGGCCATCGCACGTTCTGGCACCGTTACAACAAACCTGCCTGGGCTTTCGCTAAAGAATTGATCGGCATTAATCATTGGCAGGGTTAAATCTAAACCCAAATCAGTGTGAAAGAGCATCTCTGCTAGGGCTACGCCGAGGCCTCCTTCGCTTAAATCATGAGCACTGGCAACATGTACCGTTTCCATAACCGCTAAAAGGCGTTTCATGTAATCATGAGTGTGACTGAGGTCAAATGGTTTCACCACCCCGCTAATACCACCAATCATCATCTTTTGTAATTCAGAACCAGCAAAGTCATCTCTCGTCTTGCCGACTAAGTAGACTTTGTCGCTCGGATGCTGAACAAATGAAGGAATCACTCGATCGATATTCTTAATCAGCCCAACCATACCGACCATCGGTGTGGGGTGGATTGCCCGCCCATTATTTTCGTTATATAACGATACATTTCCAGAAATAACTGGAGTGTTAAATTCACGGCAAGCATCCGCCATCCCCTGCACAGATTGGTGAAGTTCCCAGAAAATCTCAGGATCATTAGGATCGCCGTAATTTAGACAATCAGTGATTGCTAATGGCTGGGCACCACTAGCAATAATATTGGCGGCTGCCTCTACCAAGGCCATCTGCCCGCCAACCTCAGGATTAAGGTAGACAAACCGGCCATTACCATCAGTAGTCATTGCTAATCCCTTTTTCGTACCACGAATCCGGATTACGCCAGCATCACTTCCGGGGCCAACTACGGTATTGGTTCGTACCTGTGAATCATATTGCCGGTATAGACTCGCCTTATCTGCAATTGTCGGTTGCTGCAATAGGTCAGCTAAGGTGCTTTCAATATTAGTAATATGCGGTTCCCATGCTGACTGTTTCTCTGCTTCTTCAATTCGGGCAGGCTTTCTCTCCATACTTTCTTCTTCCAGTACATCATCAGTTAGGCTGGCCACTGGAAGATGGCACACTTCTTCGCCATCATGAAATAATACGTAGTCATGACCTGCTGTTATTCGGCCAATCGTTACAGCTTCAAGCCCATAAAGGTCAAAGATCTTTTTAACATCTTCTTCGTTTCCCTTTTTTACGCAGAGAAGCATCCGCTCTTGCGATTCACTTAGCATAATTTCATAGGCTGACATATGCGGCTCACGTTGGGGAACCAAGTCAAGATTTAGCTCCATCCCGCTTTTTCCCTCTGATGCCATTTCAGCACTTGAAGAAACAATTCCGGCGGCTCCCATGTCCTGAATGCCGACAAGCCAAGCAGGATGCTTAGTAATCAAATCTAGGCACGCTTCTAATAATAATTTTTCCATAAAGGGGTCGCCAACTTGAACTGCAGAACGTTGCGTTTCGTTTTCGTCACTAAAATCAGTTGAAGCAAAAGTAGCCCCATGAATGCCATCACGACCAGTCTTAGCGCCAACATACATTACTGCATTGCCAATTCCCGCCGCGCGTCCTTGTTGAATATCCTTTTGGTCCATCAAGCCAACACTCATTGCATTACATAAAAGATTGCCTTGGTAGCACGAATCAAAGGTTATTTCCCCAGCAACTGTCGGAATTCCCATACAATTACCATAATCCCCAATTCCGCGAACTGTCGCTTCAACCTTCATCCGCATCAATGGGTCAGTTAACTCTCCAAAATGCAGAGAATCAAGTGAAGCAATCGGTCGTGCGCCCATACTAAAAATATCGCGCAAAATTCCGCCAATCCCCGTTGCAGCCCCCTGATATGGTTCAACAGTTGTAGGGTGGTTATGGCTTTCTGCTTTAAAAACAACCGCCTGACCATCATCAATATCAACAACCCCTGCACCCTCACCTGGGCCCTGTAATACCCGTTCGTTTTTATTCGGAAAGAGCCGCAAAACTGATTTTGATTTTTTGTAAGAACAATGTTCACTCCACATCGCAGCGAACAAGCCGGTTTCAGTATAATTTGGCAGGCGCCCTAATAATTGAGTCCGAATATAGTCATACTCTGCTTCCGACAAGCTCCAATCTAAATATGGCTTTTGTTCTTTGATTTCTTCTGGGGTCATTGCTTGCTTCATTGATTATGCCTCCGTTCTAACTTTGCCGTTTTCTAGCAAGGACTTGAATAACCGTAAACCATCAACACTACCAAGAATTGCTTCAACTGCTCTTTCTGGATGAGGCATCATTCCTAAGACATTTCCTCGCTCATTTGTGATTCCAGCAATATTTTGCAGACTGCCATTCGGGTTCTCCGCGGCATATCGGAAGACAACCTGATTGTTAGCTTCCAGCCGGTCAAGGGTTTCCTCATCAGCGTAATAGCTGCCATCCGCGTGCGCAATTGGTAACGCGATTCGTTCACGCGAACAATATTGTGTAGTAAAAATTGTTTGGTTATTTACTACTTCAAGCGGAATCGTCCGGCAGATAAAGCGTTGGTTATCATTACGCTTCAACGCTCCCGGCAACAAACCAGCCTCCGTTAAAATCTGAAAACCATTGCAAGTTCCAAATACCGGCTTGCCGGCATTCGCCATTTTTATAATCGCCGGCATAATATTCGTGAATCGAGCAATCGCTCCAGCCCGTAAATAATCGCCATAAGAAAAACCACCGGGTAACATCACGGCATCAAAGCCCGTTAAACTTGTTTCGCGATGTGATACATACTCTACGTCCGCATGACATACCGCGTGCAGCGCCTCATATAAGTCAATATCACAATTAGACCCTGGAAAGACAATGACCGCTATTTTTATTTAAGCTTCCTCCATCACTTGGTAGGTGTAAGTTTCCATATTAAAGTTAACCAGGAGTTGGTCAGCAATTTCTTTGACTGCTGTCACAACATCACTTCCTGTGGCTGCTAATGTAACATCAAAAAATTTACCAACTTTGATACTCGTTACTTCATCGTGACCAAGGGAATGAATGGCCGTTTTGATTGTTTCTCCCTGTGGATCGAAAACTGATTGTTTATATGTTACGAAAATCCGAACGTTAGTCATTTTGATTTTCCTCCTCCATTGCTCCTTGTAGTCGTTCTAATACTTCAGCATATGTTTGGGTCAAATCAGCAAGTTGCCGGCGATAAACATCCTTATCCATATGTTGGCCAGTGGATAAGTCCCATAAACGGCAGTTGTCAGGTGAAAACTCATCAGCAAGAACAACTTCACCATTACTCAACCGGCCAAATTCAAGTTTAAAGTCGACTAATTGAAGGCCCGCCTTGGCAAACAGCAGCTTAAGCAAGCCATTTACTTCTCGACAAACATTCCACATTCGTACGATTTCCTGATGAGTAGCAATCTTAAGAGCAATCGTAGCTGACTCGTTGATAAAAGGATCATCTAATTCATCGCTCTTATAAAAAGTTTCTTCAACCGGCTCAACTAATAACTGTCCCTCTTGAAGACCATATCGGCTGGCAAAATGCCCTGCAACAACATTCCTTGTCACAAATTCCAGCGGGAACATTTGACATTTTTTTACAAGATCTTCATTAGGAGCAACTTTTTTGAGGAAGTGAGTTTTGATTCCATGATTTATTAAATACTGAAAAACAAGCGTGGAAATTGCATTAGCAGCCGCTCCTTTCCCAACAAAATGGTCTTTTTGCTTGCCATTCAATGCTGTCGCCTGGTCTAAATACACAACCCTTAGGACATCCGGATCCGTCGTCTGCCACATCTGCTTTGCTTTCCCGGTGTATAACAATTTTTCCATTTTCGGGGAACTTCCTTTCAGTAAATACGAACAATAGGTCAATATAAACGTTTGAAATTCGTCATTTCACAAAATAAATATACTATCTCTTCCCTAGGGCTGTCAACATAAAATACGATTAATTTTAATTGCATCCATTTAAAAAGTTCGTGTTTTTTTACTAAATGACATAATAGGTTGTTTGCTAATTTTCCTAGCAGGACATAAAAAGACTCTAGTATTCGGAAAATCCGAACGCTAGAGTCCTCTTTACGCTCCCTATTATTTTATTTTCAATATTATCAAGTCTAATCGTGAAATTTACTATTCTAAACCTAATCGCTTATAAATATCGTCAATATGACGCAAATGCCAATGATAGTCAAACGCATCGTTAAGGTCATCCTTGGTTAATTGCTTTTGAATCACTGGATCATCCTCAAGCAATGGGCGGAATGGAACCTGTTCAGCCCAGCACTTGGCAGTATATGGCTGAATCAGATCATAAGCCGCTTCACGGGTCATTCCACTATTCACTAACTTCAAAAGTACCCGACCGCTATAAATCAAGCCAAGCGTTTTATCCATATTCTTTTTCATCGTCTCCGGGAAGACATCAAGATTTTGCAAGATCCGTCCGAAGCGCCGCAACATGTAATCAAGCAGCGAAGTAGCATCTGGCAAAATCATTCGTTCAGCACTGGAATGCGAAATATCCCGTTCATGCCATAATGATACGTCTTCATATGCCGGAATCATGAATCCGCGCAACATCCGCGCACAACCGGTAATATTTTCTGACCCGATTGGATTACGTTTATGCGGCATTGCCGATGAACCCTTTTGGCCCTTAGCAAAGTGTTCTTCAACTTCATGAATTTCAGTTCGTTGTAGGGAACGAATCTCAGTAGCCATTTCCTCCATGCTTGTCCCAATCAAAGCAATTGTCGCAATATATTCCGCATGTAAATCCCGTGGAAGCACTTGGGTCGAAATTTCTTGCGGTCGTAAGCCCAGCTTCTTGCAGACATATTCTTCGACAAATGGATCGATTTCCGCAAAAGTCCCCACAGCACCTGAAATTTTTCCAGCTTCAACACCCTTTGCGGCATGTTCAAACCGTTCTTTATTTCGTTTCATTTCGGAGTACCAACGTGCTGCTTTCAAACCAAATGTTGTCGGTTCAGCATGCACACCATGTGTCCGTCCCATGCATACGGTATACTTATATTTTTCCGCAAGCTCTTTTAACACTGATATAAAGTTATCAATATCCTGCCGTAAGATATCGTTCGCCTTTTTTAACCGCAATCCCTGTGCCGTATCAACAACATCAGTACTGGTCATCCCATAGTGAACCCACTTCCGTTCGGGACCAAGTGATTTTGAAACATCACGGGTAAATGCAATCACGTCATGGTGAGTAACTGCTTCAATTTCAGCAATTCCTTCTACAGAAAACTTTGCATTTTTCCTAATTTTTTCAACATCTTCTGCCGGAATATGCCCAAGCTTACTCCAAGCCTCATCAGCTGCAATCTCAACATCTAGCCAACATTGGTATTGCGTCTCAAGGCTCCAAATTTTCTTCATTTCTGGACTCGTGTAACGATCAATCATCAGTTAAAATCCTCTCTATTTTGTCTAAACGTATTATCGCATAGTCGTACTACTTCCGTAAAGACGAACTTTAATTAATCCAAATTCCTGTATTGTCAATTTCTGATAAAGTTCTTGTTATATCATCAGTTAAGATTGTAACATGTCCCATCTTACGATTATGCCTTATTGCAGCCTTACCATAATCATGGAAATGCCAGTCAGCTTTGTCTTTAATAACTGCACGGACCCCCGCGACATGCTGCCCCAAAACATTAACCATTACCGCTGGTTTCAATAATTCAATCTTTGGTAATGGCCAGTTGCTGATGGCGCGATTATGAATTGCAAATTGAGAAAAATTGCAGGCCTCAATCGAATAGTGGCCTGAATTATGCGGGCGTGGAGCTAGTTCGTTAACATAGATCTCACCACTATCAGTTACAAACATTTCAACCCCTAAAACACCACGCAAATTCATCGCTTCAGCAATCTTCAAGGCCATCCGTTGTGCTGCCTGTTGTAGTGTGGTTGAGATTCGTGCTGGGATAATACTCAAATGTAAGATTTCATTATGATGAATATTTTCGGCAACAGGAAAGACCGTTGTATCGCCCTTTTCATTCCGGCCAACCATCACAGAACACTCTAGCTTAAACGGAACCCATCCTTCTAATATACAGCCGCCACTGGCAATAACATCAGAACACTTCGGCAAATCCGCATCATTACGAAGAACCTCTTGACCGTGGCCATCATAACCGCCCTCACTAGTCTTTAGGACTGCTGGATAACCAAGCATTTTGATAGCTTTTCGTAAACTAACATCATCATGAACGGGTAAAAAGGGCGCTGTTTTTAACCCTGCCTTACGTAAAAATGTTTTTTCACGCAAGCGATTTTTAGTTATATAAAGCAAGCGGGTTCCTTGTGGGATGTAAGCACGATTAGCAACATCTTCTAAAGCTTTCAAATCAACGTTTTCAAATTCATAAGTTAACACATCAGCCTTATCAGCTAATTCTTCTATCGCTTTTATACTAGCATACGGAGCAACAATTTGTTCATCGGCTACTTGCCCCGCTGGACATGCTGGAGTTGGGTCAAGAATAATCACCTTCATCCCTGTTTGCTTGGCATCAAGTGCCATCATCTGTCCAAGTTGTCCCCCACCGATAATTCCAATAGTTTTACCTTGCGGAATAAAGTTAGTCAAGGTGATCCCCGCTTTCTACTGCTTGATCATGCATCTGGTGTCGGTATTCAATAATTTTTTGTTGAATATTTTTATCGGCAATCCCTAAAATCTGTAAAGCTAATAAGGCCGCATTTTGGGCACCAGCCTTCCCAATTGCCGTTGTAGCAACGGGAATTCCCGCCGGCATTTGGACAATTGATAGTAGTGAATCCATTCCCCCAAGCGCTTTTGTTTGTCCTGGAATTCCAATCACCGGGAGGGGCGTATTGGCAGCAATCATGCCTGGCAAGTGCGCTGCCCCGCCTGCACAAGCAATAATTACTTTTATTCCTTCAGCAACTGCATTTTGCGAAAAGGCGAACATTTCGTTCGGCATCCGGTGTGCAGAGATTACCTTTTTCTCATAGGGGATATCAAATTGATCGAATATTGCACATGCTTCTTTAACCGTTGGCCAATCAGACTTACTACCCATTACGACACTAACCATGCTCATAATCTTACCTCCTTAAATCTGTTTTAAGGATAACAAAGAGATTATTTAAATTCAATCAATAATCGAACTTAATTTCATCAAAAATAAAAATAGTTCGTATAAACACAAATAAGCAATATTAAAAATACGAAAGCGCAAAAAAAGACTCCAGAGTTCGAATCCGAGTCAGGAGTCTATCATTTATATTTTATTACAGTCCGCTCCCATTAAACTAACTTAACCCCGTCAACATCTGGGTGTAAGCGAACGATTTTTCCATCTAATCCCCCAGCATGCACTGCTTGTTCAAAGGATTCATATTTATCCCTATCAACAACCGTCATTACTGTTGGCCCGGCACCACTTAAATATGTTGCCAAGGCCCCGTGTTTTTTCCCTAATTCGCGAATTTGATTTAATTCTGGAACTAATTCTTTACGATATGGTTCATGAAAACGGTCCGCTTCCATCAATTTAAATGCCACATCATAATTTTTGGTAAATAAGCTGGCAACAAAAGTATTAGCAATTGCACTAGCGTGAACAGCCTGAGAATAGTCCAATTGATATGGCAGGGCTGCCCGTGCATCGGCCGTTTTTAGGCTATACTGCGGAATATACGCAGCAAAATCATATGGAAACAAGGGCGCTTCAAGCGCGGCAAAGTGACCATTAATATGTGTGTCGACTACTAAACCGCCTAGAATAGCTGGGGCAACATTATCTGGATGGCCTTCAATTTGACTGGCAATCTCAACTTTTTCTTCTTTGCTTAGGTGTAGCTTTTTCAGCTGATTTGCTAATTCAATCCCTGCCACAATTGCACTTGAACTGCTTCCTAAGCCATGTGTTACTGGAATATCACTTACTACCCGCAGATGCTGTGGTGGTAAATCTGGTGCGACGCTTAGTGCAGTTGTTACAATCATATTCGTCTCATCATGGGGAAGCTTCCCAAGCTGATGGTCAACTTGCCAGTTATCACTGGGCCCCAGAACTTCTAATTTTAAGTATAAGGAAACCGCAATACCAATCGAGTCAAAACCGGGACCGAGGTTTGCACTAGAAGCAGGTACTTGAATAATCATGATATCCCCCTATTCCATCACTTTATAAGCCGCTGACAAATTAATTGACTGGTCATTATCCACTTTTGTGAGCAATGCTAGTAATTGCTCCTTACTCATTCGGTGGGTAATAATCGCAATGTGAGCAATCTGACCATCTTTCGTCTGGGTTATTTCACGAAAACTAGCATTAACATCCGTCATCATTTGCGTTAACTTCAACATTTGTCCAGGAACATCGGGCAAAGTAAGTGATAGGTAGTACGGGTACTTTATATCAGCGAGTTTTGCTGGGATATATGGTTGTTGATAGTTATTGAAAAGGTTCCCATTAGTTCCAAGAACAATATTTTTAGTTACCGTCGTAATATCACTCAACACACTATTAGCAGTAGGGAGTCCGCCAGCACCCCGGCCATAAAAGAGCGTATCACCAACTGCTTGAGCTGTAACCATTACGGCATTAAATTCATCGTTGATTGTTGCCAAGGGATGATTACGCGAAATTAATACCGGCCCAACTTCAACGAATACCCCGTTATTAACTAACTTGGCAATTCCTAATAATTTAATTACATATCCGAATGCCGCGGCTTGCCGAACATCGGCGTCACTCAATTGGTCAATCCCCTCCACGGCAATATCCTTAATATCTAACTGGGTACCAAATGCAAATTGGCTTAAGATAATCATCTTGTACGCCGCATCCTTACCAGTCACATCATTAGTTGGATTGCTTTCTGCAAATCCCAGTTGTTGCGCCTGCGCTAATGCTTGCTGATATGACCATCCCTGCTGGCTCATTTGCGTCAAGATGTAATTAGTTGTTCCATTCACGATCCCCTTTACTTCCGTAACTTTATCTGCGGTAAAGCTATTAGCAATCGTTCGTAAAATAGGAATCCCACCCGCCACGCTCGCCTCAAACATAAGGTCACAGTGGTTTTCGTGCGCGACCGTCATCAATTCCGGGCCGTAAGATGCAATCAAATCCTTGTTCGCTGTAACAACATTCTTATGATTTTTTAATAAGGTTGTAATATATTCTTTAGCGGGATGAATTCCCCCCATCAGTTCAACGACAATTTTTATTTCATCATCATTTAGAATCTCATCAAAGTTAGTCGTTAAAGAAGTTTCATTAGCATATTGACTATACTTAGCAGGATTCCGAACCAAGGCTGTTTTGATTGTTAACTCACACCCAGTAACATCGAGAATCTTATCTGCATTTTGTTGCACCATCTGTAAAACTCCAGACCCGACCGTTCCTAGGCCAAGGAGTCCTAGTTTAATATTTTTCATTTTCCCGCCTCGGTTTCTCATTGTTTTTTCATTTTCAGTATTGTACCATAGCATATAAGAAATATACAATTAAAAATAAAATTACCGTTGAAATAGGAGGAACTATCATGGACTACCGCAGCACTCAAGGAGATTTATCAACAATCTTAAAATCACCAACTGCTATCTTACAGGGACTCGCTCCAGACGGCGGTCTTTATGTACCGCTTCATTTTCCTCAACCAAGCTATAATCTTGCTTCCTTAACCTCATTGCCATACCAACAGCTTGCTGCCACTATTCTTAGTTGGTTTTTTGATGATTTTACAAGCGACCAACTACTAAAAAGTACCACCGCAGCTTATGGTGACCAGTGGGATGATCACTTAATTGCTCCCTTGTCTTCCAAACACGCGGGAAATTATTATCTGGAGCTCTTTCATGGACCTACCCTGGCGTTTAAGGATATCGCCCTCCAAATGTTACCGCGGTTAATGGCCCAAGCAGCTCAAGATACTCAACTAGAAAAGCAAATCGTCATCCTTACTGCAACTTCTGGTGACACTGGAACAGCCTCAATGCGGGGATTTAGCAATCAACAAGGGACACGGGTAATTGTCTTTTATCCCGCGGGCGGAGTTAGTCCGGTTCAATTGCGGCAAATGCTAAGTCAACCGGGAACAAACCTTCACGCAATCGCAATTAAAGGTAATTTTGATGATGCGCAAACAAGCGTTAAACATATCTTTAACGACCATGCATTCAATGTTCGGCTCGCGCAAAATAATTACTGTTTCTCTTCTGCTAATTCAATGAATATCGGACGCCTGATTCCCCAAATCGTATATTATTTTGCGGCTTACGGGCAACTTGTTCAAACAGGCGCAATCCAGCTAGGCGATAAAGTCAATTTCACTGTTCCCACTGGTAATTTTGGGGATATCCTCGCTGGTTACTACGCTAAAAAACTAGGGTTACCGATTAACAAACTTCTTTGTGCTTCGAATGAAAACAATGTATTAACCGACTTCTTCCAAAGCGGAAAATACGATCGCCAACGTAAATTTTATCTGACTAATTCACCCGCAATGGATATCCTAGTATCAAGCAATTTAGAACGTCTTCTCTTTGATCTTTACGATGAAGATTGCGTAACGATCGCTCAATTAATGAAGCAATTATCAACTAATGGTCACTACCAAGTAAGCCCAGCCGTATTTGCTAAGCTTCAACAACAATTTGCGGCTGGCTATGCAACCCCTGATGAAGTGGAAGCTGAAATTAAGCGCGTATACCTAAATGACGGGTACGTGATCGACCCGCATACTGCAGTCGCATCCCACGTAACATATCAATACCAACAGCAAAGCCGTGACAAAACGCCAACCGTGATCGTTTCAACTGCTAGTCCGTATAAATTCCCCGAAACCGTCTATCACGCCCTAACTAATCAACAGGTCAAGCAAAGCGGTCTTCCTGCTCTCCAACAATTACATGATTTTTTAGGCGATCAGCTTAGTGCGGGGGTGCAATCCTTAATTGTCCAAACACCACGTCAAGAAAAAGTTATTAATCCAGCAGAAATGGAATCATTAATTAGTAAAATTTTAAACTTAAAATAACTCACAATTGTTGGCGACGATATTCTCGCGGCGTCAATCCCGTATGTTCCTTAAATAATTTACTAAAATAGGCACTCGTACTAAAGCCGGTTTGCAGAGCAATATCTGTGATTGAAAGTTCTGACTGACGCAATAGTTTTTTTGCCTGCTCAATCCGATAGTTCAATAAATACTCAACCGGCGTCTGATGAAGATTCTTTTTAAATGACCGAATACATTCTTTGGGACTAACATTTACCGCAGTTGCAATGTCATTAATTGTTACTTTTTCCGCATAGTGTTGATGCAAGTACGCTAAAATACTTTTACTTCGTTCACGTGGGCTGACTTTTAATCGTCGATGCTGTTCTTGAAAGCTGATTTCAGCGATTAGCGTTAACCAGGCTTGCGAAAGGAGATTACGAATTTCAAATTCCTTATCAGCTTGGTCTGCCAATTCCGTTAGCTGATGAAGCAGACTGATAAACTTTTTGCCAGTCGGGTTAGATTCCCGAATCACTAAAACCTCAACGGAACGATTTTTTAAAACAGGGTTTAAGTATTTCGTGAAAAAAGCACTATTAAAATACCCACCAAGTAAAATCGGATGAAAAAGGTGGGCGTGTTCAACCGTTTTAGAAGCTCCTGCAGCTTTTTGCTTTTTGTCCATTACGTTCGTGTTAATAAAATAGGCTTCTCCTTGTTTGATTATATATGTCTGATCAAAAGTCTGAATTTCAATTGTTCCTTGATAAGCATAGTTAAATTCTACTTCTTCGTGCCAGTGCCAGGGGATAACATCAGTAGTTAAATCACGACGATGCATTGTATATGGAAAGGCGTTTGTGATCCCCGCAATATGTTCAACATCATTTGCATCTTGAATAAATGGTATTTTTTTCATCTTAAGTAATGTCCTTTCCCTATAATATAAAAAAATTCCTAATCCTGTCTTTATATTTATAATATACGGCAGGATTTTTATATGAACAACCCGCCTTTCCCTGTAAAATTTAGTCATACTCTTAAATACAAGGAAGGTAATAATATGATTCATAATTTTGACTTTTATTCACCTACTGAAGTTCTTTTTGGTAAAGGAACCCAAAAAGATACTGGGAAATACGTTAAAAAATACCATGGCCATAACGTCTTAATTGTCTACGGAAGCGATCGAATTGTTAAAAACGGATTGTTAAAAGAGGTAACGACCTCCTTAGAAAGCGCAAATATTAATTATCATTTATTGAATGGGATTGTTCCTAATCCACAGCTAGGTAAAGTCTACGAAGGAATTGCACTTGGTAAACGTGAAAAAATTGATTTCCTTCTTACTATCGGTGGTGGATCCGTTATTGATACTGCTAAGGCAATTGCCTATGGATTAGCCGAGCCCGAAAAGGATGTTTGGGAACTCTTTGAACATCAGCGTAATGCGAAGGCATGTTTACCAGTTGCTTCAGTATTAACAATTGCCGCTGCTGGTAGTGAAACAAGCATGGGAGCCGTAATTACAAATGAAAAGAATGAAGAAAAGCGAGCCTATGATGATGACTTAGCTCGACCAAAATTTGCGATTATGAATCCAGAATTAACGCTTAACCTCCCCGATTTTCAAACTGAGTGTGGTGCAACCGACATCATGATGCACACCATGGAACGTTATTTCACTAATGGCGGTAACATGGAATTAACAGATGCAATTGCCGAAGGGCTTTTAAGAACCGTTAAAGAGAATGCCCTTTTATTACATCATGATCCCCAAAATTACGATGCCCGTGCAGAAGTAATGTGGGCTGGTTCACTCTCCCATAATAATTTAACTGGTTGTGGAAATGATGGCGGGGATTTTGCAACCCATATGCTTGAACACGAAGTTAGTGGAATGTTTAATGTAACCCACGGGGCTGGACTCGCTGCAATCTGGCCAAGCTGGGCGCGGTATGTCTACCAAAATGACTTGCCTCGTTTTGTAAAGTTTGCCAAAAATGTAATGAAAGTTCAAAAACAAGGTACTGATGAAGAGATTGCTTTAGCTGGGATTGATAAAATGGTTGAATTTTACCACTCGATTGGGATGCCTACTAATTTTGCGGAATTAGGAATTCACCCCCGTGAAACCCAAATTATGGAAATGGCTAAATCATGTTCTAATGCAACGGGCGGCCATAAAGGATCAGCTAAAGTTCTCTATTATGACGATATGGTACAGATCTACAAAATGGCTAATCAGGAGATTTAACTTATGTTAAGATTAGGAATTATTGGAACTCATACTATTTCTGACCAAATGATTCATGCCGCCCAAGATACCGGCAAGTATCAACTTACTGCTGTATATTCACGTAAGCTTAGCACGGCCAAAGTGTTCGGCAAGAAATATGGCGCCCAATTCTTTTTTGATAATTTACATGCTTTTATGCACAGTGGGACATTTGATGTTGTTTATATTGCATCGCCAAATAGTTTACATTACCAACAAGCAGCTTTAGCAATTAAAAACAATCTCTGTGTAATTGTTGAAAAACCAGCTTTTGTAAACCCTCAAGAATTTGCAGCAATTGAAGACTTATTAGCAGCCCATCCACAGGCACGGTTAGTTGAAGCAGCACGACACATCCATACACCTCTTTTCCATAGTATTCAACAACAACTCCTCCAGATGGGCCATATCCAAGGTGCTGAATTTTATGCTATGAAGTACTCGTCACGTTATGATCACGTTTTTAACCAGCCTGCTCCTTACCCCAATATCTTTCGGCGAAAATTTGCTGGTGGTGCCTTAATGGATATGGGAGTTTACGGAATCTACGCTGCCGTCGCTCTTTTTGGCAAGCCGCTAAACGTAAATTATTTTGCAACCCTTTCTAAAGAAACAACAATTGATCTTAAGGGCACAGCGTTATTACAATATCCAAATTACAATGTAACCGTTAATACGGGAAAGACAACTACTACGCATAATAATTCCGAAATCTATGGACTTCGCGATACCCTAGTAATTGATAGCATTTTCGATACTAAGAAAGTAACTTATTCTAACGATCACGGCGACATGCAAATAATTAATAACCACTACTTGGCAAACACTATGACTGATGAACTAAATGATTTTGCAGCAGTTTTTACTAAGCTAGAATCTCCGCAACAACAGGCTAATTATCAACATTGGCTTGAATTAGCTAAAATTGTTAATATGACCCTGTATCGACTTCGCAAATCTGCAAATATCGTTTTCCCAAGTGACTATTAAGTTAATAAATCCATTAAATAATGAGATAAGGCAAGAAACTCATTTTCCCGATTAACGTATAAATAGCGTAGGACGCAATAGGACTCCAAAGCTCGGTAATTCGAACTTTGAAGTCCTATTTATGTTTCAAGCTTTTATTCTGCGTTTCCTTCCGACTTAGCAATTCCTTCGCGTAGCGTGCTCATATCAACCGTACTCTCACGAAATTCTTTATTATTAATCGGCAAATGCTGCTCTAAATTATCGAACACTTCAAAGCTCCCTGTTAATTCAGTAGCATCAAATGCAAGAAGATGACCAGCAAATTGACGATCATCACTAATAAAGTGTAAATGCCAGCCAGCAGCCGTAATTGTCCCAAAAATTGCTGGTGCATAATATCCCAGAATCGTTCCTGAAATATTTGCTGCCCTAAATTCTGGTTGGTGCTGCGCCACTTCAAGCAAGGTAGGGTACGGTTTTTCCTGCTTAGGTGCAATTCGAATCTTAACATGTTCAAAATTTCCACTTAACTTTAAGAACGCAAAAACGTTATTAAGTTTGTGGGCTTTTACAAAATCGTTATTCAATTTAGCAAAATTAACATCTCTTAATGTCACGCTTTGTTGCTCTGCAGGAAAGTGGACCGACGCAAATGGCATCGTTGCATCCATATCAGTAATATGATTTACTTTGCCACTCGAAACCGCCTGATATACTTCGTTGTCTAAAATTACAACCTCACCATCAAGCCCCGTCAAAGTACCAATTCCGGTTGAACCGTGCTTTAAGAGGTCACCAACGGTAATTGTTCCATCAAAGTTTCCGGCCATTAACGAGGCTAACGTACCGTGTTCATATAATGTTGTGATAAATATCAGATCCTTCCATTAACCAAGTTGTGAATCAATTAAATTAGCTGCTAATTCTTTATTATTTGAATAATCAACCGGAACATCAACAACAACCGGGCCGTCAATATTAAATGCTTGCTTCATTACTTTAGAAAGATCAGCTGGCTTTTCGACCCGTAAACCTGTTGCACCAAAGCTTTCCGCATACTTAACAATATCAACATCACCAAATTTTACTCCGGCTGCTTCGGGATATTTCATTTCTTCTTGGAACTTCACCATGTCATAGTGACCGCCGTCGTTCCAAACAATCGTAACAACATTAAGATGATGTTGAACCGCCGTTGCTAATTCTGCTCCTGAGAAGAGGAAACCACCATCACCACAAACAGCAACAGCCTTATGCGCAGGATAAAGCATTGCGGCAACCATTGCCCATGGTAACCCAACACCTAATGTTTGCATTCCATTACTAATTAGCAGGTGTCGTGGCTGGTAGCACCGGAAGTGCCGAGCCATCCAGATATAATGTGAACCGACATCTAACGCAACCCGCATATCGTCAGTAACATTTTCCTGGATTGCTTGAACAACAGCCAAGGGATGACTAGCCCCATTGCTGGCTGGCGCTTGAAGCTTTTTATCTTGATCAAGTTGTTGCTTGTACTCAATCAATTGATTAGTCGCACTTTGCGGGTACTTATAACCCTTCAAAAGCTTATCAAGCTCACTTAAACTTGTGGCAATATTGCCAACTAATTGCATAATCGGGGTAAAGTGATTATCAATTTGTGCTGGTAAAGTATCAAGGTTAACAATTCGCAACTGGTTTTCCTTGTTCCAGTTCCGTGGTTCATATTCGATTGGGTCATATCCGACTGTAATTACAAGATCGCTTTGTTGAAGCAATTGGTCACCAACTTGGTTTCTGAATAATCCGACCCGCCCAAAGTAAGATTGCTGTTCTAATTCACGTGAAACGACGCCCGCTGCTTGATAAGTTTCAACAACTGGCAATGAATAATCACTGAGCAGTTGCCGTAATGCAACAGTTATTTTTTCATCTGCCCCCCGTTGACCAACCAAGATAACTGGCATTTGACTATGTTTAATTAATTCAACCAACTTTTGCAAGTCATTTGGATCAGCAGGTCCCATCTTAGGTGTCTCGTAGATTGGTAATGGCTTTTCAGTTACCTCTGCATCATCTACATCTTGAGGGAGACTAACAAAAGCTGCTCCTTTTCGTGCATCCTGACTTGCTTCAAAAGCATTTGCCATGATTTCTGAAATATTATTGGGGTCTTGAATTTCAGCACTGTACTGGGTAATTGGTGCCATAATTTCAGTTGACGGCGTGCTCTGGTGGGTTGCCCGATGAAGGTCTTTTCGTTGGACCTGGCCCCCAATTGCCAGCAACGGGTCGCCTTCAGCATTTGCCGTCATTAGACCTGTCGCGAGATTCCCCACTCCGGGACCGGACGTGGTAATAGCAACTCCAGTTTTACCAGTTAATCGTCCATAGGCCTGAGCCATAAAGGCCGCATTTTGTTCATGACGGGTAACAATTAACTTTGGTGCATCATCACTGCCCTGACCGTCTAACGCTTCAAATAATCGGTCAATCTTTGCGCCGGGAATACCAAAAACAAGGTCAATCCCATGTTTTCTTAGGCTATCAACTACAACATCTGCACCATGGATTTTCTTTTCCATTAGATCTTCACCTCTCCAAAAACTTTTAGAACATTATATTTCTACTGTAAGCCTTATTCCTCTTTTTCACAAGAAAGCCAGTATGTTCACATAAGCATTAAGACAATAATCTCGGCTTCTTTACCGCTTAAAGTTTGTGAAAAAAGCACCGATGTAGCAAATTGCACAATCGATGCTTTAACGTTAATTATTAAAATAAACCGGTAATTTTACCATTATCATCAATAGTCATGTTTACCGCCGCTGGTTCCTTTGGCAAACCAGGCATGGTCATCATGTTACCAGCTAATGCCACAACAAAACCCGCACCAATCTTTGGCACTAATTCCCGAATATGGAAGACAAAGTCGGTTGGTGCTCCCAATTGCTTTTGATCATCGGTAAATGAATACTGGGTCTTGGCAATACATACCGGCAAATCATTCCACCCATAGTCAGCAAAACGTTTCAGTTGGTTCTGCGCTTTTCGGCTAAACGATACTTCCTTGGCCCCATAAATCTGTTTAGCAATCTTCTCAAGCTTAGTTTGTAAGTCGTCAACTTGAACATCATAAATATGGGTAAATTCACTTGGACTGTCAGCAAGCTCAACGACCTTATTGGCAAGATCATGAGTACCGGCACCCCCCTTTGCCCACGCATCAGTTAAAATTGCTTCAACATTTTGCTTGGCACAGTTATCCTTAATCATTTGAATTTCTTTATCAGTATCAGTAACAAAATGATTGATGGCAACCACAATCGGCAACCCGTAAAGCTGCATATTTTTGATATGACGATTAAGATTAGCCATCCCCTTTTGAAGGGCAGCTAGTTGTTCTTCATTTAAGTCCGCAAGCTTAGCCCCACCATTGTATTCGAGAGCCCGTACAGTTGCGACAATCACAATTGCATCAGGGTGCTTGCCAAGAACACGTTGCTTAATATCAAGGAACTTTTCCCCACCTAAATCCGCACCGAAGCCAGCTTCAGTAACCGTGTAATCAGATAGGTTTAAGGCAGTCTGCGTAGCAAGAACACTATTACAACCGTGCGCAATGTTAGCAAACGGACCACCATGAATAATTGTTGGCGTGTGGTCGAGAGTTTGAACAAGGTTAGGCTTTAAGGCATCCTTTAAGATAATCGTAATCGCATCTTGAAAATTAAGCTGACCAACTGTAACAGGTTCCTTGTCATATGTATATCCAACGACGATTCGGCTAATCCGTTGTTTCAAGTCATGCAAGCTGGTAGAAAGGCATAGAATGGCCATTAATTCTGAAGCGGCAGTAATATCAAAACCTGTTTCACGTGGAACACCTGCCATCGGGCCACCAAGTCCGGTGATAATATGCCGTAATGCTCGGTCATTAACATCTTCAACCCGCTTCCAAATAACCCGTCGCGGATCTAAATTCATCTCATTATCACGCATGATATAATTATCGATTAACGCTGCCAAAGTATTGTTGGCACTTGTTAACGCATGCAGATCACCAGTAAAGTTTAAGTTGATATCTTCCATCGGCACTACTTGGCTATAGCCCCCACCAGTAGCACCACCTTTAATTCCAAAAACTGGTCCCATCGATGGTTCACGCATGGCAATCGTTGTTTGATAGTTTAATTGGTTCATCGCATCCCCCAGCCCAATTAAAACGGTCGATTTTCCTTCGCCAGCTGGGGTTGGATTGATCGAAGTAACCAAAATTAGCTTATGTTTTTTATTTGGTAATGATTTTACGTTTAAATCAATTTTGGCCTTGTACTTACCGTATTGTTCAATTTGATCGGCTGAAAGGCCTAATTTGTCCGCAATTTGCGTAATAGGTTCAAGGGTCGCCTGATCTGCAATTTCAATATCTGTCATGAATATCAACTTCCTTTCTAGTGAACTAACTCAATTTTATTATACACTAACAAAATACTTTTTCATTAATTTAGGGAAATAAGTTCGACAATAATTAACATTACATTCGCTAATTCAATAAATAGTTCGTGAAAATCAGTTATGATATAGGGATCCTGCATAATTTAAAATTCTATAGCGTAGGATACAAAAGGGCTCTAGTATTCGGAAAAAACCGAACGCTAGAGTCCCCTTTGTGTATGCAGAGAGGGCATGAAGACGAAGCTGCGAAAAACTTTTATTTTCTAGCCGCAACTACTTTAACGAATGATCATCAGCCCGTAACGTGCTAATCATCGTTCTAAGTCAACCGCCTTGTCTCTTCTCCCTGTTCTTCTCGTTTTTTTAAGCTTGCCCACTTCGTTTTTTTGCTCTCTTTGGCCCATGAATCGGCTTTACGCCTAATACATCTAACAAGAAGGTAAAAATAGGAACGCCGACAATTAGTCCCCAGGTGCCAAACAGATTTTCACCAATCAATAGTACGATGAAAGTGTAAAAAATTGGTAGGTCCGTGCGGCTCGACATAAATTTCGGATTAAGAACATACGCTTCCAAAGTATGGATGATGATAATCATAATAATAATATAGACAACATCCCGTACACCTCCGACAGAATAACCGACCATCGCTAACGGAATCGTTGAAATAATCACCCCGGCAACTGGCACTAAGCTAAAGATAAACACAATCAGTGATAGCGCAAAAATTTGCGGCATCTTCATAAAAAGTAAGCCGATTGTCGTAATAACGGTGTTACAAATAGCGATAAAGAATTGTGCTTCAAGAACAACCCCGAATGTGTTTACAAATTTTTTACCGAAATAATCGATATCTTGGAAAAACCAACCGAAGTCGCTATCTAAGAAACTATGAGAAAATTCATTCATTTGCTTTAATTCTAAAGTATAGAAGAAACTTAGAATTAGTGACATTACAAATGAAACAGTAATTGCCCCGATACTCGTTAAGGTGCTTACCGCAATCGTTAACCCATGCCGAACTTGGGTCATAATCGTGGCGGTACTTACGTAATGATTAATATAACGGTAAATCATAGTTGCTTGATGGGTACTATAGAATTTCACCACTGAATTAACCATTTTCACCACTTGGTGGGACAAAATAGGTAAATAACGAGTTACACCTAAATATAATACAATCAGTAAAAAGGCATAGGTCGCAACCACGGTTATTGATGTCGATAACCGTGGTAACCAGCGTTGTACCAGTCGGACCCAGTTTACTACAAGGTATGTCAAAATAAAGGTGAATAATATCAAGTTCATCATTGACCGCATTAACCATAGTACAATCACAATCAATAACAAGACTGTAAAACGGCGCAACTTCACATTTTCAATGAAATGGTGCCATGCTTCTGTCATCTAACCATCTCCCGTTTTTCTCTTAATTAGCATAATATCAAGCTTTTATTTCTCCAACAATTAATTTTACCGCTTTCTCACGAAATATTTTTCTAAAATTGTCTTAAAACACTTTTATTTTAAGGGTGTTATAATAAATACTATTATTGGAGAAAGAAGGAAGCGTTTCATGTTAGAAAAGACGTTCTACAAGTCATTATTAAAGCACTCATTTACTATTCCCGTAAAGATTGTGTTTTGGGATGGTTCAAGTGTCATTTATGGTGACGGAACCCCAGAAGTAACAATCACTTTTAAGGAGAAAATTCCGATTCGTGATATTACCAAGAACGCCTCGATTGCCCTCGGGGAAGCCTACATGGATAAAAAGATTGAAATCCAAGGTAGTATTCAAGCATTAATCGAGTCAGCGTATGAGAGTGCCGACAGCTTTATGCGGAGTTCTAAATTCCGTAAGTTCCTCCCTAAACAAGGTCACTCAGAAAAGGAAAGTGAAAACGACGTTCAAAGCCACTACGATGTTGGTAATGATTTTTATAAATTGTGGCTTGACGATACTTTAACTTACTCATGCGCCTACTTTACTAACGGCAACCACGATGACCTTACAAAAGCGCAAATTGATAAGGTTCACCACATCCTAAAGAAACTCGATCCCAAACCAGGTAAGACTTTACTTGATATTGGCTGTGGCTGGGGAACCTTGATGTTAACTGCTGCTAAGGAATACGGGTTAAAAGTTACTGGCGTTACCCTAAGTGAAGAACAATACCGGCTAGTTAAGAACCGAATTGAAGATGAAGGCCTTCAAGATGTGGCTGAAGTCAAGCTAATTGATTACCGTGAACTTGGTGACCAAAAGTGGGACTACATTACTTCAGTCGGCATGTTTGAACACGTCGGTAAAGAAAATCTTGGTCTTTACTTCAAAGATATTCAAGGTTACCTTGCCGATGACGGGGTGGCTTTAATCCACGGGATTACTCGCCAGCAAGGTGGAGCTTATAACGGCTGGATTAATAAATACATCTTCCCCGGCGGCTACATCCCCGGCCTCGAAGAAATGATCGGGCATATCGAAGAAAACCATATGCAAATTGCTGATATTGAAATGCTTCGGCGTCACTACCAACGGACGCTTGAAATTTGGGATATGAACTTCAATGAACATCGAGCGCAGATTCTTGATATGATGGGTGAACGTTTCACACGAATGTGGGATCTTTATCTCCAAGCATGCGCTGCATCATTTGAATCAGGAAATATTGACGTTATTCAGTACTTAATTACTAAGGGCCCATCTGGCAAGGATTTGCCGATGACGCGTGACTATATAACAAAATAACAAGGAGCTGTGACATAAGGCTCTTAACATTGCGCAGTACACAAAGGGGCGTGAAGATGAAGTCATAAACGGCTTCTATCACGCTCTTTTTATTAACTTTAATTATTATTCGCCTTAATAAAGTTCGTTATTTATTTTATAAACAGGTTGATTTAAATAAAATAGTTCGTTATTATAGTGACACATTCGAATGTTGTTGTCCTGTTACTTTTCAAATTGCAAAGGAGCTATTCAAATTATGCAAAGTCAATTCTCAACTGTCGAAGATGCACTAAATCACTTAGTAAATGGCGGATACATTATTTTAGCTGATGACGAAAGCCGCGAAAATGAAGGCGATCTTGTTGCACTCGGTGATGGAATCGATGCCAGCACGGTTTACGAAATGTTAAATGAAGCCAATGGTCTAATGTGTGTACCAGTCAGTGAAGATATCGCTGACCGGCTCGCATTTCGGCCGATGGTAAAGCATAGTACCGATCCACACCAAACACCATTCATGGTCACGATTGATGGTACTCTAGAAGCCACTGGCGTTACAACTGGAGTATCTGCTTTTGATCGTGCCGCAACCATTCGACAAATCGCTAAACCAGATGCTAAAGCTACCGATTTTAATCGTCCAGGACACATTCAACCACTATACGCTCAACCCCGGGGCTTGCGTGACCGGACAGGCCATACTGAAGCAGCCGTTGACCTCGCATACTTAGCTGGTAAACCGCCAGTCGCTGTCATTATTGAAGTACTCAAAAGCGATGGAACAATGGCTCGCCGTGACAGCCTATTTGAACTTGCCAATCGCACCCAAGTCCCGTTCATTACTATTAATCAAATTACTGAATATATGGATACTAAAAAGATTGCTTACGCGGCTAATAGTTCTAAAATTCATGCCTAATTAATAAGTCGCGCACCATGTATTCCCTTTCATTTTTAATTACGCTAAAATAAACTTAGTAATTTGATACGAAAGGACGTAAGAAACATGGAAGGCGCGATTTTTTCATTTAATAATATTTTCATTGACTCTAATAAGCTAGCATTTGCAGCCTGGCAAAAATTTGCCATGTATGAATTTGGAATGGGACTTCCGGGCAAACTCACTAGCCAATTTGCAAATACAACGCCAGCAGAAGGACTTGCCCTAGTCTTAAAACATTTTAATACCACACCAGATGCGAATGAAAAAGCTGCAATGATCGCTGAATGGCAGCAGATGCTGGAAGAAAGTGCTGATGATCTCCGCGAAGACGACCAGCTTCCAGGGATTAAACGCCTCCTCCTCAACCTTTATGACCACTATGTCAAAATTGCAGTTATTGATTCAACCGGGGATGCACAATCAATCCTCAAACAAGTTGGTCTTGACAATTATGTCGATGAAATTATCCAAACTACTGCTGATAATCCTTATTCAGCTGCAATTGAGAAAATGAATTTAGTCGGTAGTGACTGCATTGGAATTGGCACCACTGCCAAACAACTACTAGCTATTCATAACGCTGATGCCGTTGCCATTGGAATTGGTGATGCGGCTAAATTAACCGCTGCTGATTACCAAGTAGTCCAAGTTGGTGATCTCCGTTACCCCATGTTGCAAAAAGTATGGGAAGATAAGCAATAAAAAATAGAACTTCAGAGTTCGGTCTCCCCGCGCTCTGAAGTTCTTTTACGTTCGGATTTTAACTAGTAAATAGATTTTTGTATCGTAATCCCTCTTTTAATTATGAAGCATGTTGCTTGCTCCACCTTAGGGGGTCATTTCGCCATTCCTGTAACGACTTTAAATGCTCATCACTAATTTCATTAGCTTCCTTTGCAACATTAATCAACGTCATATAATCTGTAACAGCGTAATATTTCAACCCATTTGCCATAAAATTTTGCGTAGCCGCGGATAACCCATATGTAAAGGCTGCAATAACTCCCACGACTTTCCCGCCAGCATTATTTACCGCACGCACAGCATTTAGGACACTACCACCAGTTGAAATTAGGTCATCAATTACAACCACCCGTTGTCCTTCTTTAAGCGTACCTTCAATCTGCTTGCCTTGACCGTGGTCCTTGGGTTTCGTTCGCACATAAATCAATGGTAGTTCCATCGTTTGGGCGACCCACGCTGCATGGGGGATTCCAGCCGTCGCGGTTCCCGCAATTACTTCCACATCACTAAAATGAAGTTTTATTTGCTCAACCATTCCATTAAAAATTGCTTGACGAACTACGGGATATGAAATCGTTAATCGGTTATCAGTGTAAATCGGAGCTTGGAGTCCGCTTGCCCAGGTAAACGGCTTATCTGGGCTGAGGGTTACTGCATGAATATCTAGCAGGGCTTGAGCAACACGTTGTGAATATGTCATTATTTTTCTCCTTATCCTAAAAATGCTTGGGCGATTTGGCGGTAGGCCGTTACAGGCACATTGCTTTGTGTGATTGGTCGGCCAACTACAATTCCATTACTGCCATTTTGTCGCGCTTGGGCAGGGGTTACTACCCGTTTTTGATCATCTTTAACTGCTTGGACTGGACGAATGCCCGGAGTTATACATAAGAAGTTAGCTCCCGTTACTTTACGAATTGCTTTTATTTCATGAGCTGAACAGACAACACCAGCTAAACCGGCTTGTTCAGCAAGCTTCGCATAGTTTTGAACTGATTCGATTAGGGATAAATCTACATGCTGCTGCGCATGAAGAATCTGGTCATCAATTGATGTCAGCTGCGTAATTGCCAATAACTTAGCAGGGATGAGCCCCGCTTCTTTTGCTCCTTCATTCAAGCCACTCAGCCCGGCCCGTAGCATTTCATTCCCGCCAGCAGCATGGATTGTCGTAAAGTCAACACCGAGCCGGCCAATCGCTGCCATTGCCCGCTGAACAGTATGGGGAATGTCATATAGTTTTAAATCTAAGAAAACCTTAAAGTCTCGTTTCTTAGCTTCTTGAACAATTGCTTGACCTAAACCGTAGTACAGTTCCATGCCAATTTTTACAATTGGTTGGGGATCAGCAGTCATTAACTGGTCAAATAAGCTAATTGCTTCTTGTTTAGTTGCAACATCAATCGCTACCATTGGCACAAAGCGTTTCAAAATCTTACCTCCCATAAGTCTGTTAGTTTTTTTATTCCGTAACGATCCATCACTACTGGTAAATCAGCAATAATCTTAAGACACGCTAGCGGATCGTGGAAACTAGCGGCACCAACTTCGATTGCATTCGCTCCCGCCATCATAAATTCCAGCACATCTTCAGCAGATTCAATCCCGCCAACGCCAATAATTGGCAATGACGATACTTGACGAACTTGGTGAATCATTCGCAAAGCTAGTGGTTTAAGCGCTGGACCTGATAAGCCGCCCGTCACATTTGCTAATACTGGACGCCGCGTTTTAAGGTTAATGCTCAAGCCCGTAAGCGTGTTAATCATGGTTAAGCCGTTTGCACCGCCACGTTCTGCCGCCTTAGCTAAGGGTACAATGTTGGTGACATTTGGTGTTAGCTTGACATAAATCGGGATTCCGTGAGCTGCCTTTACTACTCTTGCCGTTAATCTTTGAAGTACTTCTGGATCAGTTCCCATCGCCAGCCCACCGTGCTTAACGTTAGGACAGGAAACATTTAATTCAATCGCTTTTACCCCCGCAGTATCCGCTAACCGCGCTACAACCGCAACATATTCGTCTTCAGAAAATCCTGCAGCACTAGCGATAATTGGTAGTTGCGGGAAGTTATCCCGCAACCATGGAATTTTCTCATTAGTTGCCACAGTAATGCCCACATTCTGAAGGCCATTTGCGTTCAGCCAACCAGCCGTGGTTTCACAGACACGCGGTCGGGGATTACCTTGGCGTGGTTTAAGCGTCGTTGATTTTAATACTAATGATCCTAAATTATTCAGATTATATACCTTTGCAGTTTCCTGCCCATAACCACATGTTCCGCTTGCAGCAATTACCGGATTTTTTAACGATAGACCTGGAAGTTCCACTGCTAGCCGGTTTGCTAATTGCATTATCTATTCCTCCATGTACACGAGTTTTCCATCAACATAAGTCTGCTTAGTCATCCCACATACCTTGTCGCCAATAAATGGCGTATTATGACCCTTCGAGAAAAACTGATCTGCCATTATTTCATCTTGGTGGTCAATATCAACGATGGCAATATCAGCCGGATCACCTACTCGCAATAAACCAACATCAGGTAAGTTAAAAATCGCTTGTGGTTTCACACTCATCCACTGAATCAATTGTTCAAGGGTAAAGATTCCTGGCTTAACAAAGCGAGTGTAGAGAAGGGCAAACGCCGTCTCTGAACCTACAATTCCATTTGGTGAATTTAGGAACCCTTGGTGTTTTTCTGCATCTGTATGGGGAGCGTGATCGGTCGCAATACAATCAATTGTTCCATCAAGCAAGCCAATTAAGCATGCTTGTTGGTCAATTCGTCGACGCAGCGGGGGATTCATCTTAAATTCAGCATCGTCTTCTTTAATATCCGCATCAGCCAATAGCAAATGGTGAGGCGTCACTTCACAAGTTACGTTAATACCAATTTGTTTAGCATGACGAATAAGGTCGATACTTTCTTTTGTTGAAACATGGCAAACATGATAATGGACGCCGGTTACTTGGGCAATCACAAGGTTACGTGCAATCTGAGCTGTTTCACTAATTGCTGGCATTCCGGGAAGGGAAAGTCTATCTGCTACTGGACCAGCGTTAATTACCCCTTTTTGAGCCAACTGGTTATCTTGAGCATGGTCACAAAATGGTGCTCCCACCCGTGCTAACTCTTTCATTGCTTGGTAAACAACCCCAGCATCTTGAATTCCTGCGCCATCATCGCTAAAGAGACGCGCACCGGCTGCAAACTGGTTCGCAATATTAACAACTTTTTTGCCAGCACGGCCGATCGTCACCGGTGAATATTGGAGGATCTTCACCCGCCCATCTGTTTGGTTGCGCTGAACTTGTTTTTTAAACCGTTCTGGTGTGTCACATGTTGGATTAAGGTTAGCCATTGCAGCAATTGTTGTAAATCCCCCATGAGCTGCGGCCGCACTGCCAGTCGCAATAGTTTCCTTATTGGTGTAGCCTGGTTCGCGCAGGTGGACATGGACATCAACAAGCCCCGGCGTGATTAAGTTATTATGCAAATCAACTTTCTTTGCATTAGATGGGGCCGTGATCTCATTATCGATTGCAACGATTTTACCATCAGTAATTAGTACATCGCTTTTAACAAGTTCACCTGCTAGTACTCGTCGTCCGCTTGTTAATAATATTGCGTTGCTCATCATCTTCTCCTGCTTACATCAACCCTTGGTAACGAAGCACCCGGCTTAAAATTGCCATCCGAGTATAGACACCATTGGTCATTTGTTGAAAAATCCGCGAATTAGGCGCTTCAACTAAGGAGCTATCGATTTCTACTCCCCGGTTAACAGGCGCCGGATGCATAATAATTGCTCCCGGTTTCATCTTGGCAGCACGTTCAAGAGTAAGGCCGTATGCTTGGTGGTATTGATCGGCATTAAACGCTTGTCCGTCAGCCGTTGTTAACCGTTCGTTTTGTACTCGCAATAAATTAACAACATCCATTTGCGGAAGCAATTCATCAAAATCACCGAATGTTCCGTACTGTTCAAGGGTTGGGTCATACCACTTTTCTGGGCCGGCAAAATAAACGTCGGCTCCTAAGCGGTTAAGCATCATTGCATTTGAGTGCGCAACACGTGAATGGCTCAGGTCGCCGATAATCAATACCTTCAATCCCTTAAAGCCGCCAAATTCTTCATCAATCGTCATCATATCAAGTAAACACTGGGATGGATGCTGGCCGCTACCGTCACCACCATTAACGATTCCGATTTTAAGATCAGGACGATTAACCAATTGCTTATAGTATTCATTTTCCGGGTGGCGAATAACGGCAATGTTAACCCCGATTGATTCCATTGTCTTGACGGTGTCATAAAGGCTCTCACCCTTTTTGACCGAGCTTGTACCTGCTTCAAATTCTAATACATGCATCCCCAACTTCATTTGAGCCATCTGAAAACTGGTCTTAGTTCGCGTCGAATTTTCAAAGAAAAGATTTACCGCGTAGGCTGGAGCATTAAGATTCGTTTGCTTACCCGCCTTATATGCCTGAGCTTCATGAATCAAATCAATGGCATCTTCCGCATCCATCTCTGCAACAGTTACTAAGTTTGGTTGAATTCTTTCAGTACTAATCATCAAATAGCGCTCCTTTTCCAATCTAAGTTAAAATAAAACAGCGATGACTTTCCATTTATCCATAGAGAGTCATCGCTGTTTGTTTTTAGGGTATCAAAAAGGCTAAAAACAACACACCGTTATGTCCTCTCTGGAACATTTAAATGGTCGGTCGTTTCAAAATACCTATCTGATTTCACTGGCGCATTTCTACTGCTATTGCTTAAAGAAAAACCTCCTCAGCAATAGCTAAGAAGGGAATACTTAAACGCTCAATTAAATCCTTCTTAGCCTCACAGGACTAAGTTAAAGGTATTTTTGTTATTAATGATAATAAGCGCATTATCTTAAATTGTCAAATCTTTTTTCTAATTTTTTGCTGAATCTTTTAGTGCCTGCCATAATGCTTCTTGCTCTGGTGTCCGCTCAGCATCTTTAAGCCGTGCAAAAGCTAATTGTTGAGTAATTGCAGGCTCAATCTGGATTTTAACGACTTTGCTGTCAAGCTTGTTGCTAACTGACTGTTCCATTAACAACGTCACACCCATCCCTAGGGCAACCATATTTACAAGAGTTTGACCACGTTCACCTTCAAAAACAGAATATAACTCAAAACCGGCAGCTGAGCAAACCTGTTGCACAAACTTAGCAAACGGAGTCTGATGATTTAAGGTTAAGAATTTTTCAGCCTTTAAATCCTCAAGGCTCAAGGTTGAATGCTGAGAAATCGGATTACGAGCGGGAACATAGGCTGCTAATCGATCAGTCCCGACCGTGATCAATTCAATATCATCACTTAACTGATCAGCATCTGGATAACTGATAAATGCTATGTTACTCTGCCCCTCTTGTAATGACGTTAATGGATTATTGTCCTCAGTGATCGTCATTTTATGCTGCTGGCTTAATTGTTCAATCAACGGCGCAATAGCATAATTAGCAAATGCCGGCAGGACCGTAAGTTTAACTGCTTGTTGGGCTTCTTTCTTTTTGTAGTCCGCAACTGTCGTTAAAAGCTGTGCCTGTCCTTGAACTGTTTGCTCAGCCAATGGAAGAATAGTCTTACCGATTGCTGTTAGCTCAACAGCTCCACCATTAGCGCGAATCAGCGGTACAACTAATTCCTGTTCTAGGTTTTTGATTTCTTTAACTAATTCATCAACTGTTAATGCTGACTTCTTTGCGGCCAGCTGATAATCTAAGGTGTTACCAAGGTTGACAAACGCGATTATCTGCTTAAAATCCAACGCACTCACTTCCTTGAAAAATAAATGGACTGGCTTCTCCACAAGTCAGAAACCAATCCACCGTTTAAAAGCTCAATTCAATTATAACAAAACTGCTCTTATAACGCTAAACTCAATAACCAAACTGCAACTAAGCCAGCAATAACTGATATTGACATTGACCGCGTAAAGTAAGCAATTACAATAACAATCAATGCAGCAATAATCTGTTCAACGTGACCGAATGCAATAAAGTTGTATGAACTGTCAACAAATATTCCCTTTACAACTAATGTCGCAAAAAGACTTACCGGCACGTACTTCATCCATTCATTAAACCATTCAGGAATTTTCCGGGTTGAAAAGAATAATACCGGTAAATAACGAGGTATAAAAGCCGCAATTGCCGCTAATATAATCACTATAATGTGGTAAAAGATTTTATTGCTTAATAGTTGTTCCATGTCTAACCCTCATCATGGTGTGGCGTGTCGTCATTGTGTTTGTCGTGACGTTCAACCACATCTTCAATCTTGTTTTCCAGGTTTTCAACTTCTTTAATTTCTTTCTTTTCTTGTGCCTGCTTATCTTCAAGCGTTGTCTTAGTAATTTTCGGTCTGAACATTTTAGTCAAGAACCAGTTATTACCAGGGTCCTTACTATGATGACGAACCGTATTTTCGATCATAAAACCAACGAATGAAGCCAGTAGGGTCGCAATAATCAATCCTAAGGTATTCTTAGTCAAAACAAGGAAGTATACACCGAGGATTGATGCCAGAATACAAATAACAAAACTTAAGTGGTTTTGAACCTGCATAACAATCATGTATAAGAATAAGGCTGTCAAAGCAAAATCAACAACTTCAAGATCAATTGAGATTGCTCCGCCAATTAATCCACCAACCATGTTAGAGATCGACCATGCAGCGAGCGAATAATACTCAACTAATAACGCATCATCGGGTGTCCACTTCTTATCAGTTGCAAACTTCATATAATTAATGGCATAATTTTCGTCATTCATTGAGGCTGAAAACATCAAAATAAAGCGAGCTGACTTTTGCTTAATATATTTTGATAAACTGGAGCCTAATAATGCATAACGTAATTCTAAGAAGAACAACGAAAGAAAAATCGTACTTAATGGTGAATTTACAGTTAATAAGGATGCCAAGATAAATTGGGCTCCACCAGAGAAGACCAATACTGACACCAGCAAGATCATGATAAAGTTAAAACCTGCCGCATGCAGCAAGATACCACAGGCCAATCCAATCGGAATATAACTAAGACACAACGGCATTGAGACACCAAGCACCTCAAGCCAGCGTGCCTTTTCTGGATTTATTTGTGCTTTAGCCACAGAATTTCCTCCAATAATTTGTATCTTTTTTCTAAATATTACGTGACACAATGCTTCTTTAGTCTACCACATAACAAATACGTTGAATATAACGGAGGAAGAAAAAAGTCCAAAATCACATGATTTTGGACTTTTTTCTCACTTTTGATTATTTTTTTCTTTATCTTGTTTTAATGGTAACGTCACAATAAATGCTGTTTCATCCTCATTTGACGTCACACGGACGCTACCATGGTGGAGGTCAATGATACTTTTGACAATCGCTAAACCTAATCCAGTTCCACCAGTCGCACGTGAACGGGAAGCTTCTGCACGGTAAAAACGTTCAAAAAGGTGCTCTAATGATTCCGCGGGGATTGGCGTTCCATCATTAGCGACCTTTACCACGACCATCTCTCGCTCTTGACGGGCATCAATTCGGATATAGCTTGCACCATTGCCATATTTAAACGCATTTGATACAAGGTTATTGAATACTCGGCCCAACTTTTCCGGATCAGCTTCAATCATTAATGGATTGGGAATGACAGATGACGTAATCTCAATCCCACGGTGTTGAGCCTCAAGTTCAAAGCTCGCCGTAAGCTGCTCTATTAATTGGTTAAGATCGATCTTCATGATATTAACTGGTGCACCATGCTGCTGAACCTTAGTGTATTCAAAGAGGTCATCAACTAATGTTTTCATTTGCTTAGCTTTCTCATAAGCGGTATGAGTATATTTGAGAATATCTTCTTCACTACGGTACTGTTTATCCTCGATTAACCCAAGGTAACCAATAATACTGGTCAGCGGCGTCCGTAAGTCATGGCTAACATTTGTAATCAACTCATCTTTAGACTTCTCAATCTTCCGTTCATCATCCATCGAACGAACTGCACTATCAACGAGCGCATTAACACTCGTGATAACATGCTGCTGGTTTCCCTTTAATCTAAACGGAATTCGATGGTCTAAGTGTCCTTGGGCAATATAGTGTAACTCAGCAATGATATGATTCATTTGATATAGGTGGTACCGGCGCCGCAAACGCCACCAAACAACCCAAATATCAATAATTACCAGAAATGCAATTAAGATCCGTTGGTAACTCCAAATTTGCGCTTGCAGGGGGCCAACGCGCAATGATTGCTTTATCATAAAAATCCCATTTGTTACCCCCGGGTTAGATTGAATAGCATCTTGAATAATTACAATCACTGCCATGTTCAGCAGCAAGAGCAAGATAACAGTCACTACCCCTTCTAATATTAGTGAACTCTTCTCACGCCCCGTTAACTTCACGATTTTTCCTCCACATCATCAAAAATACAAACTAATGGTCTTCAATCTTATAACCAACGCCCCAAACTGTTTGGATAACTTTCTCCCCATTAGTTGCTTCTTCGATCTTATCTCGTAAATGGCTTACGTGTACCATTACAGTTTTAGCAGAAACAACACTTTCTTGCTGCCATACCCGTTCAAAAATATCATCGGCAGAAAAAACGCGGTTAGGATGACTAGCAAGCAAGTATAAAATTCCAAATTCAAGAGCGGTTAACTGAATCACATCCCCCTTGATGGTCTTTACTTCATGAGAATCCTTATTAATCGTCAATGGACCAACATTTAATACGTCCGGTTGATCATTAGTAACTTCTCCTTGACTACGCCGTAATAATGACTTGACTCGTGCCATTACCTCTAATGGATTGAATGGTTTTGTAACATAGTCATCAGCACCGGTAATCAATCCTTGGATCTTATCCATATCACCAGTTTTAGCAGAAAGAACTAAAATCGGAATATCAGAATCTTTACGTACCCGCTTAATAACATCCATGCCATCAATTTCCGGCATCATTAGGTCGAGGATAACGAGGCCAATATCAGGATTGGTATTTAATTTTGTCAATGCTTCCTTACCATCATAAGCAGAAATTGGATCGTATCCTTCATTACGGATGTAGATCTCAAGTAATTGAACAATTTCTTTATCATCATCGACAACTAAAATTTTCATAAGTGGCTCTCCTTTTTCAGCATAATATCCTATTAAATATTATAACTAACTCTTGTCAAAAAGCGATAATTCTTATGTCGCCTTAACAAAAAGTTTACCCTCCACTATTTCCTGGGAAATAAAAAAGCCTAAGGAATATTTCCCTAAGCTTACTTTCGCTAATTAGGGTATACACTTTCTGGTATGGATGAAAATTCTATGCCAGATTTTTTATACAAAAAAGAGGACATTTGCTGTCCCCT
>NZ_RDBR01000015.1 GCF_009663775.1 Lactobacillus sp. 0.1XD8-4
TAGTTGCCTAGAAAAATATTTATTCAATTTTAAAGCAAGAACATACAGGTTCCAACTTTAAGGGTACACGTCAATTCCTAGCTGCTAAGGCTCTTTTTTTTATTGATTTTATAAGCGAATGTTATATAATTTTGTTAGTTTGCTAACAAAAAGGAGAGAAAATGAACGAGATGATGGGGCGCCTGATAAAACAGGCCAATAATAAAATAAATCACGAAATGAACGTCTTTGCTCAGCAATATGACTTGACGGGAACGCAAATGTCAATTATTGATTTTTTAACTCATTTCCCGGGAAATAGTTGCGACCAACACCAAATTGAATCTGAATTTGGGATTAAGCGGTCAACGACAACGGTGCTATTACAACGGATGGCGAAAAAAGGTCTTATTACCCGTGATATTTCCCCCAGCGATCATCGGCAAAAAGTAGTAGCGCTGACAACCGCTGGGAAAGAGTTGGTGCCGATTGTCAGTCAATATTTAAAAGATTATGAAGCCCGAATTAAAGCTGCATTTAGTGAAGATGAAATTACCGTAATTGAGCAATTTTTAACGTCAATTATCAAGGGGGAACTAGGATAATGAATGATAAAATTTCACCAAAAGTTATTGCAGCAATTGTGGCAACAGGGTTAATGTCCTTTTGTGGCGTTATTGTGGAAACTTCGATGAATGTCACGTTTCCGATTTTGATGCGTGAATTTGCGATTACAACGAATACGGTTCAATGGATTACATCAATTTATTTATTGCTAGTAGCAATTATTGTGCCGTTGTCGGCGGTTTTAAAAAGCTCATTCAAAACTAAAAGCTTATTTACGTCAGCAATTTTACTCTTTATTAGCGGAGTAGTGATTGATGCGCTAGCGCCAACGTTTACCGTGTTATTGATTGGCCGAGCAATTCAGGGGATTGGTACGGGAATTGCCCTACCATTAATGTTTAATATTATTATGGAGCAGGTTCCAGCAAGTAAGATTGGCCTAATGATGGGCGTTGGTAACTTAATTACCGGAGTTGCCCCAGCAATTGGTCCGACTTTTGGCGGGATTGTTGCCAGTCAGCTTAATTGGCGCTGGGTTTTCTATCTCTTGCTTCCATTGCTCTTTATTTCACTATTGCTAGGAGAATGGGGGATTACGCAAAAGTCTGTTATTCGCCGTCAACATGTTGACCTGTTGAGTATGCTGATGATTATCTGCCTTTTCACTGGTTTAGTAACTGGATTTAGTAATCTCGGTAGCCAGCCATTTATTAGTTTGAACGTCGGTGGAGCGATCCTAGTAGGACTGGCTGGCATGAGTGGCTTGGTTTGGCGTTCGTTGACAATTAACCAACCGATTCTACAATTACGCTTATTCAAAAATCCGTTATTTACTGGGCATGTATTGGGATTTTTCCTTACCCAGTTGATTTCATTAGGATTTGCGTTCTTATTACCGAACTATATTCAGCTAGTTAATGGTAATACTGCAATGGTGGCAGGCTTAGTTGTTTTGCCAGCAGGTTTTGCCGGGGCTCTTTTTGCTCCGTTAGGCGGGCGGATCTTAGACCGTTTTGGTGCACGAAAGCCAATATTATTAGGGATAACGCTATGCTTGCTATCGTTGCTGCTTTTTACCGTAATGAGCCGCCATTTGAGTAACCTGTTTATTGCGATTGTATACATCTTTTATATGGCTGGGATGGGGATGTGTATGGGAAGTGTAATGACCAGTGCCTTAACAGTGGTTGGTAAGGAAAATTCCCCGCAAGGCAATGCAATCTTGAATACCCTCCAACAGTTTGCTGGTGCAATTGGAACATCATTGGTAGCGATGATTGTTGCCACAAGCCAGGCTCACTTACACGTTAACCGCAGTATTTCGACAGCGGTCGGCACACAAGGAGCATTTGCATTACTGACAGTTTTTGCGGTTATTGTATGGATTAGTTACTACCGGTCAGTTAAACAATAAAAATACGAAAGGGACTGGAAAAAATTTTTTGCCAGCCCCTTTTTAAATATTATAAAGTTAAATCACAATCACCTTGTTGAATGGGTCATTTTTCAACTGTACATTAATTTTGGTATGGAATTTCATTAAATCGCTTAGGTCCCTCCGTAATCTGTAATTGATCGTTAAAACGGTTCGTTAGCGCTTGCTTTACAGTTGCCAATTCGTCCTCGTTAACATAGACGGTGGTTAAAACATTCACACCGTATTCTTCGCCCGCGACTTCTAGGTTATTTTCTTTCAAGTAGTACAAGAGTGAGTCATGTTGGGAATAGGCAACAGTAATCTGGAGAGTTGCCTGTTTAACGCGTTGGATTAGTCCTGCTTGCTGAATAGCCTCGGTAGTTGTATTGCTATATGCACGGATAAGACCACCGGCACCAAGTTTAATTCCGCCAAAATAACGAGTTACAACGGCTGCCACGTCATGAATTTTGGCAAGCTTTAGCGATTCAAGAATCGGAATCCCAGCGGTACCGCTTGGCTCACCATTATCACTTTCACGTTGAACTTGGTCGTTGTCGCCAATCATGTAGGCAAAACAGTTGTGGGTTGCTTTGCGGTTTTCAGTTTGAATCTTACTGATAAATGCTTGAGCTTCTTCGTCAGATGATACCCGAGCAATTGAACAAATAAATCGTGATTTCTTAATTACTTTTTCGTTGGTGGTATCGTGAGCAATTGTTAAATAGGGTTCTGTCATTTTTAAACTTCCTTCGTGCATTTTTAATTTTTTTACGTATATATACTTATAGGGGGGTAGTAAATGATGGATCTTAGTTATTATTATGGCCGGAAAGTCTTGGTAAATCGCTTGGCGCCGGTTCCTGCCGGTGTTCGAGTTTTACCGACAATTGAGGTGAGGTCACGGAATATTCGGTGTTATCGTTGTAACCAATTGACAGCGAAAACTATCGCTGCCTTACCGCATAACGAATTTTATTGTCCTCACTGTATTAACCTGGGGCGGGTTTCAACGTTAAATAAATTTTATCATGTTCCCGAACCAAATCAATTTCTGCCAATTAAGCAACCAATATTAACATGGCACGGTAAGTTATCACCGTTGCAAGAGCAGGTTTCACTGACGGTTGCCCAGCGAATGGCTCGCCATGAACACCAGTTATTATGGGCAGTGACAGGAGCTGGCAAGACGGAGATGATGTTTGCAGGGATTGCAGCAGCTATCCGCCGCGGTGAACGCATTGGAATAGCTTCACCGCGGGTCGATGTTTGTCTGGAGCTTTTTCCGCGCCTGCAAGTAGCCTTTGCTAATTGCGAGATTGCCTTATTGCATGGACGGCAAGAATTACCATACCATTATGCTCAATTAACAATTTGTACGACCCACCAGTTATTGCGGTTCTACCATGCCTTTGATAATTTAATTATTGATGAGGTCGATGCTTTTCCCTACGCGGCTGATAAATCACTGCTTTATGCCACTAAGCATGCTCTGAAGGCCGATGGCGGCTGCCTATACTTGACGGCAACACCTGGTGATGCTTTATTACGTGAGGTGAGGCAGCGCCGTTTAGCGGTTAGTTATTTACCGTTACGGTATCATGGTCATCTCTTACCACGGATAAAGGTTCAGCTTGTTTGTTGGCGGCAACGGTTAAAACACCGGCAACTGCCAAGACGATGTGTGCAAAGAATGAACAAAAGCTTAGTTCGCCATCACCGTTTCCTATTATTTGTACCGCACGTTGTTGATTTGTCATCAGTTTTCATAACCCTCCAAGCATATTTTCCGCGTTATCGTTTCGCAACGGTCCATGCCAATGACCCTGACCGGCTAATAAAAGTTCAGCGCATGCGTGATGGTGAGTATGACTTTTTAATTACAACGTCAATCCTTGAACGTGGGGTCACCTTTCCTGAAATTGACGTATATGTGTTAGGAGCTGACGAAGCCGTTTTTTCTTCTTCGGCACTAGTCCAAATTGCGGGGCGGGCTGGTCGTGCACAGAGCCGGCCGACCGGAAATGTAATCTTATGGGTGAGCAGTAATTGCCGACAAGTACGACAAGCAACCCAACAGATAAATTATATGAATCGGAAAGGACAACGGATAAAAGATGAAGTGTCTGTTATGCAATAAGATAATTTCAGTTCGGCTAACAATAAGAGATATATTTTGGCCGAGCGAGATTTTAAACCAAGCAACTTGTCCAGAATGTACGAATAAATTTGTCCATTGGCAAACGGTAAATCGGTGTCGGGGATGCGGAAGATCAGGAATGGAAAAAGGACAACTGTTATGCAGTGAATGTAATTATTGGAAGCAAATGTACGGCTGGTATCTTCATCACCACGGAATATATCGTTATAATTCGATGATGAAAGAATACATGCGTCGCTATAAATTTGATGGTGATTATCGCTTGCGCAAAGTATTTCAATGTGAATTCAGTACATATATTCGGCAGATACCTACTGACTATATAGTTCCAATTCCGATAACAACGACAACGTGGCAAACACGAGGGTTTAATCAAGTAGTTGGGTTATTACGAGAAGTTCCATACCTAACAGCACTTCAAACCAAAATAGAAAAAAAGGCGCCTCAATCAAGTAAAAATAGACAAGAACGATTAGCGGCATCACAACCTTTTATCCTTAAAACGCCAGCAAAATTTAAGCATAAAAAGATTCTTTTAATTGATGATGTCTATACCACTGGACGAACACTTTATCATGCTGCTGAACTATTTCATCAAGCAGGCGGTGATTGGGTTGGAAGCGTTTCTTTAGCACGTTAAAATCTTCTTAAGATCCGTTAATAAAATTTGTTAATTAATCAGAACTAATCTATAATAAAGATAGGATATGAGAAGAGTGGTCCTTCTGATATCAGATCAAGCAATGGCTTGGCTGAAAGGAGAGAAGTACAATGTTAAAGTTCAATATTCGTGGTGAAAATGTCGAAGTTACTGAGTCAATCCGTGATTACGTGGTAAAACGGATCAGCAAACTTCAAAAGTTCTTTGAAGATAGCGTTGAAGCTACCGCCCACGTGAACTTAAAAGTTTATCCAAACCGTACGTACAAGGTTGAAGTAACTATTCCTTTACCATACTTGACGTTGCGGGCAGAAGAGACTTCTAATGATATGTACGGAAGTATTGATTTAGTTACAGATAAGCTTGAACGGCAGATTCGGAAGTACAAGACAAAGGTAAACCGTAAGTCACGTGAAAAGGGCTTAAAGAACCTTGAATTCATCCCATCTGACAATGATGTTGTAGACGAAGCTGATGATGAATTAAAGATTGTACGGACGAAGCAGGTTTCATTAAAGCCAATGGACCCAGAAGAAGCAGTCCTTCAAATGGACATGTTAGGACATGACTTCTTTGTCTTCCAAGATGCTGATACTGATGGCATTAGCATTGTTTACCGTCGTAATGATGGTCGTTATGGCTTAATTGAAGCAGAATAGTCAATGCTAAATAATTAAGAAAAGCGCGGATGAGAAATCATTGGCGTTTTTTATTTCTGATATCGGTTGGACGGCTATTTTAGTAGTTATAATTGTGTTGAAAATTTTTATTTACGTTATGAACGTGGTAAAATATTATGGTTAGAATAAAAATATAATTGGCTTGAGTAGTACTTTTTTATTGATATTGGACTTAAGCCAGAAAGTAGGAAGGACGCTTTTATGGCCAATATTTTAAAAAAATGGATTGAAAGCGATCGTCGTGAGTTACGGCGAATTAATAAAATAGCAAATAAAGTAGAAAGTTATGCTAAGCAGATGTCAGAATTGACTGATGAACAACTTCAGGCAAAAACTGACGAATTCCGAGATCGTTACAAAAAAGGAGAATCACTGGATCATATGCTTCCCGAGGCTTTTGCGGTGTCTCGTGAAGGAGCTAAGCGAGTTTTAGGCTTGTATCCATTCCATGTCCAAATTATGGGGGGAATCGTTCTGCATGAAGGTAACATTGCGGAAATGCGTACTGGTGAAGGTAAGACCTTGACTGCTACGATGCCAGTGTACTTGAATGCTATCTCTGGCAAGGGAGTTCACGTTATTACGGTTAACGAATACCTATCAAAACGTGATGCGACAGAAATGGGACAGCTTTATAACTGGTTAGGCTGTTCTGTTGGAGTTAATAATTCTGAAATGAGCCCTGATCAAAAGCGGGAAGCGTACAAGGCTGACATTATGTACTCAACTAATAGTGAGATCGGGTTTGATTATCTTCGTGATAATATGGCGGTTTACAAAGAAGATCAAGTTCAACGGGGACTAAATTATGCCTTAGTTGATGAGGTTGATTCAATTTTGATTGATGAAGCGCGGACGCCATTGATTATTTCTGGTCCAGGGACAGGAACATCAAAGCTATATCGACAGACAGACCGGTTTGTTAAACAATTAAAAAAGGATGTCGATTATAAGGTTGATCTTGAATCAAAGACAGTTTCTTTAACTGATGAAGGAATTAAAAAGGCTGAAAAATACTTTAACTTAAAGAACCTTTACGACCCTGAAAATACTGCATTGACGCACCACTTAGATCAAGCATTGCGTGCTAATTACATCATGCTTCTTGATAAGGACTATGTTGTTCAAGATGGTGAAGTCTTGATCGTTGATTCTTTTACTGGACGGGTAATGGAAGGACGGCGTTTCTCTGATGGATTGCACCAAGCAATCGAAGCCAAAGAAGGCGTTGAAATTCAAGAAGAAAACAAGACGATGGCTAACATCACATACCAGAACTTATTCCGAATGTACAATAAACTAGCCGGGATGACTGGTACGGCTAAGACGGAGCAAGAAGAATTCCGTGAAATTTACAACATGGAAACTATTACGATCCCAACTAATCGTCCGGTTCAGCGTAAAGATGAGCCAGATTTATTATATCCAACCTTGCAAAGCAAATTTGCGGCAGTTGTTGAACGAATCAAAAAGCTCCACGCCAAGGGTCAGCCAATCTTAGTCGGAACCGTGGCTGTCGAGACGTCCGAATATCTTTCGCAACTTCTTGATAAAGAAAACATTCCTCATGTTGTCTTAAATGCTAAAAACCACGCTAAGGAAGCTGAGATTGTTAAAAATGCCGGTCAAAAAGGTGCAGTTACAATTGCTACTAACATGGCTGGTCGGGGAACTGATATTAAATTAGGACCTGGTGTTCGTGAAATCGGCGGCTTAGCGGTTATTGGAACTGAACGTCATGAGTCGCGGCGGATTGATAACCAGCTGCGGGGACGTTCTGGTCGACAAGGGGACCCTGGCTTATCACAATTTTATCTTTCCCTTGAGGATGACTTGATGAAACGTTTCGGTGGTGACCGAATTAAGTCATTCTTAGAGCGGATGAAAGTTAATGATGAAGATGCGGTTATTCGTAGCCGTTTCTTAACTCACCAAGTTGAATCGGCTCAAAAACGAGTTGAAGGTAACAACTATGATTCACGGAAAAACGTTTTGCAATATGATGACGTAATGCGTGAACAGCGTGAAATTATTTATAAAGAACGGCAAGAGATTATCACAGAAGATAAATCGCTGAAATGGGTTTTGATGCCAATGTTTAAGCGTACAATCAAACGTGAAGTCGATCAGCATACTCTTGGTGAAAAGAAAGATTGGGATTTACAAGGAATTGTTGACTTTGCCGAAGAAGTTTTGATCAAACCTGATACAATTACGGTTAAGGACCTTGAAGGTAAGACACCAGACGAGATTGTAGACTACTTAATGACCTTTGCCGAGGGTGTCTACAAGGAAAAGCAAAAACAGCTCTACGATCCAGCACAAATGCTTGAGTTTGAAAAAGTTGTTATCTTACGGGTGGTGGATTCACACTGGACAGACCATATTGATATTATGGATCAATTCCGTCAATCAGTTGGTTTACGGGGTTACGGTCAGTTAAACCCGTTAGTTGAATATCAAACTGCAGGTTATCACATGTTTGAGCAAATGATTGCGGATATTGAGTATGAAACGACTCGTCTCTTTATGAAGTCCGAAATTCGGCAAAATGTAACCCGATAGTTATAAATTTACTACTAGGTACGGCAGTAAGGTAACCCATGGCGGTACCGCTGCCGTATTGTTGTATTACGGAGGTTTTATTGTGGAATTAAGCGAAGCAAAAAAACAAGTAGAAGCAATGCAAAAAGAAGTTACGCACTTCGGGAGGTCTCTTTGACCTTGATGCGTTAGATGAACGTATTGCTGAAATTGAACAAGAGATGGCACAACCTGACTTTTGGAATGATAATGAAAAAGCACAGAAAATTATTACCGAAAATAATAATTTAAAGGATAAACGCGATACGTTTGTCAATCTGCGCGATCAAATTGCTGATTTAGAGACGTCGATTGAGCTATTAACCGTTGAACCTGATGCGGACTTACAAGAAGAATTTGAAACATCATTTGATGAGACGCAACAAGCTCTTAAACAGTATCGACTTAACCAATTATTAGCTGGTGAGTATGATGCCAAAAATGCAATCTTAGAAATTCATCCTGGAGCTGGCGGAACGGAAGCACAGGACTGGGGTGAAATGCTCTTGCGGATGTATGTCCGCTGGGGAGAACAACATGGTTTTACGGTAGAAACAGCTAGTTATGAAGCCGGTGAAGAAGCTGGAATTAAAAGCGTTACCTTATTAATCAAAGGTCATAATGCATTTGGTTATTTACGAAGCGAAAAGGGTGTTCACCGTTTAGTACGGATTTCTCCTTTTGATGCCGCGGGTCGTCGTCATACATCCTTTGCTTCGGTTGATGTAATGCCGGAATTAGATGATAGTGTTGAAGTTGAGATTGATCCATCTGACTTACGAATCGATACCTTTCGTTCTAGCGGGGCCGGTGGTCAGCACATTAATAAGACAGAGTCAGCAGTTCGCATTACCCATCTTCCAACGGGAATTGTCACTTCATCCCAGGCAGAGCGATCACAATTGCAAAACCGGGTAACGGCAATGAACATGCTAAAATCAAAGCTTTATGAATTAGAAGAAGAAAAAAAGGCTAAGCAGCGGGCGGAAATCGAAGGAGAACAGCTTGATATTGGCTGGGGCTCTCAGATTCGCTCATACGTCTTCCATCCTTATACCCTTGTTAAAGATAATCGGAGCGGTTATGAGACGCATAATGGTCAAGCGGTGATGGATGGCGATCTTGATCCTTTTATTAATGCCTTTTTGCAATGGAAACTTAGTCAAAAGAATCCGCAATAATTGGTTTCGTTTAGAAGGGAAGTGAATGGAATGCGTGAGAGTCAACATAAAAGATTAACGCGTTCTGGGTCAGATAAAATGGTTGCTGGTGTTTTTGGCGGAATCGGTCAATATTTTAAGATTCAACCAAATATTTTACGGATTTTATATGTCCTATTAACTATTTTCACTGGTTTTGTTCCAGGGGTCATTATCTATATTATCTTGGTAATAATCATGCCTGCTGACCCGCAAAACCCTGATTTATTAGGAATACTAAAATCATTTAGTGAATCACAAACAAAGTCCCATCAGTCCCAAGAGCGTTCTCGCCGAACATTAACGGATGTAGAAGAAAAAGACATTAAAAGAAATGGAAGATCATAATGGAATTTTGGAAACGCGTATTAATTGATACGATCCTCTTTATTGCCCTGGCAGGTTTATTTGCTGGTACAGGAATGTTTTATATTACTAGTGCATGGATTGCACCGCTAGCAAGTTTTGTTTTAGCAATCTTAAATGTGCTCATCAAACCCATTTTAGTAATATTGTCGTTGCCGATAAATGTTTTGACCCTCGGTCTTTTTAGTGTTGTAATTAATGGAATAATGCTGCAACTGACATCGCTGCTTGTCGGTCCAGCGAACTTTCATTTCTCGTCATTTGGTGCTGCAATATTGATTGCAATTATTATGGCAATCTTTAACACGATTATTACCAGTCACGAGGAAAGAATGTAAAGGAGTGGAGAAAAGTGTCCAACAGTATTACGGTTCAAGAATTAGTTGAGAAGGTGCGATTAAAAGTCTTACAAGGTGAAGAATATTTACAACGTAAGATTACAACTAGTGATATATCACGCCCCGCTTTGGAATTTGCCGGATATTTTAAGCATTATCCGGCAGTCCGCATTCAGTTGTTAGGAATCACCGAGACTTCCTTTGCCAAAGACTTGACTCATGAACAACGAGAAGAATATATGACAAGAATGTGTATGCCACAAACACCATGTTTTGTTATCTCAACTAACTTGCCAATTCCTAAAGAGCTTAAAAAGGCGGCAAATGATGCTAAAATTCCAATTTTAGGAACGCACCTTACGTCTTCACAAATTTTAAGTAATATGACTTCCTATTTGCTGGGAAGGCTAGCTCCACGTAAATCTCTTCACGGGGTACTAGTCGATATTAGCGGGGTCGGTGTTTTAATTACTGGTGATTCGGGAGTCGGTAAGAGTGAAACGGCCCTTGAACTTGTTCGTCGTGGACACCGTCTGATTGCTGATGACCGAGTTGAAGTTTATGCTCGGGATGAGCAAATCCTAGTTGGAACAGCTCCCCAAATTCTAAAAAATCTAATGGAGATTCGGGGAATTGGCATTATTGATGTTTCAACGTTATATGGGACCGGGGCAATTATGCCATCAGATCAAATTAATTTAATTGTTCACCTTGAGACGTGGACACCAGATGTTCAATTTGACCGCTTAGGTGATCGTGGAGATACTCAAACTATTCAAGGTGTAATCGTGCCTAAGGTTTCAGTTCCCGTCAAGACTGGGCGGAATTTAGCCATTATTATTGAATCGGCAGCAATGAATTACCGTGCTGAAACGATGGGTTATGATGCAACCGAGACGTTTGACCGCAACCTTAACCAACTAATCAAGCAAAATTCAGAGCGTGATAGTAAAAAGAATGAAGGGTCTGCGAATTAGATGACTAACGTAGCAATAAAAGCGGTTTTAAACCCCATTGCCTTTCAAGGTGGTCCGTTTACGATTCATTGGTATGGTGTGATCATTGCTAGCGGAGTTGTTTTAGCCTTGCTGCTTTCAGTGCGTGAAGGAAAGCGGCAAGGCATTCCTGAAAATGACTTTTACGATTATCTACTGTGGGCGCTTCCAGTCGCAATTATCTGCGCACGGGCGTACTATGTAACTTTCCAATGGGATTATTATTCTCAACATCCTAGCGAGATTATTGCAATTTGGGATGGTGGAATTGCAATTTATGGTGCTATCCTTGGTGGATTTGCGGTTTTGCTTATTTTTTGCCATTACCGCCATATTTCTGGTTGGTTAATGATGGATATTATTGCACCCACCTTAATCTTGGCACAAGGAATAGGCCGGTGGGGTAATTTTATGAACCAGGAAGCGTTTGGCGCAGTTACAACGCGTGCAAACTTGGTTGCCCAGCATATCCCTAACTGGATAATTAACCAAATGTATATTGGTGGTCATTATCGAATTCCGACATTTTTATATGAATCATTATGGGATTTTGCCGGTTTTGCATTATTGATGCTCCTGCGTCACCGAAAGCACCTTTTTCGGCGCGGAGAAATCTTTTTATCATATGTAATGTGGTACTCATGCGGACGCTTTATTATTGAAGGAATGCGGACAGATAGTTTAATGCTAGGGCAAATTCGGGTTTCGCAAATGCTCTCAGTCGTCTTTTTTATTGGTGCGTTAATAATAATGATTATTCGTCGTCGGCAAAAGAACGTACCGTGGTATATGGCGTAAGTAAAATTAACTAATTAAGGAGAAAGATTATGGCAGAAAAGATTGCTGTTTTAGGTGCAGGTTCATGGGGTAGCATTTTAGCAAATATGCTTACTGAAAATGGGCATAATGTTATGCTATGGTCCCGCAATAAGGAACAAGTTGAACAATTAAATACTAACCATGTTAATCCGCATTACATGAAAGATTTTGTTTATTCTGATAAATTAGTAGCGACAACTGATATGAAAGAAGCCGTTAAAGATGCCAGCGTTATCTTGATCGTCATCCCCACTAAGGGATTGCGTGAAGTTGCTCAAAAGCTAAATGCGATCTTAACAGAATTGAACCAAAAGCCGTTGATTATTCATGCCACCAAAGGATTAGAACAAAATACCTATAAGCGTCCTTCTGAAATGTTGAGCGAAGATATTTCTCCTAATAATCGAGAAGCAATTGTGGTTCTCTCTGGTCCAAGTCATGCTGAAGATGTTGCAATAAAAGACATGACGGCAGTAACGGCAGCTTGTGAAGACCTTAAAAGTGCTAAAAAAGCTCAAGAACTATTCAGTAATTCATATTTTCGGGTTTATACCAATGATGATGTGATTGGGGCGGAATTTGGGGCTGCCTTGAAGAATATTATTGCGATTGGTGCTGGTGCTATCCAAGGACTTGGCTACCATGACAACGCAAGAGCAGCTTTGATTACCCGAGGATTAGCAGAAATTCGGCGATTAGGAGTTGCGTTTGGTGCTAATCCGATGACGTTTATCGGTCTTTCTGGTGTTGGTGACTTGGTTGTTACCGCAACGAGTAAGAATTCACGTAATTGGCGGGCCGGTTATCAATTAGGGCAAGGAAAGAAGCTTCAAGATGTTATTGATAATATGGGCATGGTGATTGAAGGCGTTTATACCACTAAGGCAGCCTATGAATTAAGTCGAAAGCGCCAAGTTCAAATGCCGATTACAGAAGCCCTTTACCGTGTTTTATACGAAGGCGAAGATATTAAGACCGCAATTTCTCAATTAATGAGTCGAGATCTTACGTCAGAAAACGAATAAATATGGTAAAATGCTAAAGGATGGATATTGAGAGAAATTGAAAATATGGAAAGGGTTTTATAATTATGAAACGTGTTAGAAAAGCCATTATTCCGGCTGCCGGTTTAGGAACCCGTTTTCTACCTGCAACTAAGGCATTGGCAAAGGAAATGTTACCAATTGTTGATAAGCCAACAATTCAATTTATCGTTGAAGAAGCGCGCAAATCAGGAATTGAAGATATTGTTGTTGTTGACGGTAAGAATAAACGCTCAATTGAAGACCACTTTGATTCCAATCCTGAATTGGAAGATAATCTTCGTTCAAAGCACAAGGACGAAATGTTAAAGATGGTTGAAGAGACAACTGACGTTAATATTTACTTTATTCGTCAATCACACCCTCGTGGTTTAGGGGATGCGGTCTTAACCGCTCGTGACTTTATTGGTGATGAACCATTCGTTGTAATGCTTGGTGATGACCTTAATAACATTAACAATAAGAACGAAGCATTGACTAAGCAATTGATCGAAAGCTACAACCAGACAGGTGCTTCTACTCTTGCTGTTATGCGGGTGCCACATGAAGATACTGCAAAATATGGTGTCATTAACCCAAGCAAGGAAGTAACTCCAGGACTTTACAATGTAACAAGTTTTGTTGAGAAACCAGCTCCGAAAGATGCACCTAGTGATCTTGCAATTATTGGTCGCTACGTCTTTACTCCAGAAATCTTTGATGTATTGGCAAAGACGAAGCCTGGTAAGGGTGGCGAGATCCAATTAACAGATGCAATTGACACCTTAAACCAAACACAACGAGTATTTGCCCGCGAATACAAGGGTGACCGTTACGATGTTGGTAACAAGTTCGGCTGGGTTAAGACTAATATTGAATATGGTTTGGAACACCCACAAGTTAAAGATGAATTGCGCGAATACATTAAAGAATTAGGCGCAAAATTATCTGCCGAAGATAAGCAAAAAGGGGCGAAGAAATAATCTGATTTGTCCAGCAGGCAAGGTTGGTTAAATGGTGGTTAATCTGCTAGTCAGCTAATGCCTTATGATATTTTCATATTTAAAATAATAAAAGCTGAGAGAAAACAAAAAAGTTTTTTCTCAGCTTTTTACTATTTCTACATATCTTCGACAACTACATATTCCATATCTAACGGTCCATGAACACCAACAATTAAAACCATTTCAATGTCCCCAGAATTAGAAGGACCAGTGATAAAGTTGATATTTGAAGTTTTTAATGTTCCATCTTGGATTGCTTTTTGATAATAATCCATTGCTTGGCGCGATCGTGGTAAGATTTTACTCTTTGGAATAATCGCAAGGTAATGGGTTGGTAAGAAGTGGAACGTCCGACCTTGTTCGGGATATGTGGCAATGGTGATTGTTCCCGATTCTGCTAATAGAAAGTCAGCAAAGCCAATTGCACCGTCACTATTATTGGCATTAACGATATTTTGCCGGCCAAGTTCTTCTTCCCAATAGTAGACGGGATCGACGCGAAGATTATCTTGCCAGTTGCCTAGTGAGTAGTCTTGCCATTTTTTCTCATCAAAAGAAGGAAGCATTAAGCTTTTAATATCTTTTTCTTGAATAAAATCATTTAACGTATGTCCTAGCTCAGCGGATTTAACAATCCGAAAATCAACGTGGACTTCTTCACTATTCTTTTTAGCAATTTCAAGTAGTTCATCTTGTGATTTTCCCGAAAGAGTCTTTTCTGGCAGATCATTTACCGGCACGAAAGGATCATCTTTTAAAGTATGGCGGGGACGATCAGCAGCTTTGGCGATTCGATTAAGGAAATCTTCTTGGTTTTGCTTAGTATTTGCATCTTTTAAATAATCAGTCATTCTTTTGGCCCTCCTCTTCTTCATGATGACGGTACCAGTGGCGGAAATTCTGATGATATTTTGGCGGAACAGCAAGGTCACGAACATTTACCCAGCCCTGAGCTAATTTAGGGGCTACTGCTGGTAAGTGATTAATTTTACCTTCTGGGTAGAGGTTCTTAACATCTTCTGGTGTTGTCTTCTTGCCAAATGGTTCCAGAGCAATATGAGCGAACCGCATTGCATCATTGAAGAGCACTGGAGAACTTGTTCCTTTCCCAACCGCTTTTAAGAGGGTATTAGACATACTATGGTCTAAGTGAAGCTGATCCATTTCAACATATCGGTGGTGGCGGATGAGGTCATGTAACGGAATCTTAACAGGACATGTTTCTGTACAGGCAGCACATAAACTACATGCATATGGTAACTCCTTAAATTCCTGGTAACCACCCAAAATTGGCGAAAGAACGGCGCCCATTGGACCAGGATAAATCGAGCCATATCCTTTCCCGCCGACTTGACGATAAACGGGACAAACATTTAAGCAAGAACCGCAACGGATGCATTGGAGCATTGGCTCAAAATCAGTATTAAGCATCTCTGAACGGCCATTATCAACGATTACGACATAAAAGTCATCAGGACCATCGGCTTCATTAGCCTCTTTGCCCTTGGAGAAGGTACAGTAACTGGTTAACTTTTGACCAACAGCACTCCGGCATAAAACGTTATCAAGCGTTTCAGCTTCTTTAAGACTCGGAACAATTCGTTCCATCCCCATTACAACTACTTGGGTCTTGGGGATTGCCATGGTCAGATCAGCATTACCTTCGTTAGTAACGAGGTTAATCATCCCGTTGTTTGCGATTGCAAAGTTACAACCAGTAATTCCAAAATCAGCTTTCATGAAATAATTGCGTAAGTAATGACGAACAAAACGTGCCATATGCTCGGGATCATTATCACCATCATAGCCGAGTTTTTCAAAAACTTTTTGAATTTGATTACGATTTTTGTGCAACGTTGGAAAAACAATGTGGGTTGGTTCATCCCAGTTATCTTCTTGTAAAATAAATTCAGCTAAGTCAGTTTCCATTAATGAAACGCCAGGAATTGTTAGTAAATCTTTGTCTAAGCCAATTTCGGTTGTTACCATTGATTTTGACTTAACAATATGTTGGGCTTTTTTCTTGATTGCTAATTCCTTAATGAAGGTACTTGCTTCATCGCCGTCTTTAGCAAAGAAAACGTGCCCGCCATTTTTTTGAACATTATCACTAAATTCTTCAAGGTAGTCGGGGAGGTGTTTGAGGACGTGCTGACGAATTTCAGCCGAAAGATCCCGCCAGCCTTCCCAATTCCCTAATTGTCGCCGTGCCTCAGTCCGCTTTTGGAATTGGGCATCTTGTGCTTTGGCAACAGAAGCACGCATAAATTTATCGGCTTCCGCTTCTGTTATTCGTTCGTTAAAAGGTTTATCGCTTGTTGCAATTCCCATCTAAAACACCCCGTTTCCATTTGCTGGGACCATTACATGATCGGTATCCTTAACATAGGTAATCCGACTAGGATCAACATTATGGTTAAGGACTTCGGCAATATGCATAATCTTAATGTGTGAGCCATCATGGCGCCGATTAATCCGGCCTCCGATGTTCATCAGACAAGTTTGTTCACAGGCAATTAAAACGTGCGCTTTGGTCTTAAGAACATTATCCGCCTTGTCGTCAACCATTGCTTCCGAAATTAGTGGTTCCTTGACTGAGAAAGTTCCCCCGAATCCACAGCATAATTGAATATTATGGAGCGGGATTAGCTGTAAGCCTTTAACGTGTTCCAATAAAACGATGGGAGCTGTCCGTTCGCCTAACAGACGGGTCATATGGCATGAACGGTGGAAAGTTGCGGTATCATCTAATTCAGCTCCGCAATCAAGGATACCAAGGACACGATAGATGAATTGGGTTAATTCAAATGATTTATCATAGAGAACCTGGGCTTTTTTAGCGTATTCAGGATCATCCTTAAAAATATCCTTATATTCGTGAAGCATTGCCACACATGAACCAGTGGGGCCAACGATATAGTCCGCATCGATACTTAAAAGGGCATCGAGTTGGTTCTTAAAAGTTGCCATAGTTTCCTTGTCGTAACCACTGTTATAGGTTGGCTGTCCACAGCAAATTTGCTTATTAGGGAAAAATGTTTCACACCCAAAGCGTTGGAGGAGTTCGACAGTTGCTTTACCAACGTCTGGATAAAGCAAATCAACAATACAAGTAGAAAAAATACAGACTTTCATATAAGTGTGCATTAGTTGAATGCACTTCGCCTCCTTAAAATAATCGAATCCAATAAAAATTAATAAATGCTTATCATAATAAGTATAACGCAAATGTTGCTAACTTAGTGTTGATATCGCTTTAATTATTTCATTCACATATATAAAATAATAATATTTGTTATAGTCTGATAAGAATATAGCTATGAAAAAGTAAGCTAAAAAATAGACAAGCACACAGAAAGTCGGTATGATATGGATAATAATTCTTTGAGGAGGAAGAAAAAATGGCAGAAAACAAGCAATATGATGTTGTGATCATTGGTGCTGGTCCTGGTGGAATGACTGCAGCAATGTATGCTTCACGCGCCAATCTATCTGTCTTAATGTTAGATCGAGGGATTTATGGCGGAAACCTAAATAATACTGCTGAAATTGAAAATTATACTGGCTTTAAGAGTATTAAGGGGCCAGAACTTGCCCAACAAATGTATGAGGGAGCAACCCAATTTGGAGCTGAATATGCTTACGGAACCGTCACGAAAGTCGAAATTGATGGTAATGTGAAAAAGATAACTACTGATATGAACGAGACGTACAGCGCCAAGGCGGTGGTGATCGCTACTGGTTCTGACCAACGGCACTTAGATGTACCAGGAGAAGAAGAATTTGGCGGTCGCGGTGTTTCATACTGTGCAGTTTGTGACGGAGCTTTCTTTAGAGGAAAACACTTAATTGTCGTTGGCGGTGGTGATGCTGCGGTTGAAGAAGGCGTCTACTTAACCCAGCTAGCGGCAAAAGTAACGGTTTTAGTCCGTCGTGATGAATTACGCGCGGAACCGATTATTCAAGCTGAAGCTATGAACAATGATAAAATGGAGTTTATCTATAATACGAGTGTAACGGAAATTATCGGGGATGATGTAAAGGTTACAGGCGTTAAAACCCATAATAATAAAACCGGTGAAGATGGCGAAATGACAGCTGACGGTGTTTTTATCTATGTTGGTAACTTGCCAATGACGAAGGCGTTTACTAATTTAGATATTCTCGATGATCAAGGATGGGTTAAAACGGATGAACGAATGCGGACATCACTGCCAGGTGTTTTTGCCATTGGGGATGTTCGTGAAACGCCATTACGTCAAGTGGCGACTGCTGTTGGTGACGGAGCGATCGCGGGGCAACAGGTTTACCAATACATTAAATCAATTGATTAGCTAGAAAGGCTGGGAAGAAGATCCTGGCTTTTTTCTTTTATGCTAAAATTAATACATAAAAATAAGGAGGACTTTTCAATGGATGCGATCAAGTGCAATGATACCTTGGCAATTTCTATCCATCGCGTTCGTAATTCCGATTTAAATGAACACGGGACGGTTTATGGCGGACGAACATTAGACTTAATTGACGGTCAGGCTTCGGTGGCGGCGATGCGAGTGGCGCGGACAACTGTAGCAACAGCCTCAATGGATCATATTCAATTCCTTCGTCCTTTTGATTTACAAGATTCTATGTGCATGGAAGCCTACGTAACTGGGTTTGGCAAACGGTCAATTGAAGTTTTTACAAAAGTAATTGGAGAACATTTGATGACCGGTGAACGTTTTCTTGGATTTACCAGTTTTATGACTTTTGTTATCTTAGAACCGGAAAAACAAGTTAATTTTACGCGGGTAATTCCAGAGAATGCTGAACAACAAGCATTAGTGGCCGCTTATCCGCAACGGCTAGCAGATCGGAGAATACAGCGGCAAGCGCAACAAGATTTTCTTCAAAACATTTCACTTAATAAACCATGGCTAAAGTAGCTCTGGTAAAATTTTAGTAAAAACAAAAGTAAAAAGCGACATCAAGGATTTTATGCGGTATACTAAAAAACAGAGTAAGACGTAAAGGAGACATTATTGTGAGCTGGAAAGATACTTATAAGGTTTGGCAAGAACGGACAGATCTTGAACCAGACTTAAAGCAAGAATTAGCTGCAATGAACGATGATAAAGAAATTGAGGACGCCTTCTATGGACCGCTCTCATTTGGTACTGCTGGTATGCGGGGCTTGATGGGACCAGGGATTAACCGGATGAATGTATATACGGTTCGGCAAGCAACAGAAGGATTAGCAACCTTGATGGATTCACTTGGTGATGAGATCAAGCAGCGCGGGGTTGCGATTGGTTACGATTCACGTCACAATTCACGTAAGTTTGCTCATGATGCGGCTCGCGTACTAGGCGCACATGGGATCAAAGTTTATATTTATGACAACCTTCGCCCAACTCCAGAGCTATCATTTGCGGTTCGGCATATGGGAACTTACGCCGGAATTATGATTACCGCTAGTCATAACCCGAAAGAATATAACGGCTACAAGATTTATGGTGAAGATGGCGGACAGATGCCGCCAAAGGAATCTGACATGATGACCGGTTATATTCGTAAGATTGATGACATCTTTGATATTGCCTTAGCTGACGAACAAGAAATGCTTGATAATGGTCTTGAGACGATTATGGGTGAAGATGTTGACGCTGCTTATCTTGAAAATGCCAAGGGAGTAACTGTTAATCCAAAATTAGCCCAAGAATATGGCAAGGACATGAAGTTTGTCTTTACACCATTATGCGGGACCGGGCGGATGCTTGGTGAACGTGCTTTACAACAAGCTGGTTTTACAAATTATGAGATGGAACCAACTGAAGCACAGCCTAATGGTGATTTCCCAGGGTTAGAACATCCTAATCCAGAATTCCCCGAAGCATTTGTACGGTCGATTGCTCTTGGCAAAAAGGTTGGTGCCGATGTTTTAATTGCGACTGATCCAGATGCTGACCGTCTTGGCTGTGCCGTTCGTCAACCTAATGGTGAATATCAATTGCTTACGGGTAACCAGATTGCTTCAATTATGCTTGCTTACATCCTCGAAGCTCATAAACAAGCAGGAACTTTACCCAAGAATGCGGCAGCTGTTAAGTCAATTGTTTCAACTAACTTTGCTGCAAAGATTGCCGAAAGCTACGGGGTTGCAATGGTTAACGTTTTGACTGGTTTCAAGTGGATTGCCGACCAAATTCACCAATATGAAACTGGTAAGATTGACCATGCTTTTATGTTTGGTTTTGAAGAAAGCTATGGTTACTTGATTAAGCCATTTGTTCGGGATAAGGATGCTATTCAATCATTAACACTATTAGCTGAGGTAGCTGCATATTACCGTAGTCGGGATATGACCCTTTATGATGGCTTACAAGAACTCTTTAAGAAGTATGGCTACTTCCGTGAAAAGACGATCGCTAACACTTATGCTGGCGTGGACGGTCCAGCTAAGATTAAGAACTTAATGAAGAAGTTCCGCGAAGAAGCACCAACCCATTTTGCTGGTCACCAAGTGGTACTTACTGAAGACTTTGCTAAGGGTACTAAGACGACTGCTGATGGCAAGGTTAGCGAATTAGGCATTCCTGAATCAAACGTATTGCGTTACATTCTTGATGACGATACATGGATTGCAATTCGTCCTTCAGGAACTGAACCAAAGCTTAAGTTCTACATTGGAACGAGTGCGGATACCTTGGAAAAGGCCAACACAAAGTTAGCTGACTTTGAAAAGGCTTTGCAAGAATTTGCTGAAGAATAAATTGAACTGATAAGGATAAAGCGAGATTGAAAATTTTTTCAACCTCGTTTTTTTAGCGCCAAATTATATCAAAGTTTACCTTTTCTTTCATTGTTGAAGTTGCTTCAGTAGCTAGTTTTAATGCTAAAATGCCAGTTTCATCTAAATGTTGATCAATTGATGTAAAGCGAAGTAATTTACTAACTAATTGATTTCCCTGTCCGATGATTAATGTGTCTGAATTGCCGCGGGCCTGGTAAGCACCAGCAGCAGATATATCACTTTCCGAAAGAACTATTTGTAAGTTAGGAATAGTTCTTTTTAGCTTTAAATAACCGTTTTTTCCATCCTCAGCAGTTCGACAATTATATATAATTCTTTCTGGCTGGGGATAATGATTAAAAATTTTTTTGAAAGCCTCAAAAGTTTCTTTAGTTGTTTTACTATCTTGCGGATTGCGAATAAACATAAAACCAAAATTAGTAATTTCCTTTTGTTTTAAAGTTGTAAAAAGCTTTTCAAATATTTCTTTGCGATTATTGAAAACACAGCGAGTCTGCTGATGATTACTATTTTCGCAGAAAACAATTTTGCCAAAGCGCTGATAAGGGTAAATTTTTGCATATGGCAAGGAATGCGAAGTAATAATGAGTGAACTTACCATGTTGTGTTCGAGTTCTTGTAAATATTGTTGTTCGCGGTTTGCGTTATATGCGGTAGGTAATATAACAACTTCCTTACTTATCTTACTAGCTTCAAGGATAATTGCATTTACTAATCCTTGGAAATAGGGGTGATCTAAAAATGGAACAATCACGCCAATGCGATTATTAGTTTTAGTGCTGAGATTTCGCGCAAGGCCATTATAGTGATAATCTAGCTTAGCCATTGCTGCAGTTATTTTATTACCAAGCTTATTACTTACATAGCCATGCTTTGTAATAAATTTAGATACTGATGATGGAGCGCAGCCAGCCTCTTTAGCGACATCGTAAATTGTTGACATGTTTTTTCCTCATTTCTTATTGACAGGAAACCAGTTTCCTAAATTATTATAAGTCCGCAAAAGAATTATATGATAGAGGAGATTGGAATTATGAATATTTTGATTGCTTTAATTCCTGCGTTAGGGTGGGGAACAATGCCCCTGATTACTGGAAAAATTGGTGGATCACCGGTTAATCAAATTTTTGGAATAGGTGCGGGAGCTTCACTTATTGGCTTAATCGCATATATTTTTACCCATCCAACAATTAGTACAGCAGCTTTTTGGCTTTCCGTTCTTTGTGGAGCATTATGGACTGTTGGACAAATCGGTCAATTTATTTCGTTTAAGCACATTGGTGTTTCAAATACTATTCCGTTATCAACTGTTTTTCAATTAGTTGGGAATTCGATTATTGGTGTTTTAATTTTTGGCGATTGGGCTGGGGTGAAGTCGAAAATTATTGGAATAATTGCTTTAATTATTGTTATCGTTGGAGCGTTATTTACATCTGTGAGTGATCAAAAAGAGAAGAAAATATCAGCAAGTGCTGTTTTGTTCCTATTGTGTACAACAATTGGTTTTTGGGTTTACTCTTCATTTCCTAATATTCCAGTAATCAAGCAACAAAGTGGTACTGGAATTTTTCTCCCGGAAATGTTAGGAATCCTACTCGGAGCAATAATATACGGGCTGTTTGCTGACCGTCATGCTTTCTTTGAGAAACAACAATACCTTAATATTCTTGGAGGTCTTGCTTGGGGAGTTGCCGGTTTTGCTTATATTTTTTCTGCACAAGCAAACGGAAATACATCTGCATTTATTTGGACGCAGTTAAATGTTGTTATTGCAACTTTTGGTGGAATTTTCATTCTTCATGAACACAAGAGTAAACGTGAAATGTTTTATACAATTTTGGGGATTGTGTTAATTGTAATTGGAAGCGTTGCAACATCATTTGCCTAGGAAGACAGTTAATATGACAAAACTAAAAAATTTTATTTTTGATATTGATGGTACTTTAATAAATACATGTAATATGTATATGCCGGCTTTATTTGTGACTCTTAAAAAGAACGGGTATTACTTTTCGGCAAGTCAAATAAAAGAGCTGAAAAAAAGAATATATGGTTTGGCTGCTACAAATGCGTTAGAGTACCTGGGTGTCCCACATAGTGAAGTGAAGATAATTAACCGAGAATGGTTAAGGGCAGCTTATCAAAATTTTAATGAGGTAAAAATATTCAATGGCATTCCTGATGTATTAAGAAAGATGGCAGCAGATCCTGATAATCATTTAGCAATTGTGACTTCAAAAACGGAACGTGAGTATCAACAGTATTTTCAAGATAAGTATGACTTTGCATCTGTTTATTCAGTGGTAGTAACTGCCGATAAAACGAATAGACATAAGCCGGATTCAGAGCCAATTGTATATGCAATGAAGGAAATGAAAGCAAATCCCCGTGAAACTATTTATATTGGTGATATGCAAACTGATTTGCTTGCTGCGCATCGAGCGGGAATAAAATTCGCCGGAGCATTATATGGGTCAATCAACCCGGAAGCATTAAAGAAAGCCGATTATCTTTTAAGGTCACCAAGAGACTTGTTGAAAATCTAATTATTCCTAATAAGTTTTTTCTTGAATTTTTACATAAAAATTGTATGATTGTAAAAATCAACTATTTTGGGGAGGAATCCGCCATGGGAATGCATGAGTATTTAAAAAGTTTAAGTGATCTTGAAATGATTAATCGTGCTCCGGGATATTTTAAATTTGAAGAGCATAACGTTGCTGCCCATTCTTTTAAGGTGACGCAGGCGGCACAAATGCTTGGTGATATTGAAGAACAAGCAGGTAATGAGATTAACTGGCGGTCACTATACGAAAAAGCCCTTAATCATGACTACACAGAGCGCTTTATCGGTGATATTAAGACACCGGTCAAGTATGCGACGCCGGAATTGCGGTCGATGTTGGCCCGGGTAGACAAGTCACTGACTGAGAACTTTATTCAATCAGAAATCCCGGCTGAATTTCGCACGGCATACGAGCGACGCTTTGCGGAAGGAAAAGATGATACGCTTGAAGGTCAAATTCTAGCAGTAGCTGATAAAATTGACCTGATGTATGAATCGTTTGGCGAAATTCAAAAAGGTAATCCAGAACCGGTGTATATGGATATCTACAAGTCAAGTTTGACCGCGATCATGGACTTTCGCGATATGGCAAGTGTGCAATACTTTCTTAAAAAGATCTTGCCGGAGTTATTAAAAGACAATGCAGATGGTAATGCCAAAAATCAACTGGCAATTGTGACAACCCAAATAATTCAACAATAGGTATTGTAAAATGTTCTTCTTTTACTTAATAGTTGCTTTTTGCAAACGCTTTCTTATAATAGAGGTAGAGGGTAAAAGCTAACAAAGTAAAGGGAGGCGGCAAACATGTTTACGGCAAGTATGTTTACGGGAACATTTTCAATTTTAGTATTATGGTTAATTGTTGATATTTTCTGGATATTAAGTCGGCCTAAAGATATCGTAATGCGTCGGATATGCGCTTGGATTAATTTAATTGCAATTATCGGCGGATTTAGTGTATTTTATGGTGTAACTCACTTGGGCAATGCCAATATTGTTCCATGGTTTATTTGCCTCAATTGGCTTAACGTTATTGCGGCAGGTTTCCAATTTTACTTTGGTTATGCTCGGCGGTTTAATTAAAAATAGGTTTTGCGGAGAATTAGTGGGAAATGCCCACGATTCTCCTTATTTTTATCTAGTAAATTTATAGACGAATGCATGTTTGGATGATAAACTTATAACAGTAAATAGTGAAGTGATGATATGAGTGGGACGCGGTAATTTAACGCTTGCGATTCCACTTTCTTTTGTCTAAAAATTGTAAGAGGGAGGACCTTTTTGTGATATACCGGCAACCAGATAAAAAATTTGAATTAGTATCAGATTATCAGCCAACAGGCGATCAACCCCAAGCGATTGCACAATTGACTAAGGGAATTGAAGAGGGCGAGAAGTCTCAAATCCTATTAGGAGCCACAGGGACAGGAAAAACATTTACGATTTCAAACGTTATCGCTAATGTCAATAAGCCGACATTGATCCTCTCTCATAATAAGACGCTTGCGGGACAACTTTATGGTGAGATGAAAAAGTTCTTCCCTCATAATGCAGTTGAATATTTTGTTTCATACTATGACTATTACCAACCGGAAGCATATGTTCCTTCTAGTGATACATATATTGAAAAAGATGCCTCAATTAACGATGAGATTGATAAATTACGCCACTCAGCGACTACTTCATTGCTAGAAAGAAATGACGTTATTGTGGTTGCTTCAGTATCGAGTATTTTTGGATTAGGTGATCCGCGGGAGTACCAGAATAGTGTCCTTTCTTTGCGGGTAGGACAAGAGATCGAACGTGATCGGCTGTTAACCGACCTTGTTAACATTCAGTTTGACCGTAATGATATTGATTTTCAACGTGGACGGTTTCGGGTACGGGGCGATGTTGTCGAGATTTTTCCCGCTTCTCGTGATGAGCGGGCTTTACGGGTTGAATTTTTCGGAGATGAGATCGACCGGATTCGCGAAGTTGACGCTTTAACTGGCGAGGTGATCGGTGACCGTGACCATGTTTCGATATTCCCAGCGACGCACTTTATGACTAACGAAGAAGTGATGGATCGCGCGCTTCCGCAGATTGAAGCGGATATGAAAAAACAAGTAAAGAAATTTACTGATGCTGGAAAACTTCTTGAAGCCGAGCGGATTCAGCAGCGGACGACTTACGATATCGAGATGATGCGGGAGATGGGTTATACCAACGGAATTGAAAACTATTCCCGCTATATGGACGGACGAAAACCGGGTGAGCCGCCATATACGTTGCTTGATTTCTTCCCGAAAGACTTTTTGCTTGTTGTTGATGAATCCCACCAAACAATGCCGCAGGTACGTGGAATGTACAACGGCGATCGCGCCCGGAAACAGATGCTAATCGATTATGGATTTCGGTTACCAAGTGCCTTAGATAACCGTCCATTAAAACTACCAGAGTTTGAGCAACACGTTAACCAGGTTGTGTATATGTCAGCTACTCCCGGACCTTATGAGATGGAGCAAACTGACCATGTTGCCCAGCAGATTATTCGGCCAACCGGACTTCTTGATCCGACAGTTGAAGTACGACCAGTAATGGGGCAGATTGATGACCTCGTTGGCGAAATCAATAAGCGGATTGAGCGTAATGAACGGGTATTTGTGACTACGTTGACGAAGAAAATGTCAGAAGACTTGACTGATTATTTGAAAGACATGGGGTTGAAAGTTAAATACCTCCACAGTGATATTAAGACGCTTGAGCGGACGCAGATCATTCGGGACTTGCGGCTGGGTAAGTTTGATGTTCTGGTCGGAATCAATCTTTTGCGGGAAGGACTTGATGTTCCTGAAGTATCGTTAGTAGCGATTCTGGATGCTGATAAGGAAGGATTTTTACGAAATGAGCGCTCGCTGATCCAGACAATTGGCCGGGCAGCGCGGAATGAGAACGGTGCTGTTATTATGTATGCTGATACAGTAACTGATTCGATGCAAAAGGCAATCGATGAGACGAAACGCCGGCGAACGATTCAGATGAAGTATAATGAAGAGCACCATATTACGCCACATACAATAATTAAACCAATTCAAGAAGCAATTTCCGTTACTAAAAAGGCGGCGGATGATGAAGAACAAGTCAATAGTGCCGAATTTACAGATAAAGATTTTGCTAAGCTTGATAAAACCGCGCAGGTCAAAATGCTTGATGAATTGACAGAACAAATGCGATCAGCAGCTAAGCGCTTAGACTTTGAACAAGCCGCTACTCTTCGCGACACAATTATGGAATTAAAAACACAAGTTAAAAAATAAAAGGAGGGATTAGTTCGTGGCAAATGATAAGATCATAATCCATGGTGCACGAGCACACAACTTGAAAAATATTGACGTGACGATTCCTAAGAATAAGCTAGTTGTTGTAACAGGATTGTCAGGTTCTGGCAAGAGTTCACTGGCATTTGATACCCTTTATGCCGAAGGACAACGACGCTACGTGGAGAGCCTGTCTGCGTATGCGCGGCAATTTTTAGGACAGATGGACAAGCCGGACGTCGACTCAATTGACGGGCTTTCACCAGCAATCTCGATTGATCAAAAAACAACGTCGCATAACCCCCGCTCAACGGTTGGAACTGTTACTGAGATCAATGACTTCTTACGTTTATTATGGGCGCGGGTTGGTACACCGATTTGTCCAAATGATAATATTCCGATTACTAGTCAATCGCCGGAACAAATGGTTGACCGTGTACTGGAATTACCGGAACGGACTCGTTTGCAAATTTTATCCCCAGTCGTTCGTGAAAAAAAGGGGACGCAAAAGAAAGTTTTTGAGACAATTAAGCGTGAAGGCTTTGTTCGAGTGCAGGTAGATGGGGAAACTTATGACCTTGATGAAGTACCGGAATTAGATAAAAACAAAAAGCACACGATTAACGTTGTGATTGACCGAATTATTATTAAAGACGGTGTAAGATCGCGGCTATTTGATTCTTTTGAAGCAGCGCTTCGCTTAAGTAAAGGGTATGCGATTGCCGATATTATTGGTGGCGACCCAATTCCTTTCTCAGAACAGTATGCCTGTCCAATTTGTGGTTTCACGGTTGGTGAATTAGAACCACGCCTATTTTCTTTTAATGCACCGACTGGAGCCTGTCCCGAGTGTGAAGGATTAGGGTTAAAGCTAGAAGTAGATATTGATTTGGTTGTCCCCGATCCTGCTAAGACATTGAGAGAAGGGGCCATCGTTCCGTGGAATCCAATTTCTTCACAATACTATCCGCAGCTACTAGAACAATTTTGTAAATCGGCGGGGATTGATATGGATACGCCATTTAATAAGTTACCGAAAAAGCAGCAACAACAGGTTCTCTATGGGAATGGTGCTAAGACATTCCACTTTCATTATGAAAACGATTTTGGCGGTATCCGTGATGTTGATGTGCCTTTTGAAGGAGTGATTAACAACATCAATCGGCGTTATCGGGAAACTAATTCCGACTTTACTCGTGAGCAAATGAGAAAATATATGACGGAGCTGCCATGTCCGGTTTGTCACGGCTATCGTTTAAATCAGCGCGCGTTAGCAGTCAAAATTGATGGTAAAAATATTGGAGAAATTTCTGACTTACCAATCAGTGAATCACTTGAGTTCTTTAAAGATGTTCAATTATCAGATCAAAATCAGCAAATTGCTAAGCCAATTTTGAAGGAAATTATTGACCGATTAACATTTATGAAAAATGTTGGAGTTGAATATTTGACGCTTAGTCGATCTGCGCGGACGCTTTCTGGTGGTGAAGCCCAACGAATTCGATTGGCAACCCAGATCGGCTCGAATCTATCGGGGGTAATGTATGTATTAGATGAACCATCAATCGGGTTGCATCAACGGGATAATGACCGGTTAATCGCTTCCTTAAAAGCAATGCGCGACCTTGGCAATACATTGATTGTGGTTGAGCATGATGAAGACACGATGCGTGCTGCTGATTATATTATTGATATCGGTCCTGGTGCTGGTGAAAATGGTGGACAAGTAATGGCTGCGGGCACGCCGAAGCAGATTATGCGCTCACGAAAGTCGCTTACTGGTCAATATCTTTCCGGAAAGAAATTTATTGAGGTCCCGCAGGAACGGCGACCAGGGAATGGCAAAAAAATTACGATTAAAGGCGCTGCTGCAAACAATTTAAAAAATATTGATGTTGATTTTCCTTTAGGTAAATTTATCTGTGTAACAGGTGTTTCTGGTTCTGGGAAGTCAACGCTGGTTAATCTGATTTTGAAGCGGGTCTTGGCACAAAAATTAAATAATAACTCTGCTAAACCGGGGAAGTATAAGTCAATTAGTGGTGTTAAAAACATCGAAAAGGTGATTAATATTGACCAGTCCCCAATTGGACGGACACCTCGAAGCAATCCAGCTACTTATACTGGAGTCTTTGATGATATTCGGGAGTTATTTGCGCAGACTAACCAAGCAAAGATGCGGGGCTACACAAAGGGACGCTTTAGCTTTAACGTAAAGGGCGGTCGTTGTGAGGCATGTCGTGGTGATGGAATTATTAAGATTGAGATGAACTTCTTACCAGACGTATACGTTCCTTGTGAAGTATGTCATGGTACCCGTTACAACTCTGAAACGCTTGAAGTTGAATATAAGGGAAAAAATATTGCGCAAGTACTGAACATGACTGTTTCTGAAGCATTAGCATTCTTTAGTGCAATTCCGAAGATCAAGCGTAAGCTTCAAACAATTGAAGATGTTGGTTTAGGTTATGTTCACCTCGGACAGCCGGCAACTACTCTTTCTGGTGGTGAAGCCCAACGAATGAAGTTAGCGGCTGAATTGCACCGTCAATCTCACGGTAAGAGCTTCTATATCCTCGATGAACCAACAACTGGGCTGCACATGGACGATATCAAGCGACTATTAGCAGTTCTTCAACGATTAGTAGATGCTGGAAATACAGTATTGGTTATTGAACATGACTTAGATGTGGTCAAGTCAGCTGATTGGTTAATTGATCTAGGACCGGAAGGAGGAGCCGGGGGCGGTAATATCGTTGCAACAGGGACTCCTGAAGAAGTGGCAGAAGTAAAAGAAAGTTATACAGGACGCTACCTTAAAGAGATGCTTACGCGAGATCAAAACTGGGCAGCAGAACGAGCAGCCAAAAATAAAAAATAAAAAAAGAGTTGCAAATTTAATCTTCTAATGGTATTCTAATAAAAATCAACGTACACGAAATGAGGGAAAACAAATGTTACGATTAGTTAATCAAAATCAACAATTTTCTTCCTCCTCAGCCTCTAGTTCCATTAAGGCTGAGTGATTTTGGTGTACCCATAGACAGGTGTAAATATACCCGGGTCTCTATTAATCATTTGGCAAGTCCTTATGATTAATGTAACGAGACCTGGGTTTTTATTTTGCCTAATATTAGAATGGAGGAATGATGATGAATCAACAACCAGCAGATGAATTAAAAAGGTCGCTTGGGTTCTGGTCTGCCATTTCGATTGTTGTTGGAACAATAATCGGGTCAGGAATCTTCTTTAAACAGGGATCAGTTTTAGATAGTGCTGGAACTTCTACCCTAGCGATTGCTGCCTGGGTATTTGGTGGTATTATTACCCTCACTGGTGGACTAACAGTCGCTGAAATTGGGGCCCAAATGCCATACACTGGGGGTCTATATGTATACATTGAAAATATTTATGGTCGTTTACTAGGCTTCCTTGCTGGCTGGATGCAGGTGATTGTCTATGGTCCAGCGATTATTGCTTCGGTAGCCGGCTTTATGAGTATTTTAATGGCAAATTTCTTCGGCCTCGGGGCAGCATGGCGCATTCCGTTAGCGGTTATTACGGTCGTTGCAATTGGGATTATGAACTTATTTGAAAATAAAGTTGGAGCTATTTTTTCCATTATTACAACTGCTGGTAAAATGATTCCGATTGCAGCTATTATCATCTTTGGGCTATTTTGGGGACACCAAGATGCTTTTGGTCAAACAGTGACGGAAGTCCATCAAGCAACTGGCGGCTTCGGAGTTGCCGTTCTTGCAACCTTATTTGGTTATGATGGCTGGATTTTAATTGCTAACCTAGGTGGTGAAATGAAGAATCCACAAAAATTACTCCCTAGGGCAATTATTTTTGGGATTACCGCTGTTCTAATTATCTATACATTAATTACTGTTGGTATTTTGAAGTTTCTTCCCGCTAATACAATTCATCGGTTGGGAGAAAATGCCACTGCTTACTTAGCTGTTAAGGCTTTTGGGGCTGTTGGCGGTAAATTATTATCAGCGGGAATTATTATCTCAATGATGGGAACATTAAACGGAAAAATGATTACTTTCCCACGGATTGTCTACGCAATGGCCCGCCGTCGTGACCTACCGTTCTCACGGTATCTTGCTTATATTACGCCTAAAGGAAAATCGCCGGTTGTTGCTACAATTTTTATTATCGTGCTAGCGACGGTGATGATGTGTTTCTTTGATCCAGATCACTTGTCAGACTTGTGTGTGTTTACAGTGTATTGTTTCTACTTGTTAGCCTTCTTTGGGATTTTCATCTTGCGGCGTAAAAATAAGGGACCTCGTCCATTTAGTACGCCACTATATCCGCTTGTTCCCATTGTTGCAATTGCCGGCGGAATTTTTGTACTGGTAAGTGAGGTATTGAATGACCCGGCTGGTGTTCTTCTCTTTGTAGGAATTGTGATTGTTGGTTTACCAATTCTTTACATTGTTAAACGAATGGATCAGCGTCGAATGAAATGGTAACTAATAACTATTAATGGTGAATAAGGCTGTGACATAAGGCACAGATATAATTGCAAATGCTACAGCGCAGTATACAAAGGACTCTAGTATTCGGCAAAACTGAATGCTAGAGTCCTTTGTATGTTTGTGGGGTCGTGAAGCTGAAGTCATGAATAACTTCTGTCACGTGCCATTTCTTTTTGAGATTCAATTAAGACACGCCCGGCTTGATATGGTAAAATAGGTGGGTAGCTGTAAGGAAGAAGGGAACTAATGATGGCGGATAATAAATTAAAAGTAGTAATAATCACGGGGATGAGTGGGGCTGGTAAAACTGTTGCCGTCCACAGTCTAGAAGATTTAGGTTATTTCGTAATTGATAATATGCTTCCGAGTCTCGCTGGGAAATTTGTGGATGTAGTTAAAGATTCTGGTGAATTTAATAAGATAGCGATGGTGATGGATACTCGTTCACGGGGATTTTATGACGAGGTTTTGCCAAATTTGGAAAGGCTGAAAGAATGGACAGACCTTGATGTTAAGTTGCTATTTCTTGACGCTAATGACGTTACGTTAATTTCACGGTATAAAGAAACGCGGCGTGCACATCCGCTTTCTCCGCATGGACGAATTCTCGATGGTGTGGAATTAGAACGAAAGCTTTCGGCGGACCTTAAGAGTCAGGCTGATGTTGCTATTGATACCACCAACATAACACCACGCAACCTTAAATTGCGAATTAATAAGCTTTTCGGTCATGGGGAAGGTAATGATTTCTATGTTGAAGTAATGTCATTTGGCTTTAAATATGGGTTACCACTAGATGCTGACATTGTAATGGATGTACGTTTTCTTCCTAACCCATTTTATATTCCAGAATTAAAACATCAGACAGGAAATGATAAAGCGGTTCAAGAATATGTAATGAAAAGTCCGCTTGCCCAAGAATTTTACCAACATTTGCAGTCGCTTCTGCAAATAACTCTTCCAGGTTATATTCGCGAAGGAAAGAGTAGTTTGACAGTTGCTATTGGCTGCACGGGTGGGCAACATCGGTCAGTGACGATTGCTAATAAGATATCAGCAGATTTAGCGTCTGATGGGTACAAAATAAATACATATCATCGTGATATTGATAAGGCAAAGTAAAGAGGAGTTTTAATTATGTTGCATAAACCAAAGATTGTTGTAATCGGTGGAGGAACTGGACTGCCAGTCGTGCTCCGCGGATTACGTGATCAAGATGCTGATGTTACTGCTGTTGTAACTGTGGCAGATGATGGGGGCTCATCAGGAATTTTACGTAATTATATTAACGTTGTTCCACCTGGTGATATTCGCAATGTGTTAGTGGCGTTGTCAGAATTACCTGATCTTGAACTAAATATTTTTCAGTATCGTTTTAAGAGTAGTGATCAATTTTTTGCAGGACATGCAATTGGCAACCTCATCATTTCTGCTTTATCAGAAATGAAAGGGGGAATTTTTACAGCTGTTCAAGAATTGTCACTAATGATGAAAATAAAGGGTCATATTTATCCGGTGGCTAATGAGCCCTTAACTTTAAATGCAGAATTTACGGATGGCACTAAGTTGAGCGGGGAATCAGAAATTACAGCCGCACATAAGCAAATTAAACGGGTATGGGTAACTCCTTCTTCCGACAACGATGGTCACCAAGCCCATCCTGTCTCAGAGGTTTTAACGGCGATTAAAGAAGCAGATCAGATTGTTATTGGTCCTGGTAGCTTATTTACAAGCATTTTGCCAAACTTAATGATTTCTGAAGTTGGACGAGCAGTTTGCGAAAGTAAAGCTGAAGTAATTTATATTTGTAATATTATGACGCAAAAAGGTGAGACGGATAACTTTACTGATGCTGACCATGTTCGGGTACTTAATCGACACCTTGGTAAGAACTTTGTCGACACTGTATTAGTAAATATCCAGCCTGTTCCGGCAAATTATCTTGATTTTCAAGAATGGAATGAGATTTCTCAACCCGTTAAACACGACTTTCAAGGATTACGCGAGCAGGGATGCCGAGTAATCAGCTCTAACTTTTTGCGCTTAAAAGATAATGGGGCTTTCCATGATCGAGATAAAGTAGTCGCTGAGTTAATGAATCGGCTTCACCAAGTCCATGAATAAGGAGGTGGGTAGTAGATGTCATATGCAAGTGAAGTGAAAAAAGAATTAACGGGGATTAAGGTTCATCGAGATAATGCAAAGGCCGAATTAATGGCGTTGATCCGTATGAATGGGTCCATCGGAATTGCCGACCACCAGTTGATTTTAAACGTTCAAACAGAAAATCCAGCGATTGCACGACGGATATATTCACTACTAAAACAATTTTATGAAGTCGAAAGTGAAATTGTCGTACGACGAAAAATGAAGTTGAAAAAGAATAACCAGTATATTGTTCGCTTGCGTTACCATGCCCAACGTGTATTAGATAATTTAGGAATCTTGCAAAATTACCAAATTAAGGAACAGGTTCCGGTTGAATTATTAAAAGATGAATGGATGGTTCGTTCTTATCTCCGAGGGGCATTCCTTGCTGGTGGCTCTGTAAATAATCCGGAAACCTCTCGTTACCATTTAGAGATTTATTCACTATATGAAGAGCATAATGAGATGATTGCTCAGATGATGAATAAATTTGGCCTAAACGCGCAAACTACAGCACGACGGAGTGGTTTTATTGTTTATCTTAAAGAAGCAGAAAAAATTGCTAACTTTATGTCATTAATTGGGGCTACTAATTCAATGCTTCAATTTGAAAACGTTAGAATAGTTCGTGACATGCGCAATTCGGTTAATCGATTGGTAAATTGTGAAAATGCTAATTTAAATAAGATTGCTAACGCTTCAACACGACAGATTGAAAATATTGAACTGATTGATTCACGGGTCGGTTTAAGTAGTTTACCAGATAAATTGCGGGAAATTGCGGAAACACGGTTAGCTCATCAAGAGGTCAGCTTAAAAGAGCTGGGGGAATTGGTGCCAGGAGGACCAATTTCTAAATCGGGTGTAAATCATCGTTTGCGCAAATTAAACGCATATGCTGATGAATTACGTGCATCACAAACAAATTAAAAAAGAAGACAAGCGCAGAGCTAAAAGCACTATCGCTTGTCTTCTTTATTATTAATTAACTGAATATTGTGAAAATCCAAACTAATTAATTACTTTAATTTTGAATTATTTTCCATTACCCCATCAAGTAAGCCATAGTCAACAGCTTCTTGCGCAGTTAAGTAATGGTCACGTTCAGTATCAGCTTGAATCTTTTCGATTGGCTGTCCAGAATTCTTAGCTAAGATGCCATTTAACATCTTACGGGTCTTCAGAATTTCGGTAGCAGCGATTTCAATTTCAGTTTGTTGACCTTGAGCACCACCAGATGGTTGGTGAATTAGCACTTGAGAGTGAGGTAAACCAAAACGCTTACCTTTTGCACCAGAAGATACTAATACACTAGCCATTGAAGCAGCCATCCCGATAACAATCGTTTGAACATCTGCTTTAATGAAGTTCATTGTATCGTAGATTGCCATTCCAGAGGTAACAACCCCACCAGGTGAGTTAATGTATAAGTAAATATCTTTAGTTGAATCTTGCGCGTCTAAGAATAGAAGTTGCGCAACAATTGAGTTTGCCATTTCGTCTTCAATTGGACCAGAAAGCATGATAATCCGATCCTTCAGAAGCCGTGAATAAATGTCATAGGCACGTTCACCACGAGATGATTGCTCAATGACAGTAGGAACTAAGTTCATAGTGTGGCCTCCTTGTATAAATTAGCACTCGTTAGACTTCTATGCTAACGGATAATAATACTATACTCGATTGGTCAAAAAAGGTCAAATGTTTTAACCGAAAATTTAAAATTAAAATCTAAATAACTTTTTTAGCAGCATGGTTGGCTATGCTGGCATGACGTTAGAACATGGTGAACTATCTGCCATTTATTAGGTTTTACAATAAAAAAAGCCTGATGAAAATTTTTAGCTTTTCACTAGGCTCTATAGCTTATCAGGTTATTTTTGATTAAGACTTGCACTCACTAATGCTAATTCGGTTGCCGCACATTCCTTATCTAATTCTGCCCAATTATTAGTAACGTTAAATACATTTAATGAATTTGTTTTCATGATGTTTTCCTCCATAAAATTATGCTTTATTTTTCTAGCTTTGGTTTATATTCTGTATCATACTACAATTGGTCTGAAATTAAAAGCTTTTAGTGATAATGATTATCGCCATAACGTTAAAATTGGTATAGATGGATTGCTGGGATAGTAGATAGGCTGGTAAAGATAATCGTTTAGCAAATTGCTTAAGATTTTTGAAAAGTAAAGCGCCGGTACTACAACAACATTCATATAATTTGATTTGCTAATAGGTAGACTTGCTTTTTAAAACAATGCCCGGTATAATTGGAACGTTAATTAATTTACGTTTAATATTAAAGGAGGCATAGTCACATGCGTAAAGCACACCCATACGGCGTACAAGGCCGTCGCCCAATCGCTTCTAAGTATAAGCGAGCATTAAAAGAAAAGAAGATTGAAGCTATTCGTAAGTGGGCTAAGGAAAAGCCAGCTGATGAAAAGTAATAAAACTTTAGTGGGACTAGGATAATTTAGTTATCTTAGTCCCTTTTTCTATATAAAACAATTTAATGCAAAAAAAGAATATTAATCCATTATAAGTTATGATAAAATATTAAAGCGCTTTTGAAAGCGATATCAATAATCAAAGAGGTGAGAAATATGTTCTCGTTTTTAAAACCTGCACCTGTAGCAGCGAAAAAAGTGCCGAGTGATAAGGTGGCTAGCTCATATCGTTGGCACCAGTTTGGGGTTTTGTTAGCAATTTGTATCGGTTATATTGGCTATTATGTTATTCGTTTAATTTTTACAACCGAACAAAATGAAATCATGAAGCAGTATGGTTTTACCACTGCAGATGTTGGAATGGTTCTTTCGTGTTTTGGAATTGGTTATGGAATTTCTAAACTATTTATGGGAGCTTTGAGTGATAAGAGTAATACCAATCACTACTTGGCAACCGGATTAATCGTTTCTGCTCTTTTGAACTTTGGATTAGGGGCAACTCGTAACCTTTACGTAATGATGATTTTAATGTTGGTTATGTCAATTGCTCAAGGAATGGGGGCAGCTGCTTGTCAACGTTCAGTTCAATTATGGTGGGGAAAGAAACACCGTGGAGCGATATACTCAATCTGGTCATCAGCCCATAATGCTGGTGCGTTTGTCTGTGTTGCAGTCGTTCAATTAGCAACGTTTATGTTTGCAGGATCAATTCCAGCAGTCTTTTATACTTCCTCGGTCGTTTCCTTAGTTATTGCAGCATTTGTTTTACTGGTTGGTGCTGATCGTCCGGTAAGTGTTGGTCTGCCTAGTATCTCTGAATACACTGGTGATGAAGTTGTGCTTGAAAATGGTGATGAATCTGCTTCAGAAGAAACGAGCTTAACCCTTCCGCAAATCTTTGTTAAATATATCTTAACAAATAAGGTAGTGTGGGCGATTACATTAACATCCATGTCCTTATACCTAGTGCGTTACGGAATTATGAGCTGGATTCCAAGCTACTTAGTTGAATCAAAGGGTTTTACAACCAACTTTGCTAAATGGCTTGTCGGAATTTTTGAATTAGCTGCAGTTCCTGGTGTAATTATTATGGGAGCAATTTCTGATGCCCTAAAAGGTCGGCGTGCAATTGTATGTATTATATGTGTAATCGGCTTATTTGTATGTTTAACCACGTACTTTTTCAGCGCAAATCATGCATTGATTGTAACAGTATTATTTATTATGGGGACCCTGATTTATGCACCATTAACATTAGTCGGACTAATGGTTAATGAAGCTGTACCAAAGTTTGCTGTTGGTTCTTCAACTGGATTTATGGGCTTTTTTCAATATATATTTGGTGAGACATTAGCAACAGCGTTAATTGGGATTTTGGTTTCTAAGTACGGCTGGCTTGCAAGTAATATTGTTTTATATGCCGCATCGACGTTAGCGTTGCTATTATTAATTTATATTCTTATTGCAGAACGTCATGCCGAAAAAATTGCTGATTCAAGTAAAGATTAATTAGAAGCAGGCAGTAATTAGGAAGAAATCGTCTTACGGTTGCTTTCCTTGATTAGCCTTTGTCATATTCAAAAACGAAAAAATGGTTGCGGAAAAATACATTCCGCAACCATTTTTAATTAAGATATAAAAAAGCAGAGGAACGAATCCTCTGCAGATATGCGCCCCCCGAGAGTCGAACTCGGATCTCGAGAACCGGAATCTCACGTGCGATCCATTACACTAAGGGCGCGTCAACAGATATTATGATATCTTAATCGAGATAAAAATGCAAGTATTATTTGAAATTTTTAATCAAAATAACGCTTACATCAGAAAAATGTTGTTATTGAATAGACAATTTTTTTGAAGATGGTATCATAAGTATCGTAGGAGTTGTATATTGCTTAGACCTTACCACTACGTCACTTACAATGGTTGAGAGTTGCGATGCTGATGTAATGTGATAAACTAAGCAAGTACACTAATTATGTTTTTCCTAAAGGAGGAATTTGCAGTATGACTGTAAAAATTGGTATTAACGGTTTTGGCCGTATTGGTCGTTTAGCATTTCGTCGGATTCACGAACTCAACACAGATGACATTGAAGTTGTTGCAATCAACGATTTGACTACTCCTTCCATGTTGGCATACTTACTTAAGTATGACTCAACTCATGGTAAGTTCCCAGGTGAAGTTACAGCTACTGATACTGGTATTGTTGTTGATGGTAAGGAATACCCTGTATATGCTGAACGTGATGCTCGTAACATTCCTTGGGTAAAGAACGATGGTGTTGACTTTGTCCTTGAATGTACTGGTTTCTACACTTCTGCTGAAAAGTCACAAGCACACATTGACGCTGGTGCAAAGCGTGTATTGATTTCAGCACCTGCTGGTAACATCCCAACTGTTGTTCCTGGTGTTAACCTTGATACTTTGAACAAGGACGATGTTATTGTTTCAGCTGGTTCATGTACTACTAGCTGCTTGGCACCAATGGCTAAGGTCTTAAATGACGAATTTGGTGTTAAGGTTGGTACTATGACTACTATCCACGCATTTACTTCTACTCAAGCTATCCTTGATGGCCCTCGTGGTAAGAAGATGCGTAACAACCGTACTGCAAGTGTAAACACTATTCCTCACTCAAGTGGTGCTGCTAAGGCTATTGGTTTAGTTATTCCTGAATTAAACGGTAAGCTTTCAGGTCACGCACAACGTGTTGGTGTTGTTGACGGTTCATTAACTGAACTTGTTTCTATCTTAGACAAGAAGGTTACTGTTGACCAAATCAACGATGCTATGAAGAAGGCTACTAACCCAGCATTCGGTTACACTGAAGATCCAATTGTTTCAACTGATATTATCGGTTCAACATACGGTTCAGTATTCGATCCTTCCCAAACTGAAATTATGGAAGGTGACGATGGTTCACAATTAGTTAAGACTGTTGCTTGGTACGACAACGAATACGGCTTCACTAGCAACATGATTCGGACTTTGCTTCACTTTGCTACTCTTTAATTTGAAGTAACAAGTTGAATTAATTGATTTAAGGTGGGAGGAGGAATACTCCGCCCGCCTTTTTTCATCAAGAGAAGAGGAGACATAATACAATGGCTAAATTGACTGTTGAAGACCTTCCTTTAGAAGGCAAGAAAGTATTAATGCGTGTTGACTTTAATGTTCCAATTAAAGATGGTGTTGTGGGTGACGATAACCGGATCGTTGCAGCTTTACCAACAATTAAATACGTTATTGACCATGGTGGCCGGGCAATCTTATTCTCACACCTTGGTCGGATTAAGAAAGAAGAAGATAAGCCAGGACTTTCACTTCGTCCAGTTGCAGAACGTCTTTCTAACCTATTAAACAAGCCAGTAACATTTGTTCCAGTTACTGAAGGAAAGCAACTAGAAGATGCTATCGATAACATGAAGAATGGCGATGTTTTGCTTGTTCAAAATACTCGTTACGAAGATGTTAAGGATGGCGAATATGTAAAGCGTGAATCTGGTAATGATCCTGAATTAGGGAAGTACTGGGCTTCACTTGGCGATGTATTTGTAAACGATGCATTTGGTACTGCTCACCGTAAGCACGCATCAAATGTTGGTATTGCTACAAATATGCCAGGCAAGGCAGCGGCTGGTTACTTGATGGAAAAGGAAATCAAGTTCTTAGGTGATGCTGTTGATAATCCAGAACGTCCATTTGTTGCTATTCTTGGTGGTGCAAAGGTTTCTGATAAGATTGGTGTTATTGATAACCTTCTTGAAAAAGCTGATAAGATTATTATCGGTGGTGGAATGGCTTACACATTCTATGCTGCTAAGGGGATCAAGGTTGGTAACTCACTTGTTGAAAAGGACAAGATTGAGGTTGCCAAGCAGATCTTAGACAAGGCTGGCGATAAGTTAGTCTTACCAATCGACAATGTTGTTGCTGACAAGTTTAATAACGATGCTGATACTAAGGTAGTAGAAGGCGATATTGACGATGGCTGGATGGCTCTTGATATTGGTCCTAAGTCTGTTGAAGAATTTGAAAATGTTTTAAAGGATGCTAAGACTGTTGTTTGGAATGGACCAATGGGTGTATTCGAAATGCCTAACTTTGCTAAGGGAACTCTAGAAATTGGTAAGTTCCTTGGTACATTATCAGATGCAACTACGATTGTCGGTGGTGGTGACTCAACTGCTGCTGTTAAAGAATTAGGCGTTGCAGATAAGCTTACTCACATTTCAACTGGTGGTGGAGCATCATTGACCTACCTTGAAGGTAAGGAATTACCAGGAATTGCTGCAATTTCTGAAAAGTAAGCATAGGTAGCTTGCTGTCTGCGCATAAATTAACGGGGCTGGGAAAAAACTTTAGTTTTTTCACCAGCCTTTTTCGGTCTGTGAATCTTATAAAGTTTAATTGCAGAAGATAACCGTAAGGCTCAGTTCTAAGTACGAACGATGATTATAATTACAGCTCTAGCTAAGTCAACTATCTTGCTGAGAAGTTTTTTAGGAGGTGCGAGTAATGAGAGTACCGATTATTGCTGGAAATTGGAAAATGAATAAAGATGTCCAAGAGGCAGTCTCATTTGTTAATCAAATTAAAGATCATTTGCCACCAGCAAGCCAGCTTGAAACAGCCCTTGCAGCGCCGACGCTTTGTTTAGTGCCAATGGTAAAGGCTGCTGGTGGCTCCCCATTAAAGATAATGGCGGAAAATTGTTATTATAAAGATAGGGGAGCGTATACTGGCGAAACTAGCCCGTATGCTTTATATCAAGCAGGAATTCATCATGTTATCTTAGGACATTCTGAACGGAGAACATATTTTCACGAAACAGATGAGTTAATCAATAAGAAGGTTAAAGCGGCTTTGCAAAATGGATTATGCCCAATTGTATGTTGTGATGATACGATGGGACGCCGGATAGCAGGGAAAAAGGTTCACTGGGTAGTCAGTAGGATTTTAGCGGACCTCCACGGATTATCTAATGACGAAATATGTCATGTAACGATTGCCTATGAACCAAGTTGGGCAATCGGAACTGGTGAGAGCGCTGATCCAGAGCAAGCGGCAGAAGGATGTTACCTAATTCGACAAACGATTAGTGATATGTATGGCGATGCAGTTGCTAATAATGTCCGTATCCTTTATGGGGGCAGTGTTACAAATACTAATATCAATGCGCTGATGGCTAAAGCAGATATTGATGGGGTACTTGTCGGAACCGCTAGCTTAGATCCGCAAACATTTTTACAATTAGTTCACCATTAGCTTGTTAAATGCTTGTTTTTAATTGTGTAAAATAATACAATGATAATTGGAATTGCTTTCCAAATAAATGACAGAGGAGAGATTCATCAAATGTCACTCATTACAGATATTTATGCACGTGAAGTCCTTGATTCACGTGGTAACCCAACAGTTGAAGCAGAAGTTTATACAGAAGCCGGTGGCGTAGGCCGCGGTATCGTTCCTTCAGGTGCTTCAACTGGTGAACACGAAGCTGTTGAATTACGTGACGGCGACAAGAACCGTTTTGGCGGTAAGGGTGTTTTAAAGGCTGTTTCAAACGTAAACAACATTATTGCTAAGGAAATCGTAGGGATGGAAGTCACTGACCAAATCGCTATTGATAAGGCAATGATCAAGTTAGACGGTACTCCAAACAAGGGTAAGTTAGGTGCTAATGCTATTTTAGCTGTTTCATTGGCTGCTGCTCGGGCTGCTGCTGACGAATTACAAGTACCTCTTTACAACTACCTTGGTGGTTTTAACGCTCACGTATTGCCAACACCAATGATGAACGTTATTAACGGTGGTGCTCACTCAGATAACAAGGTTGATTTCCAAGAATTTATGATCATGCCAGTTGGTGCACCAACTGTTCGTGAAGCTATTCGTTGGGGCTCAGAAACTTTCCACGCTTTGAAGAAGGAATTGGAAGCTGCTGGTAAGGTAACCTCTGTTGGTGACGAAGGTGGATTTGCTCCTGACTTTGCTAACAACGAAGAACCATTCGAATACTTGATCAAGGCTATTGAAGATGCTGGTTACAAGCCAGGTAAGGACATTGCTATCGCCTTTGACGTTGCTGCTTCAGAATTATGGAACGATGAAGACAAGAAGTACAAGCTTCGTTGGTCAACTGGTGAAGAATACAGCACTGAAGAATGGATTAACTACTTATCAGGAATTATCGAAAAGTACCCTGTAGTATCTGTTGAAGACCCAATTGACGAAAACAACTGGGATGACTGGGTAACGATTACTGATAAGTTAGGTAAGAAAGTACAACTCGTTGGTGATGACTTCTTTGTAACTAACACTGATTACTTGAAGAAGGGTATCCAAATGGGTGCTGCTAACTCAATCTTAATCAAGCTTAACCAAATTGGTACTTTAACTGAAACTGTTGAAGCTATTGAAATGGCTAAGGAAGCTGGTTACACTGCTATTGTTTCCCACCGTTCTGGTGAAACTGAAGACACAACTATTGCTGACTTAGTTGTTGCTACTAATGCTGGACAAATCAAGACTGGTTCAATGAGCCGGACTGATCGTCTTGCTAAGTACAACCAATTAATGCGGATTGAAGATCAACTTGGTGATGTTGCTCAATACAAGGGTATCCACTCATTCTACAACTTGAGCCAACAAGCTCGTCAAGATATCGAAAACCGTTAATCTTAGAATAAATCTCTAAGAGTTTATAGAGGCTGGGAAAAAACTCCTAGTTGAAAATAAAAATCCGTACAATGAATTCTACAAAGATTCATTGTACGGATTTT
>NZ_RDBR01000016.1 GCF_009663775.1 Lactobacillus sp. 0.1XD8-4
CTGTCCACTTAAATGTTCAACTTAAATTTTACAATCTGCCATTTCTTCAATGTAATCCGAAACAGTTTGAATGTTATGAATCATGATATTATCCGCCCCTTCTATATGTCTTTAAGCAAATTCTAAAATAGATAAGTTAGAATTACTAGTAAAGGCGGATTAATTCTACTCAATAATCAAGGTATTTATAGAACTATGAGAAAGTATGGAGTACGCTTATTTTTCTTTCTTTTTTGGTAGCCATCAATATCATAGTAAAAGTAAGTAAAAAATAAGAAGGATGTGCTTCAATTGGCCAAAGAAATTACTAAGAAAGTATCATTAGTCGAACTATTCTATGATTTGGTATTCGTCTACATGGTTTCACGAGCAACAGGATTGATTCATCATGTTCATCATGGAATTATTGGGTTACCCACTCTTGGTATTTTTGCGCTTGTGATGATTATTTTCATTAATTCTTGGATGGTTCAGATGGTTTTCACGAATCGATATGGTAAATCATCAATTACTAATATTATTTTTTCGTTTATTGATGAGGAATATTTCCTAATCGGATTGGCATTACAATTGCCCTTGTTGGTGTTCTAATTAGTTGGATGGCTCCTGGATTTACGGGTAAGTATACTCGGAAAGAACCCGATTGTTTTTTCACACTTACTAGAGCGGTTGACTGCGTTGATTATTGTGATGTTTGGTGAAACAATCATCGGAATTGCGGACTACTTTACCAGAGAAAGCTTATCGCCACAGTCAATTATGATTTTTATCACGGTTGCAGCGTTGTTCTTTACTTATATTGTTGAGTTTGACCACTTGATTGATGAGTATCAGACTAATCAAACAGGAAATTTAATGATATACCTTCATTATTTTATTCTCTTTGGTCTTAGCTTAATCACCGTTGCATTAAAGTTTATTAGTGAACCAGAAGCACATTCAGACTTTTCAGTAGGGTGTCTATATCTTGGCTTAATCTTATTTTATATTGGACTGATAATTGCTAATTACTATAATAAAATTAAGGTTACCAAAGATGTTATTGCTTGCTTTGTCATTACGACCCTGTTAGGCTTAGTATTTTCATTGTGGGAACCTACTTTTGCATTGATTGTTGTAACAATAACGATAGTTGTGTTAATTAATGCAATTGTATTAACATGTTTTAACATTAGGAATAGCAATGGGTAAAATTTTTGCAGTGAAAATTAGGAGTAGGAAATAACCTCCTCAATAAGGCGGCTGGCTAAGCCAGAACGATGATCAGTATGATTATTGATCGTGCTTAGAAGCGATTCTTGGAGGTATTTGCTACGTTATCTTGCTATCGTTCATTAAAATAGTTGAGGTTGAGAGGGAAAATTTTTTTCTTAGCTTCAGCTTTTTTATTTAAAATAATTTGGTACCGAAATATATTGACGATTAAAATTGATGGTGTTATATTATATACATCGGTACCGAAGTATATTGTTAAACAATTAAATTATGGAGGATAATGAGATGCTGACAAATCAATTGATCGTTTTAGGTACGATGATTGTGATTCTTACTTTTCTATTGTCTGGCAATCCATTAAAGACTGCTGAAGTAAAAAGCAAAGTTCGAAACTAATTTTTAATTAAACTAACATACTTTATTTTAAAGGAGCGATAATCATGGCAGAAATTAGCGATATGGAATTAATTCAAAAAATGTTAAAGAGTTTATCAGTGCTACGTGGCAATACATTTGGCGGAGACGGACGGGGCTTCCCACGACAAATGGAGAAATTTGGTTTTAGTGGCCGTGAATTTCGGCAGCCAAATATGAATCATGGGGATATGTTTGGTCGTGGTGGTTTTTCACCGATGGATAATTCCATGACGGGTAATGGTCCGATGAGTGATTGGCCAAATATGATGGATAATCGATCAACTGTTGGTCGTTCGGGGCTGATGGACGCACAACCTCCGTTTATGAACCGGCAGGGATTGATGCGAGAAAATCTTTTAACAATTATTGCCGATAATCCCACAGGAATTCGGGCGAAAAAGATTGCTGAAAAGGCGGGAATTAACCAATCATCAGTTTCTGAATCACTTAGTAAACTTGAAGATGATGGCTACATTAAGCGGACTGTCGATCCAACTGACAAACGAGCTACATTAATTTTCTTAACTGACTTAGGAACAGCGCGGGCTAACGAAATTAAGGATCAACAGCAAAAAATGTTCGGCCACCTTTTTGATAATCTGACGGCCAGTGAAAAGGAAGAATTATCACGATTATTAGACAAAATTATTGAAGGCCAAGATAAATAAACTTTGTTGTGTATTAATACAATAAGCGACATTAGCAGCTGATTATTTCCGCTACTAATGTCGTTTTATCATCTCGTAAGGTATTAGCCTACTATGTTATTTTTAATAAGTTAGCTATCAGCTAGTAATTTATTTATAATAAAAATAAGATTAGGAGGCAGGACAATGAACACAGATTCTTTTCAGAAACTAACTGATTGGCTAAAAGGTCGGCATTATACGCTTAAACAAGATGGACCTAATTTTGTCCTTAGCCAACAAGGACATGAATTAGCGATTATTACACCACCAGATAAGTATCAAGTAAAGAATATCGAGATGACTTTTGATGAGTGGGTAGAATTTAACAAGTGTATCCGCAATATTCGTCATTATTTAATCGCTCAGAAAAAATCAGAATAGGCTGGTAAGCCGAGTTAGGGTTTAAATTATCGTCATATCGTGGAATGAGGTTTTTTCTTTTGGTAATTGCTTTTTTCTATGATAAGGTAATCACGACAGCAACTTTGGACTAACATTAAGGAGTGACTAGGAATGATAAAAGTTGGAATAATTGGTGCATCTGGAATGGCTGGTAGTGCAATCTATAAATTAGCAACCACCAAGCCTGAATTAGATGTAACGGGCATCGTGCGTCATGAAAATAAAGCCCGTGAGATTCTTGGTGATGATGCCAAATTATTAAGTGGTGATATTTTTGCCTTAAATGATAGTTTATTATCGCGTTTTGATGTCATTGTTGATGCGTATGGAACCAGTCCCGAAAATGCTGACCGTCAAACCCGTTTGGCCGAAAAATTGGTTAGTCTAGCACGTAAAAATAGGATAAGATTAATCTTTATCTTAGGAGCTGGCAGCCTCAAAACTGGGGCTGATGAACATTTATTTGTTGAAGATATTGCTAAAATTCCTGGTTCTGAAAAATGGATTAATACACCGCGACAACAGTTAAAGGAGCTGCAATACCTCGAAACGATTACGGATATTGACTGGGTTGGAATCTCGCCATCAGCAACATTTGAAGCGGGACCAGCAACTGGTTATATCGTGGGTAAAGATAAACTATTATTTAATGAACAAAAAGAATCAAAAGTTTCAACCGGAACAGTTGCTGAAGTAGTGGTAAGCGAGATTTTAGCACCTCGTCATCACCGCGAACGGATTACTGTTGTTAATGAAGAATAAGAAATAGTATGATGCTGCAATAGCAATGTTGTACCGTATTCATATAAAAATAGTGGAGGTGTGACAAAGGTCATTTATGACTTCGTCTTCACGTCCCCACAAGCACAACGAGGCTCTAGTATTCGGAAAAACCGAACGCTAGAGCCTCGTTTTTAATGCTAGTCAACTAATTTGCCAATTAATGGTAGTTTTGAAATCGGAGAGTACTTTCGTGCTGCTTCTTGGTAAGTTACGTCTGACAAATCATGACCAACGACACTACCATGGACTTCAGCACCCTCCCATTCAGGAACTTCAGATACATCATAAACGTTTCCATGGACGCCAATATAACCAGGACGACCTTCTCGACCATCATATTGTGCTAATTCGCTATGGGTAAAGGCTCGCATAAGTATCCCTCCTTGACAGGCTCAACATCTTAACGTTGCCTTTACTATAACATGAAAAATTTAATAAAGAATAAAATTTGACTTATTCAGCTGCCAAATTTGCGATGGTGGATTGTTTAGCAGGTACCTTAACGAGCATGCCAACTGCCACACAAATGATAGTTACTAAAAATGGGAAGAAAGCCCAAGGGATGAAGTTAAGGGGATTAATTTGTAAAGTGCTAGCGATAAATACCCCAGAAACACTCCACGGAACAATTGCGTTAACTGCGGCCCCCGCATCATTTAGGATTCGTGTTAAGTAAGCTCGTTTTAAGCCAAGTTTTTCAAAGGCAGGCAAGAAGGATTGTCCAGGGAGGATAATTGCTAAGTAGTGCTCTCCGACCATTAAGTTAACCCCGACACAAGTAACGGCAGTGGCTATCGTAAGGCGACCTGGGGTTTTTACAATACCAGCGAGGTGGTCAATGATAGCTTTGATAATATTAAACTTGATTAAGAGTCCACCCAAAGCTAAGGCAAAAATAATCAAGGCCAGGGAAGTTAGCATACTGGCAATTCCACCCTTGGAAAGTAAAGTATCAATTGTTTTATCACCAGTATGAGAAACGTAACCAGTCATAATTGTATTGGTGATTGTTGTAATGCTAGTACTAGGAGCATGAATCCATCCTAATAAAGCGGCAAATAGTGATCCAAGACCAAGGGAAGGAATAGCTGGTACTTGTAAGATTGCCAGGATAATCAAGAGTAAGACTGGTAAAAGTGCCCACCCAGAAATCCAGAAACCATTTGCTAGACCATCCATCATTTTGTGAACTGCACCTAGGCTGACATTTTTAGAATTGAGTCCTAAGAAAGTGTATAAGACGATACAGATTGCCCATGCTGGAATATCGGTAACTAACAGCGCTTTGATATGCTGGTAAATACTAATATCGCCAACGCTAGCAGCAAGATTTGTTGTTCCAGAAAGCGGAGAAATGTTAGATCCGCAAAAGGCTCCTGAGACAATCACCCCAGCAGTAAGCCCAGGGTTAATTTTGAGGGTTGCTCCGATACCGATAAAGGCAATTCCCATTGTTGAGACAGTTGTAAATGAGCTTCCACATGCAACCCCGACGAGAGTACAAACGATAAAGACTGTTGGTAAAAAGAACTTAACGGAAATGATTTCAAAACCAAAGTACATGATCGTGGGAATCGTGCCAGAAAAAATCCATGTAGCAATGAGAACTCCAATTGATAGGAAAATAACTAAGGGATCAACGCCAGCACGCAGACCGCTACGCATCCCATTCATGACTGTGTCCCATTTAAATCCACGGATTCGACCGTAAACAGCAAGCAGGACAAAAGAGATAAAAAGTGGTGCTTGTGGTTCTTGATGCTTAAAAATAATGAGGTATCCTAAAATGCATAAAATAACGGCGAGAATAAGTAAACTTTCCCCGAAACTAAAATTAGGTTCCGGTTTATTTAACGACTTTTTAGTAGTTTTCATCATTTGACTCTCCTTAATTTTTAATAAAAAAACACCAACTAGATCAGCGGTGATTACACAATCTAGTTGGTGGGTTTGGTAGTATAAAATGATGGAAGAACTCTACCCTCTACTAGATTGGTGCACCTAGCAAAGGACTCCTTAAAAACAACCTTGCTTAGGTACGAACACCGTTGCCCGTACCTATTGAGTACAGACATTTATGCGCGATAAGCATAGTTGTTATAGTACTTAGTTGAATTTAATGAGTGTGTATTCATAACTGTCGTTCCTTCCCGTTTGATGTTGTAATTATTAAAACATTCTCATTTTAGTTTGTCAATCTTTAATTTAAATAAAAATTAAAATTCCCCTGCGACATCTTGGTCAGAGAATGAATGGGGATCGGGAACAAAGGCGATATCAGTGTCGATGATACCAAATTTTTCCCGAAGAATATTTTCGATGTGTTCCGATAGTTGAAAACTTTGCAAAATTGTCATTTTAGCATTAACCATAACCGAAGCATCGAGAGTCACTACATTGCCGTTGTAGTGAGCTTTTAATTCGACTACTTTAATAACAGGTTTAACCTGCATAATTGCCTGACGGTATTCTTGTTCCGCCTGAGGATCAAAATAGTCCGTTAAATTAAGGCTGCTATCAAAGAAAATCTTAAGTCCAGAATATAAGATAAAAAAGCCAACGACAATACTAGTTGCGCCATCGAGCCATCGGATATCGAATAGGAGCGCTCCGCCAATAGAAATTAGAGTTCCAATGCTGGTAAAAGCGTCACTAAGACTATCTTGGGCCGAGGCGAGCAGTGCAGCATTTTTTAACTTAAGACCAGTTTGGCGGTTCATGTACCAGACAACAAGCATAATGATAGAGGCAATTCCCGCCCCAACGAGGGCAATTGGCTGGGGAACAACTCGGCTGGCAGGGTTAAGAAGCCCCTTAATCCCGTCTACAATAACGCTAAGAGCAATTGCTACCATTACGACGGCGGTTACTAATGAAAAAATAGTTTCATACCGCCAGCGAACAAACTGAACCCGTTGGTCTGATCCCATATGTGCTTGGTAGTTTCCCGCCGGTAATTTAGCACCGATAATATCATCATCGTCAATATCTTGTGCAATATGCAGTCCCATCATTAATAAGAAAGTTGAAATAATTCCTGAAAGATTGTTAAAAGCATCGGCACGTAAAGTTTGCGACATACTCATTTCAGCTAACCAATACTCAATAACTGAGATGAGAACGTAAGCAACAAGGTTATAGATTAAATGGTGTTGCGAAGCACGAATTTTCGCCAGTTCTTTGGCTTGGGTGTGTTCCCAATTATTCATTTCGGCGGTTGCATGTTTCTTAAATTTAGTCATTGCTCATAAAGCTTCCCTTATAACAATTAAAATTACTTTAATTGTAACGCAAATGTCCAATTTGCGTTAATTCAAGGGATTAATTACTAGCTATTTCAGCTTTGATAAATAAAGAAAAGGAGTAAGAATTAACCTTTTCGACAGGGCGGTTGGCTAGGTTAAAACGAGCACGTCACGGGTTGATTATTGTTCGTTAAAATATTAGAAGGCTGAGAAAAAATGTTTTTTCTCAACCTTCTAATAAATAAATGAAAAATAATTGCTAGGCCCGGTTGTTAATTACGTGGGCGCATGTTGCAATAATCAGTGCAACAAAGCTAACCAGGGCGATCATATTACTCATAATTGACATCATATTGAACAACTCCTTTAACATAATTAAAGTATTTTTTACAGCGCAACTTAATTAGTTGTCTTTATGAGAAATAACCATCAATTTGATCATTTCCCCATCTCCACCAGTTATTGTAACAGGTCTGAAAGTCGGTGACGATAATAATTAGCTAAGCTTTTAATGAGCTTGCTGCTTAATTATGGGAGTGTTTATAAGCAAAAAATTATAAGTAAGTGTTATATGCATGAATTAATTTTAATTATTAACCCAAACCATCTTTTTTCTTTTGAAATTTAAGCTACATAGCGAGTTTGGTTAATTCTTTTAAGGCGAGAGGAAAATTTGTGAAGCCATCGCTACTCAAAAAGTGTCCCCCGTTTTCTAGAACTATGAGTTTTGCTCTAATCTTATTAGCAACTTCAATACTATTTTTGGATGGGGCGATTGGATCATCCTTTGCGGTAATTACAGTTGCTTTAGATATTTTAGAAATAATTTGCTGATAATTGGGTGCTGGTAGCATAAATTCATCAAGTTGGGGATAATTTGGTAAAGTTTTATCGAACGCCCCCACAAGTAATAAACGTACACTCTTAATTTGCTGGTGCTCAAGATAACGGAGGGCGGTGATACAACCGAGACTATGGGCGATAAGGATAATACCATCGTGAGGTTCGATTTGGTGATCAACGGCTTGATCCCACTCGCTTTGAATTGGATGATAAGGGTTAGGAAGCCAAAGCCGATCAATCTCAATAGATGGTTTAGCTGCTTCTGCTAGCCATGGAAACCAGTCATCATCACGGGTTGAGGTTCCGTGAATTAAGTATGCTTTTGTCATTTGCAAGACTCCTCATTTCATAAAGTGTTTCAATGTTACCATACCGATAATTAGCAATAAAATAGCAATAGAACTTGTAAGAATTTCATAAGGCTGTCCGTGAGCAGCGATGAGTCCCCGAATTAGGGCCATGATACCCAAGCTAAGTAAAAAATCAACCGCAATGTGTCCATGATGTTTTAAAGCGGCAATAATCATCGTGATAAATGAAAAGAAAAGGAAAAAGACAATTACTCGATCTAAAATTTCAAAAATAACATGGTCGGTATTTCCAGCTATCATTAATGGAATAAGCGAGAAAATTTCAGTAAATAAGAGAACTGTCAAGACAATGCCTAAAATTGCTAAAGCTAAAATTGTAAATAGTCGTAAAGCATGGCTAAATTTAGTAGCTAGTTCATAAATTCGTTTCATCAATTAAACGTCCCTCCCTGTTAAGAATCCACTTAGTTTAAAGAATAGCAAGAATTTGTTGACTTATAAAAGAAAATGGGATTAAGATGGGACAAAATTTAGCGAATATTTAATGAAAAATTTGTGGGAAATATGCGATACTTAAATTTGATAGCTAAAGGAGGAGCGAAAAATGCGAAAACCTTTTATTGCAGCCAATTGGAAGATGCACAAAAATGTTCAAGAGTCTGTAGCATTTGTTAACGCGATAAAGAATAAATTACCAGATCCGCAAAAACTTGAAGTAGGAATTGCGGCGCAGGCATTTGCGTTGCCAAGTATGATTCAAGCAGCAGATGATTCCGGCCTAAAAATTATTGCCCAGAATGCATCAGCCGAGTATTCAGGTCCGTATACTGGTGAGATTAGTTTGCGGGGGCTAGCAGATGCTGGCGTGTCCTATGTTATGCTAGGGCATATTGAACGACGCCGCCTATTCAATGAAGATAATGACACCGTCAATCGAAAAGTTTTAGCAGCGCTTGAAATGGGCGTGACACCAATTATTTGTACTGATGAGACAATGGTCCAAAAAGAAGTTAATGGTGAGATTCATTATGTTTTTCAGCAGTTAATGAGTGTACTCCGCGGTGTCTCGCTTGATCAAATAAAAAATGTAGTAGTTTCCTATGAACCAAGCTGGGCGGTTGGCTTCGGTCAACATGCTAACCCAACGCTTGCAGAAGAGGGCTGCCGACAGATTCGTCGCACGATTGCTGATAATTATACTTATGAGATAGCAGACAAAATCCGCATCCTCTATGGTGGAAGCGTTAATCCGGATAATATTGGCAAGATTATGAATAAGCCAGATGTTGACGGAGTTTTGATTGGTCGTGCAAGTCTTGATGTTGATAATTTCTTGCGGATGGTTAATTATTTGAAAAATGAGCAGGAAAACTAAAAAATCCTTTCCATATACTGCTATTATGTGTTATAGTTATTAACAGTTGTTATGGCGGTATTGGTGAAGTTTGGTTAACACACCGGTTTGTGGGTCCGGCACGCGTGGGTTCAAATCCCACATACCGCCCTGACCTAGAGAGGCAGTTCAGATTAGTCTGGATTGCCTCTTTTTTTGTCAACGAGTGAAAGCGCTATAAATAGCGAGGGGAGATGCTAGTATTGGAAAAAGCAATAGCACGTGATTATGCAGTTAATCCAAAGATTGAATTAGGTTTAACTTCAGTCGGTCGTTCTGATACGATGCCTGAACACAAGTATGGCCCCGCTGTCCGTCCATACTATTTGATTCATTACATACTAGCTGGCTCGGGAACATTTAAGGTAAATAACATTGCTTACCATCTTCATGCAGGACAGGGATTTTTGATTGAGCCAAATTACCGAACTACTTATGTGGCAGATAAGGAGACACCATGGTCTTACGTCTGGTTAGGCTTTACTGGTAAGAGTGCAGCAACATGGGTCGACCAGCTTAATCTTTCAGAGACAAGTCCAGTATTTAGTAGTGACGAATCTTACCGCCTAGCTAATTGTGTTAATGAAATTTTAGCGCTTAATAATTTAACGCCTGCGAAAAATTTACGGGCAATAAGTTACCTTTTTCGCTTCTTAAGTTATATTGCTAGTGGAGTAGTTGCTAATGTCCAGCCGATTAGGCCCGAGCAAAATCACTATGTAACGCAGGCAATTCATCATATAGGCCATCATTTGACAACCGTAACTGTCGATAATCTTGCACAAGCGATTAATGTTAATCGGAGTTATCTCACTGATTTATTTAAGCAAGATCTTGATTTGACACCAAGTGAATATATTCGTAATTTTAGAATTACTAAGGCCCGCCACCTGTTAGAATCGTCTGATATAAGTATTGACCAAGTGGCGGAACAATGCGGATATCAACGAACAAATTCTTTTACACGGGTATTCAAACAGACTTATGGCATAAGCCCGCGCCAATATCGCCAGCAAAGTAAAAACTAGCTTCCAGCATTGTAATTTTGTGGAAGCTAGTTTTTTACTAAAAAGTTGTTTTTATTGATCGGCCATGGGTGAGTAATGGTTCAGCAAGGTGTACTTTGAACCATTGTGTTAATGGCCCCATGAATAGAGCGGTAATCACTGTTCCCATACCGAGTGTAACATCAAATGCAAAGCCAATAAGGACACAAATGCTATCAGTGATAATTCGACAGTATTTAAATGGCAGCAAACGATATTTATAGGCGGCAATAAGGGCAATTGCATCGTATGCCGAGACTCCCAGATCGGCAGTAAAATAGAGGGCTGCCGCTAAGCAGGTAAAGACAATTGCAATAAGCATTAGTCCCCAGCGGATGACTAGGGTGGGGTGGGGAAAGACGATATCTAAGAGTGCATGCATTACGTCGGCAGCGATTCCTGTAAAGAGAAGATTAATTATTGTTGCAATCCCGATATAATGACGACGTAAAACAAAGACGAGCAGTAACAGGATGCCGGTTAAAATCAAATAGAAAGTTGAATAAGTTGAACTAAAAATGTTAGCGATTCCCGTTACAAAACATGTAAAAGGATCAACTCCCAGATTAGCCTTTTGGAGCATTCCTACACAAAGGCCACAGAGAGTTACGCCGCAAAAGGCCATTGTTATCCGTTTAAATTGATACATAAGCACACCTCGCTTTTAATGCGCATCAAAAATAAAAAGTTTGCTATAAAAATCTGTTGTTTCTTTATTTTCACCAGCGGAGGCATCAGTAGTAACGAGACCGATATTAGCGAGCTCACTGCCGCTGAAAGTACCTAGTTGTGCCCCGGCTTCCTCGGTAACCCGATATTGCGTTGTCGGTGCCAGACCAGGGATACGTTGGCGACGATATTCAGCGTTAACGTCATTGAGAATCTTAAAGTATCCCATAATGGCTTGCTTCTTATCAGGGGAAACAACTAACCAGGAAACGATATTACTGTTGAAGGGAGTTTTTAACCGATAGAACGTACCAAACTGGAAGAGTTGGCGATGATCTTTCATAAAGGAAACCTGTTGTTTAACTTGCTCAAGTTCATCGGGGGAAAGAGTATTTAGGTCTAACTCATAACCAAATGCTCCAAAGAATGCTACATCAGCACGCGTTTTAAGTGGCGTTTGTCGTTGTAGTTGCTCATTAGGCGAAATAGATACATGAGCCCCCATGGAACTTGTTGGGTAGCAATAAGATGTTCCGGTTTGAATTTTCAATCGTTCAATTGCGTCGGAATCGTCACTTGTCCAAGCTTGCGGGGCATAGTAAAGCATCCCGGCATCAAAACGGCCACCCCCGCTGGCACAAGATTCAAATAATATTTTAGGGAAATCATGAATCAAGCGGTCATATAGGCGATAGACCCCTAGAATATAACGATGGAAAATTTCGCCTTGTTGGTCGGCAGGATAGGCTGACGAGAAGCATTCGGTAATATTGCGGTTCATATCCCATTTAACGTAATCAACATTACCTTCACGGAGAACTTTAGCCATTAATCGATAAACATAATCAACGACTTCGGGACGCGAGAAATCAAGGACGTATTGTTTCCGCCCCTGTGATGGGTGGCGGTTAGGGGTCTCAATGATGTAATCAGGATGGTTGCGGTAAAGATCACTGTCTTTATTAGTCATTTCGGGTTCAAACCAAAGTCCAAACATCATCCCTAAGTCATGAATCTTTGCGGATAACCCGCTAATGCCATCAGGAAGCCGATCGTGGTTTACCCACCAGTCACCGAGACCAGCTGTTTCAGTCGTTCGTTTACCAAACCAGCCATCGTCAAGGACAAATAATTCAATTCCCAATTTCTTGGCTGTTTTTGCTAGGGTTAGTAGCTTTTCTTCCGTAAAATTAAAATAAGTTGCTTCCCAATTATTGACAAGGATAGGGCGTTGCCGGTCCCGCCAATATCCGCGAACAAGTCGTTGTTGGTAGAGGTGATGGAAGTTTTGACTAAGGTCATTCAATCCCTTAGCGGTATAAACCATTACAGCTTCTGGAGTCTGGAATGCTTGTTGCGGACCGAGTTTCCATGAAAAATGAAAGGGATTAATTCCTAACTGAACGCGGGTAACTTTATAAGGGTCTACTTCAGCCTGGGCCAAAAAGTTTCCGCTGTAAACGAGAGAAAAGCCGTACGCTTCACCTTGAAAATCGTCTGTATGCGGACGTTTAAGAATAACGAACGGATTTTGCATATGACTGGAGGCGCCTCGCGTACTCCCAACCGATTGAATACCAGGACGAAGGTGAGCAGACTTTAATTGCCGTTCCCGGCCCCACGCTCCAGAAAATTGCAGCCAATCGTAATCATCATCTGGTAAATCGAGATTCATACTCATTGCAGTAGTTAATTGATAATCTTCTTCCCCGTGATTGATGAATTTAACATTACGGGCGATAGCATTATAGTGGTCAAAAATAGTGTAGGTTAAGATGAGGTCAACGTTAATAAGTGAATCGTGGAGGAGGACTTCTAATGTTGTAGCTTCCTCGTCATTTTCAGCATAAGTTGCCGGCAGACCAGAGAGTGTAGGTTTTCCGGCAAAAATTTTATGTGAGACATATTTAAAATTGGTAATGGTGCTGCCGTTTGGCTGTTTAATTTCAAAAGCTGGCATACGGTAGTCAGTTGTCCCGTATGCGGGATATTCCTGCTTTAGATTGCCTAATGAAAAGGAATAATCATTATCATATACATATGAGGTGACGGGGCGGTATGTATTTTCGACCAAATAATCATGGTTATCACGATCTGGGACGCGTTGACCAAAGAAAAGTTGACCAAGCTGGTCATTTTGCAGAACTTTGAGGATGTAGCTAATGTGGTCGTTATATAAATGAAACTCACGACTTTGCTGATGATATTTAATTGGCATACGATAACTTCCTTTCAAAACGTTTATTGCTATTTTTATCGTAGCGCTTTCAAGAGAAAAATATAGTGAATTTTGTTATCAAAATAGTGCCAAATGTTAGATTATAAAAAAGACACGATAGAAGTTTTGCTGACTTTACTATCCCGTCTGATGGATATTTATTTTTTGATGGGTGTGCTCCTATTTTTACATTAGCGTTTAATTTAAGTCTTTATTGTGATAAAAGCTCTTCATAATGCGGTCAAGCGGAACAGCTTGAAGGATGGTTGTAAACAGGATTAATAAAGAACCAATTATTGCCGCTAATGTTAAATTAGTTCCTAAAAAGGTGACAGCTAGCAAAGTAGCAATTAGTGGTTCAAATGCGCTAAGGATACCGGTTGCTGCTGGCGAAATGTAACGAATGCTTTGTAGAAACATCGTGTAGGAAAACATCGTACCACCGACAACAATATAAGCAACGAGGAACCACTGCCAGTTAGTTAAAGTTGGCGGGTTGCTGGTCAGAAGACAGGGGCTTAAGATTATTCCACTAATTAGCATTGCTAAGCCGCATACTGTAAGGGCATCAAATTTTTGTAAAAGCGGACGTGGAAGCATGGTGTAAAGTGCCGCTGCAAATGCACACCACAGTCCCCAAAAGAGAGCCGCTGGGGTTAAGGTGAGGGTATTAATATGACCACCGGTTACAAGATAAAATGTGCCAATTAGGGCAATAACAATCGAAAAGTTATCAATTCTTCGGGGCCATTTATGCTGCGCGAGTGCCAGCCAAACGATAATTATTACTGGTTGTAGATATTGGATAACCGTTGCAGTCGGGGCGTTACTATATTTTACCGCTAAGAAATAAGTCAATTGAGAGTTCATCATCCCTAACAAGGCAAACATGAGTAAAATAATAAGGTTAGGACGATGCCCAACGATCGAGCGAACTTGCTGTGGTTGTTTGTAAATGCTCCAACTAGTTAGAAGAATTCCCGCAACCAATAGTCGAACGGCTACTAGCCAACTTGTTGTTATGTTTGTTGTGCTAAAAAGATACTGGGCAGCGGCACCGGAACCACCCCATAATGATGCCCCGCCAGTCGCTAGTAATACGCCTTTTGTCTGTGATTTCAATTAACTCCCTCCTTTAATTCAAAGTTCCTTAAATGTAACATGAATTTAACTTGGAATGAATGGCAAAGCAAAAATAGATAATTTAAAATAGAATTAGGATAAAACTGGCGAAAGAAGGGGCCTTAACATGAAAAAGGTAAAAATCGGCGGAACAAATTGGGCGGTATCAAATGTTGCGTTGGGAATTATGCGTATGGGGACATTAACAGTAGCACAATCATTAGCTGCGTTAATAGCTGCTCATGATGCTGGGATAAATTTTATTGACTCTGCTGATATTTATGGAAATGATCCTGTGTTAGGACGGGGGTCATCAGAAATCCGCTTTGGGCAAGCTTTTAAGCAAGGGGGCTTTAAGCGTGAGGATTTCTATATCCAATCGAAAGCAGGCTTATTTGCTAATAGTGATAACAAGATAACTCGCTATGATTCATCAAAACAGCATTTGTTAGCGGCAGTTGATGGGATTTTACAACGGATGGGGATTGATTACTTAGATTCACTTTTAATTCACCGTCTCGATCCTTTAATGGAACCGTCGGAGGTGGCGGCTGCTTTTGACATGCTACAAGCAACGGGGAAAGTCCGCCACTTTGGTGTTTCAAATTTTAATCCGCAACAGATTGAGCTATTGCAGTCTGCTACTAATCAGCAGTTATTAATCGACCAAGTTCAATTTGGGTTAAAGCACACCGGCATGATTGATTTTGGTTTACATACCAATATGACCGATGAAAAAGCAAACAATCATGATGGTGGGTTGATTGAGTATACAAGGCGCAAACACATGACGATTCAGACCTGGTCGCCTTTTCAGTATGGAACTTTTGCTGGTACTTTTATCAATAACGATCAATTTCCGAAGTTGAATCAGGCGCTTGGCCAGTTAGCTGATAAATATGGGGTAAGTAAGAATGCGATTGCGGTTGCCTGGATTCTTCGCCATCCTGCCCACATGCAGGTCCTTCTTGGGACAATGACCCCTGCACATATCAAAGATAGCGCTAGTGGCAGTGATATTACTTTAACTAACCAAGAATGGTATGATCTTTATCTGGCAGCGGGGAATGACTTGCCATAATGAAATATGATTATCAACAATTCTATCGTCATATAGCGGCTCCCTTTCGTCAGCATCCGGTAGCGCTAAGCCTTTTGCGCGGCATTAATCTAGTAATTGTGTGGATAATGTACCTGGTTTACATTCTTCTTTTACTCTGGGCCGCTAAAAAACAGCTTGATACTTTATGGAAACTAATCATTATTCCGGGAATCGGGTTTTTGATTTTATCTTTAATTCGGCAACGAATAAATGCGCCGCGTCCTTATGAAAAATATGCAATCAGCCCGCTTATTCCCCGTGCTAAAACAGGGGATTCAATGCCGAGTCGGCATGTGTTTTCGGCAACGGTGATTGCTATGTGCGGATTATACTTTAATATTTCCTGGGGAATAATTTTGTTATTCTTATCAATCGGATCGGCAATTACACGGGTACTTGGTGGCGTGCACTTTCCGCGCGACGTCGTTATTGGCTTTATCTGTGGGCTGGTTTGTGGCTTCTTTTTGTTCGTAGTGTAATGTTTGAAGGAGGAGAATTAATGACTAGTTCAATCCTACAGGACGCAATTTTAAATGCCCTGATTAGTGATCAATATCAAGGGCACGCAGAAATAGGACCAGAACTTTTGACTAATGACCATGGTGCAACAGTCTGGCAGGCATTGCGACGAGAATTATTAACCTGTCGTAATTTTACCTGGGCGGTGGCTTTTATTACTCAGGACATGCTGGTTCCTTTTAAAGCAGTCATGGCTGATTTAGCACAAAGGGGAATTAAGGGCACAATTATTACAGGTAGCTATTTAAACTTCAATCGGCCAGCAGTGTTTGTGGAATTACAAAAAATTCCGAACTTAACAGTTAAAATTGCTAATGATGATGGCTTCCACGTTAAAGGGTACCTATTTGACCATGGTCAGTACCAGACAATGATTATCGGGAGTGCCAATTTCACACGTTCTGCGCTGCTAGTTAATAAAGAGTGGAATCTCAAACTAAGTTCACGCCGCACCGGAAGCCTTTTTCAACAGTTAACAACAGAACTAACGGCAATTACAGACCGTAGTATCGTGATGGATAATGCGTGGATTGCCGATTATCGTCGTAAATGGCAGTTGCCACAAATCCATCCGCAAATGAAAACGCAGGCAAAAATAATTGTTCCTAACAAAATGCAAACTGCGGCACTTAAGCAGCTGAATTCGCTGGTTAACAGTGGTGCTAAAAAAGGGCTTGTTGTTTCAGCAACGGGAACCGGCAAAACTTATCTAGGTGCTTTTGCCGTCAAAAACTATCGACCGCGGCGTTTTTTGTATGTTGTTCATCGGGAACAAATTGCGCGAAAGTCGCTGGCTAGTTTTCAGCGTGTAATTGGTGGTTCAGCTAGTGATTACGGTTTGTTAACCGGTAACCAACGTGACTGGCAGGTAAAATATTTATTTGCAACAGTTCAAACATTAAGCCAGCCATCTGTGTTAGCTAAATTGCGGCGAGATGAATTTGACTATATCTTGATTGATGAAGCTCACCGAGCAGCGGCTCCCAGCTACCAACGAGTGTTTAAGCACTTTAACCCCCAATTTTGGTTGGGGATGACGGCGACTCCGGAACGAATGGATAGTCAAGATGTCTATCAGCTTTTTGATTACCACCTTGCATATGAAATCCGTTTAAAGGAAGCGTTAACTGCTAAAATGCTTGCTCCTTTTCATTACGTAGGAGTAGCTGATTATGAGGCAGGGGGCGAATTAATTAGCGAAACGACCAAACTAAATCAACTTGCTGCTCCTGAACGAGTCCAATATGTTCTTAATCAAGTAGATTACTATGGTTATTGCGGAAAACAGCCACGGGGCTTAGTATTCTGCAGTCGGCAGGAGGAAGCTAAAGAATTAGCTAAACAGTTTTCCATGGCAGGTCATCCGTCAAGAGCGCTTACTAACCAAAATAGTCCACAAGAGCGCAGAAAAGCAGTCGCCCAACTGGAAAATGGAACACTTGAATATTTAATTACGGTTGACCTCTTTAATGAAGGAGTAGATATTCCCTCGCTAAATCAAATTATTATGATGCGTAATACTCAATCGCCAATTGTTTTTACACAACAGTTGGGCCGCGGCTTGCGAAAGTATCCAGGAAAAGATTATGTTACAGTGATTGATTTTATCGGTAACTATAAACACAATTACCTGATTCCGCTTGCGTTGAATCAAGACAATAGTCGGAGCAAGGATCGTGCTCGTCAGGAAATAAAACTCCCTACAAATCTTGATGTATCAACAATTAATTTTAGGAAAGTTGCGGAAGAACATATTCTTGCTTCACTTGAACAAGTTAAACTAGACTCAATGCGCGAACTCCGTCAAGCATATCAAGAGTTAGTTCACCAACTTGGCCGGCCGCCGCTTCTGCTCGACTTTTATCGTTATGGGTCAGTTGCGCCGCAAGTCTTTGCCCATAATTCGCAAATTGATCATTACGGTACATTTCTTGAAAAAGTAGGTAATAAACTAGAACTCACACAATACGAAAATAAAGTATTGATGTTTTTGACCAAAGAATTACTTAATGGTAAACGACCGCATGAGTTAGTATTATTACAATTATTAATTAACAACGGATCGTGTTCACTTAAGGAATTTAAGCGTGAATTAAAGCGACGAAATATTCGTATATCGCCAAATGTTTTGCGGTCAGTAGATGATATTTTAAGTTTAGAGTTTTTTGCCGTAAAATCTGGTAAAAAATTAAAAAAAGATCAGTACGGTGGACAAGCGGTGGTAACCCATTCCGATTTATTTACTTATCAGTTTAACCCAACGATCATGGAGGGGCTAAACGACCATCATGACTTTAGCCAGTTATTTAACGATACGGTTACAACTGGGTTGGAACTAGCCAAGCATTATGACTTACAAAATAGTTTTACCCTCTATCAGCAATATGACCGTAAAGATGTTTGCCGCTTATTAGATTGGCCGTTAGATGTGAGTGCTCCAATGTACGGATATCGGGTAGCAGAAGACGTTTGTCCGATTTTTATAACTTATCACAAAGAATCAGCTAAAAAGCGGAATGCAGTATATAATAATCAATTTCAAGATGGACAATCATTTCGTTGGTATACCCGTACTCCCCGTCATCTTGATTCTGCAGAAGTTCAGCGCTTGCTAGCAGGTGTTAAGGATGGTCAACCACAAGTCAAGTTGCATTTGTTTGTTAAAAAGAGTGATGCGGTCGGAAAAGAGTTCTACTATTTAGGAACAGCTCGTATTCAAGCAGCATCGGTTGCTGAAGAGCTAGTGGGGCCAAAGAAAAAAACAGCGGTTGGAATGAATCTTATTTTAGATCATCCATTACCGCCAGCAATCCTTGATCTGCTAGCGGTGTAGGAGGCCTTATTGCTTTTATTTTGTCATTAATCTTCTATAATTATGGTAGTAGAAAGAAGATGATCAATAATGGCAAAAGATAAAGTAAAGACCACTGATAAGCGTTCTATTCGGGATGTAAAATTAGATGAGTTAGCAGGGTTATTAAATGAATATGATGTTAATACGATGGGCGCCCTCGTAAAGTCCCTAAAAAAGGGAACAAAGAAAAAGGACAAACATAGTAAGACGGATGAACTGCGGGAAACAATTGATCGTCAACAAGAACATATTGCCGAACAAAAGGATACGATTGATCAGCTTAATAATCACATTTCAAAACTGATTGACCGCCTTGATAATAAACTGTAATAAAAAGCTATGACGGAACACGTCATAGCTTTTTGTTATCTATTAACTGGCTTCTTAAATAGGTCATTAAATGCTTCACTAATTGTTGGATGGGTATAAATTTGATCGCGAAGCATTTGATATGGAATCTTTGCTCGCATTGCGAGAGCAACCATATTGATGATTTCTTGCGCTTCTTGGACATATAAGGTTGCACCTAAAATTAAATTTGTTGATGGATCAACAAGCACTTTCAGTAGTCCGCGCGTATCCTTAAGCACCTTTGCTTTGGGAATGGCTGCTGCTGGCATTTTAAAGAGTAGGTAGTCTTGGCCCTGTTTTTGCGCTTCTTTTTCAGTTAAACCAACTTGGGTTAAAGATGGTTCAATAAAAACACTAGTTGGAACGATTAGTCGGTCACTAATATGCCGATTGTTGTTTCCGAAAAGCTCATCCTTAATGATACGAAAATCGTCTAAGGAAATATAAGTAAACTGGGGACCGCCTTTAACATCCCCAATTGCCCAGACATTAGGAACACTGGTATGAAGATAGTCATCAACGATAATTGCACCGTGGTCATCAACCTTAATGTCAGTATTTTGCAGCTCAAGGCTAGCCGTTTCTGGTTGTCGACCAGTTGCGGCTAAAATCTTATCAGCAAAAATAGTTGTTTCATGTTGACCATCTTTAGTAAAAGTAATTACGGCTTGTTCGTCTTGAGTACTAATGTCCTTAATGTTAACGCCGACTTCAAAATTAATTCCATTGTTACGGAAGTTTTGGATAACCATTTCAGCAACATCATCATCTTCACGGGGAAGTAATTTTTTATGATGATCAAGAATGGTTACGTGTGAGCCAAATGTCGCAAACATATTAGCGAACTCAAGTCCAATGTAGCCGCCACCAATAATAACGAGATCATGAGGTAACTTAAGCTGATCCATGGCTGTTGTTGAATTCATTAAAAAGGGACTTTCCCTTAATCCTGGAATATCAGGAATAATTGCTTTGGCGCCAGTATTAATAAAAATCCGTTCGCCTTTATAAGTAAATGTTTGTCCATCTGGGGTCTGTACATCAATTGTATGGTTGCCAGTAAAATGAGCAATTCCATCGAGTACCGTAATATTATCTTCACTTGCAAGCATTTGATAATTCTTTTTACGCAATTGAGAAGTCATTACGTTTTTTCCATCGACAGCGTCTTCAAATGAAGTTCCGCGAGTAGCTTCAATGATGAGACGTTTAGAAGGAAGACACGCAATATTAATACAGGTTCCTCCGTACATTTGTTTTGATTTTTCGATAACTAATACTTGTTCACCCTGTTGAGCAAGGAACTTCGCCAGTGTTTTACCACCTTTTCCAAAACCGATGATAATATTTTTAATTGTTTCCATTGAGAATCCTCCAGCACAAATTTTTTGTGTACCTAAATTATACTGATTTTGGATTAATTGTCACTAAAAGCGCTTAAATAAGACAATTATATAGTTTGAAATTCATTGCACAAAGTAGTAAGATGATGGATGTGAATATATTAGTCTTAACTGCAGTCAGACCCTATATCTCAATAATAAACGTAAATTGACAGCATTGCGCAGACTTGATCAAGCGCCTTGCTATTTTAATAAAACGTTTTACATGGTTTTGATTGAGGAGAGATTATTAATGAAAACAGCACATTTGGTTGAGCATTCAAATAGACCTAAGAATAAAAAGCCAGTTATTGAAGAAACAAGGTTTATTAATATCTTAAGTAAAGTTGCTACAGTAGTTGCCATTTTGATGTACGTATCTTATATTTCCCAAATTAAAAATAACTTACAAGGAAACTATGGGGCTCCCTTGCAACCATTAGTAGCAGCCCTCAATTGTACATTATGGTGTATATATGCTTACTTTAAGCAGCAACGGGACTGGCCTGTATTTTGGGCTAACTTCCCTGGGATTATCTTTGGCTTAATCACATTTATTACTTGTCTACATTAAGAAACGGATCCTGATCTGGGTGATCCGTTTTTTATTATGGCTTAAATAACTTTATTCTTATAGAACTGTAAAAACCCTCTTTGTTTAAATTTGTTATTGTGATACAATTTTAGCGAACATATGTTTTGAAAAAGGGAGGGGATAGCATGGCACAGGATACGGTACCCGTCATTCGTTTTGGCTCATTTTTGCCTGTGACTACAATGTTATTACAGGCAATGCCAACGATTAAAGACAAGAATGATGTAGGATCGAAGGCGGCTAAAGTTGATAATTTTGACCAATTGCGACAAGTATTAAACAGTGATGCACGGCTATTAATTTTGGACCTTGAATTTTATCAAGATCAGCAAAAAAAGCAGAATTGTGTGGCGCAAATTGCGGGAAGAATGTACGAAAGCCACAGTAGTTTTGATTACCATTTATATGGTCGTAATATGTCAGCTGACCGTCAATTAGCTTTTTTACGGCAATATGATGTGCGTTTTTCAGAAACAAGTACCTATACGATCGAAGAAATATTTCAACGTGTTTTTCAGTTTATTGCAGCTGAACGCCCAGATTATATTGTTAGCTGGGATAATAGTACCGATTTTGAACTACTAAATAGGGAAGCAAATCGTTTGAAAATCCCTAAAGAAAAACGGCCATGGCGGACTATTCGACCACTAGACTTAGAAAAATTAATAGCTAAAGAAGTTTGGAAAAATAAGAGTGCGATTAGCCTAGAAAAAATGTGCCGATTATTACATTTACCGCCAGTTAAATTTCATCAAGCTCAAAATGATGTCATTGCAATTGAGCAAATTATGAAGTTTTATGCTCGTGATCTCAGTCGAGAACTAAATTATTAGATGAAATCATTACTAAAATTTAAAATTTAGTTCATGAATTATCCCGATTAGCTTTTTATAATATTAACAATCGAAAGAAGGTGAACGAGATAAATTTCATTTTTCGACTGCTCAAGCGAGTTATTGTCTTAGGACTTCTAGTAGGTGGAGGATGGCTTTATTTCAATAATGCCCAAGCACAGGCAACAGCTAATCAAACAGTGTGGAACGTTCGTGATCGTCTCGCAAAAATAATGGGGAGAGAAGATACTGGTTCCAGTGATAATGCAAACCTCCATTTAAATGATACAAATAATAATCCTTCTAAAAACGACCAACAACCAACAACAGAACAGCAAACGAGCACCCAAACTTCAATCCCGTCAACGGGACGATGGGCAACAAACCAGGCTACAATTTATGTAAATACAAATAATCCGCAACTTGATGCTGCAGCTAATTCGGCCATTCAAGCCTGGAATCAAACTGGTGCGTTTACTTTCAAACGAGTAGATAATCAAAGTAAAGCAGACATTGTCGTTACAACAATGAACCGGTCAGATTCAAATGCAGCTGGATTAACCAAGACATCGTCGAATTCATTAACGCGTAAGTTTATGCACGCAACTGTATACCTGAATACATACTATTTATCTGATCCAAGCTATGGATACAGTCAAGAAAGAATTGTTAATACTGCAGAACACGAATTGGGCCACGCTATCGGCTTAGATCATACAAATTCGGTTTCGGTAATGCAACCGGCAGGATCTTTCTACACGATCCAACCGACAGATGTACAGGCAGTACAGACGCTCTATTCAGAAAATAAATAGTGAAAAGGAGTCCAAAATAACCTTCTCGATAAGGCAGTTGGCTAAACTCAGCCGATAATTAGCACGTTGTAGGTTGTTTATCGCTTGTACTCACACTCGAGATTTACGGTTATTTGCCACGTTATCTTACTATTGTTCGTTAAAATAGTTAGGCTGGGAGAAAACAAATGTTTTCTCCCAGCCTCTTTGCAGTTTTAAAAAGTCAATTACTATTAATCTGACAACTTACGTGCTTTTAAGGCCCACAAGATTGACACAGTATCAATTACTTCTTGGAGCATGGCACCAACAAAGGCAGGAATAATTCCTGTACTAGCAATTAACATTAAGATTGTACAAATCGCAATTCCGATTAAAACTGCTTGTTTAGCAATTTTTAATGTTTCTTCTGAAATGGCAACCGCTTTTGCGACCCGCGAAAGATCATCTTTAAGGATGACTACTGATGCTGATTCGCTCGCGGCGGTTGAACCGTGGGCGCCCATTGCAATTCCTACATCGGCAGTGACGAGTGATGGAGCGTCATTAACGCCGTCACCAACCATAAAGACCGGATGCTCATTTGATGGGATTTCTTTCAATGCTTTAATTTTATCTTGCGGAAGAAGGTCTGCTTTAACTTGAGTTATCCCTACTTGCTGAGCAACTTTATCGGCAATCACAGCTTGGTCGCCGGTAAGCATTAAGAGGTTGGTAACGCCTAATTTTTTTAACCGTTCCATCGTTTGCTTAGCTTCAGGACGGATATGGTCAGTGAAAGTAATCGCTCCTAAATATTTTTTATCAACGCTAACATAAATAGCAGTTGAAGTTTGCATTGCTTTCACGTTTTGTGGGGCAACATATTTAAGCTTGCCAACGCGGACATCATGATCATCAACGGTTGCTTGGATTCCCTTTCCCGTTACTTCTTCTAAATTTGTAACTGCTGATAGAGGAGTGCCCTTTGCACTAGCGTAAGAAAGTAGTGAACGTGCTAAGATGTGCGATGATTGTTGCTCTGCGCTAGCTGCGTAATGAAGGAGGGCATTGCTATCAATGTTATTTGCGGGAATGACCTTATCAACAGTTAATTGCCCGCTGGTGATTGTTCCGGTTTTATCGAACGCTCCTGTTTTGGCTGCAGCTAATTTTTCGAGGACGCTTCCTGTTTTAACAACGATTCCGTTCCGTGAAGCACGACTCATTCCAGAAACCATTGCTACTGGGGCTGCTAAAATTAACGGACATGGTGAAGCAACAACTAGGACTTCGGCAAAACGTTCAGGGTGACCGGAAATTAGCCAAGCAAGTGAAGAGATAACAATCGCAACAATTGTGAAAGGAACAGCGTAACGATCGGCTAACCGCACAAAATGAGCAGGCGTTGATTCTGCCTCTTTGACTAATTTAACAAGTTGCTGATATTGACTATCTTTAGCTAACTTTGTAACTTGAAGGGTCACAGCATGGTCTCCGTTTACTGATCCAGACATAACATCATCGCCGAGATTTTTGGAAATTGGGCGTGATTCACCTGTTAAAGATGATTCGTCAAATAAACCGCCACCAGCTTTAATATATCCATCGACTGGCACTAGTTCGCCTGGTTTAACAATAATCTGATCGCCAATTTTAACATCGTTAACGGGAATATCCTTTGTGCCATTTTTGGTGATTAGATGGGCTGTTTGAGGTGAATTATCGAGAAGCGCCTTAAGCTCAGTGCTAGCTTTTTTAGCTGCATAATCTTCAAGCGCATCTCCCCCGGTTAGCATCACTAAGATAACCATTGCGGCCCAGTACTCACTAACAGCTAGTGTTGCTACAACTGCCATAATGGCTAATAGGTCAACACCATATTTTCCGCTGCGAAGAGTTTTTATCATGCCCACAAACATTGAAAAAGCAACGATTGCCCCGACAACCGTTACTAAAATTTGCGCAAATAGTTGCAGGTGAAAGCCAAATTGTAGAACAACAGCAATAGCAGCGATAACTAGAATAATAATTAGTTTTTGCTTATTAGATATTTTCTTCATAATTTACCTCCTTACTTAAAACGCTTAGCCTTCTTTCTTAATTATAAAGTTTTTAATTAAAAATATTGTGAAAAAGCGTAAAATATTAAGAAAACAGGAGATTTTACGATGAATAAGCCATATTATCAGCGAATATTTATGCTAATTATTGATTCATTAGGAATCGGGGCGACTCCGGATGCTGGCGATTTTAATAGTTTGGGTGCTGATACGTTGGGGCGCCTTGCTGATCATTTTCGTATTCGCTTGCAATTACCAACGCTGCAAAGTATTGGTCTAGGCAATATCCATCCAACAATGGGGATGGCGCCGCTTCCGTCACCACATGCAGTTTTTAGTAAGGTACAGCCGAGTTCAATTGGCATCAGTGACCGTGAAAGTCAATGGGAGATAATGGGCTTGCCAACGTTAACAGCGCCAGATATTTTTATTAATGGTATTCCAGAAGTAGTTATTAATCAATTTAAACAGAAAGCAAGACGCTCGGTTATTGCAAATTCATTAACGAATTTACGAATTGCGTTGCAAGATTATGGAGCAGAACAGTTAGCGACGGGCAGTTTAATCGCTTTTCCTGATAGTTCTTCAACAGTTTGGCTAGCTGCCCATGAAGAAACGATGTCAGCGCCCGTGCTTAAGAAGACCTGTGCCATTTTCCGTCAGTTATTGGATGAGTCAATTTATACTATTGAAAAGGTAAACGGCATCCTATTCAATGGAAAGAACCCCCGTGATTTTTATCCCCGTGCATTATATTCATTTCCAATAATGCCATCACAACCGACGGTATTAGATATTTTGCGCGAAAATAACTATGCGGTAAATACGATTGGGAAAACAGCAATCCTATTTGGTGAAAGTAATCAAATTCAGGGAAATAAAAACACGGAATGGATGGCAAACTTAGATAACATGGTTGCTGAAAACTTTACTGGGCTTTGTGTGGCTGATCTTGGGGAATTTGATCGTCAATACGGAAAAAAGCGAAATCCAGAAGGTTTTGGCACGGAGTTGATGGCTATTGATAAGCAAATTGCGCAACTGATTGCGAAATTGCGCCCAACAGATTTATTGATTGTGACAGCTAATCATGGTAATGATCCAACTTATCCTGGGGAGTTGCATACTCGGGAATACATTCCTTTGCTGATGGCATCGCCACGGATTGATACCAGCGATGAGCTTCCGCTTCGGCAAACATTAGCTGATATTGGAGCAACTATTTTGGATAATTTTGGCTTGGGTGCTAATGCACAATATGGTAGAAGTTTCCTTGACCATTTAATGTGAGTTTCTTAACTTTAAAGAATTATGATATAACTTACGTAAACAAGGCTCCAAAGCTCGGAAATCCGAACTTTGGAGCCTTGTGCTCTTTCTCTATGATTAAGTTTTAAAATAACCTAACGATGGTAACGGAAGTAAATGGCAATCCCCATAAGGAGAACAAGGATAAGCGCAGCAAGCCGCGGGTCAGCCTTAAAAAGTTCATGCATTGCATGAATTTGTCCAATGCCGAGTGGGGGAGTGAACATATTGTCATCTTCCTTTCAAAAAATTAGTAATTTTCAGTTAAAAATTTTTCCATATTTGTTGGCTGATGTCCAGTGATATGCGCAAAATCATCGGTAACACCATTCATTAAGCCTAGTGCAGCGGCTTGATACATTGAAGCAAGTTCATTGCCGTCGCCTTCTGCTTCATAGATTTCAGCGAACTTTTTAACTGTTACCGGATCATAACCGATTTCTTGGCCGGTTACTTTGGACATAATGTAACTAAGTTCTGGCATAGTGTAATTTTTGCTCATGGTTAAAAGATAGTTTTGGCCTTTATCACGTAAGTAAGGTTTAGTAGCAACATTGGCAATTGCTTCTGCACTGTCTTGGCGGGAGATAAAACTCATTGCTTGGTCACCGACTGGGTAAATAACATTATGTCGTTCGATCAGTTCTGGTAGATATGGAACTAAAGGATCGGCATAAAGCGAGTTTTTAACAATCGCATACCTTAGTCCGGTGCTAGCTAGTCGGGCGGGAAGATAAGCGTAATATCCAGCCATCTGGAAAGGATTGTTAAATTGGTCAGCAATAAAACTAATATCAACAATATTCTCCACGCCAGCTTTAACCATTGCAGCAAGCGAATTCTCAAATTCATCGATCCGGTCTTTAACGAGGTAGGTAATACTTGGAATATAGATTAGAACATCGATTCCCTTAAATGCCTCAACCATTAAGTTGACATCATTATAGTCTACTGCTGCAACTTCGTAGCCTGCTTCCGTAAACTTTTTTGCTTTTGCTGGATTATGAACACCAACGCGGATGTTTTTGCGAGCAGTAAGTTTACTCAGTTCCTGAACAACGTGTTGACCAAGGTGGCCGGTAGCACCAGTAATCATATATTTCATTTTGTATCCTTCTTTCTTTTAATTGCATCTTTTTGTGCTTGTTTAACGCGGATAGTATCAATAATGTCTTGCAAGCTCGTACCTGCGAGTTTCGCTTTCGCAGCATTTTCAGCCTGTTGGTAGTATTCATTAAGCGTTTCTTGGATATTCCCGCCTACGATACATTGGGGGTTTGTTTGTTTGTCAATTGAGAAAAGCTGCGCATCGCCTTCAATGGCAAGAAAAATATCATATAGAGATATCTCGGCTGGCTTTTTAGCAAGTTCGGGATCAGCTGCTCCGTGAACTGTATTGATTAGCCCAGCCTTATTAAGCGCGCTCATCAAGCGGCGCACTACTACCGGGGAGGTCTCGATGCTCCTGGCAATGTTATTGCTGGTAAGCGGGATGATCCCGTGGTAAATATCGATGAATGCAAGAATATGGATACTATCGCTAAAACGAGTAGAGACTTTCATATTATCATTCCTTTAATAATTATTGTAACAAAAAAAGTTACAGGTGGTCAAACCTTTGTTAAATTTATTTCTTGACAAATATAGTTTGCAATAATAACATAATGGTATTGGATGAAACTAAAACAGTTACAAAAGAAGTGTGGAAAATGAAAGTGAAAAAATTAATGCTAGCGTCAATCTTAATTGCAGAAACATTACTATTAGGGATGATTTTACCGCCTAGTGTAAGTGCAGCAAGTAATAAACCGATTATTGTTGGCTCAAAAAATGTTTCAGAAAGTAAAACGGTTAGTGAGATTTATGCCTTAGCACTTGAACATGCTGGTTATCGGGTTACTCGCAAACCAAATATTTCAAATAACGTGATTTTTCAGGCTACTCAAAAAGGGCAGATTGATGTTTACCCAGATTATACCGGGACAATCGTGCAGACATACCTTAAAAAGAAGGGGACCGATAAAAGCGTGCGTGAAATGGCAAAGATGGCTCATGATGGAATTGCCAAAGATGGCTTAACGACGTTTCAATACGCCCCTGGAGATAATCGTCAAGGGATAGCGATGCCGACAGAAACCGCCAAAAAATACCATATTACGGATCTCAGCCAGTTGCAAAAAAAGGCAAATAAAATTCGGTTTGCATCACAAGGTGAATTTGAAAAACGGGCAGATGGTCTGCCAGAAATGAATAAGGTTTATGGTAAATATAATTTTAAATCAATTAAGGACTACGATGCGAGCCTTCTTTATCGCATCATGGAACAAGGTAAGGCGGAGGCAGCTCCGGTTTCCACAACAGATGGTCAATTAGCTACCAATAAATTTACCTTAATTAAGGATAATAAAAACATCTGGCCACCATATAATTTAGTTCCCGTAGTTAATAAAAAAGCTGCGAAAAAGTATCCGAAAATGGAAAAAGCCCTTAATGCGGTTGATGCAAAGTTAACGACTAAACAACTAACGGCACTAAATAAAAAGGTCAATGTTGAACATCAAAACTATAAAACTGTCGCTAAAACTTGGTATAACCAAAACTTTAAATAATTTTAAAACGCAATAAGAAGTTTTTTAATGCTTTTTTTGTTAAATGATAGTGGGAGGTGATTGCTTGATAGAACAGATATGTCGCTATTTTCAAACTAACAGTGGTCAATACTGGCAATATATTGGGCAGCATATTACGCTTACATTAGTAACATTAGCAATTTCAATGGTGATTGCACTGCCGCTAGGGTACCTTGGATCACGAAATAAGGTAGTTGCTAATTTTTGCGTTGCATTTGCGCAGGTGTTACGAATTATTCCCAGTCTGGCGTTATTATTCCTATTAATCCCGTTTATTGGCACGGGTATCATTCCGGCATTGATAGCATTAGTTGTCCTAGCCTTACCGCCTTTACTCGTCAATACTATTCTTGGGTTTAATGAAGTGAGCCCCCTATATAAAGAAGTAGGGACCGCGTTAGGAATGAACAGCCAGCAATTACGCAGGCAGATAGAGGTCCCATTGGCACTTCCGTATATTTTAAATGGCGTCAAACTAGCAATGGTTGAGATTATTGCAAGTGCGACGTTGGCAACATATATTGGCGCAGGTGGCCTGGGGACGTTGATTTTTACTGGTCTCGGATTATATGACATGACCTATGTAGTAATTGGCGCAGTTAGTGTAGCAATTTTGTCATTGCTTGCTATGACTAGTTTTGATTATTTAATTAGGAAGGTACAAAAACATGACGAAACCAATTATTCAATTTAAACATGTCCAAAAACGATTTGGCGATAATATTATTATTCCGGATTTGAACTTTACAGTTAATCAGGGTGAGTTTGTGACTATCCTTGGTTCATCGGGGTCTGGTAAAACAACTACTTTAAAAATGATAAATGGTCTTTGGCAGCCGAGCGCTGGTGAAATTTTAATCGATGGTCAGCAAATTAGTAAGTTAGACCAAGTTAAGCTACGTCGTCATATGGGGTATGTTGTTCAACAGATCGGCCTCTTTCCGCATATGACAATTGCAGAAAATATTGCGGTGGTTCCGAAAATGCTTCAGTGGTCGCATAGCAAAATTGATCGACGAGTTAAAGAACTATTAGAGCTGGTTCGACTTGAACCAGGGGTCTATGCTAACCGTTATCCGCAGCAACTGTCTGGGGGACAGCAACAACGGGTCGGTGTTGCGCGGGCATTAGCGACTAATCCGCCATATGTCTTGTTTGATGAACCATTTGGTGCTCTGGATGCATTGACGCGAAGTGAGCTGCAGCAAGAGATCAAAAGGATACATGAATCGTTAGCTGATAAGACATTTATGTTTGTAACCCATGATATTAATGAGGCGCTTTTCCTTGGTCAGCGGGTAATGGTGATGCACAAAGGACAAATTATCCAATTTGCTAGCCCAGAAGTACTTGTTCGTCATCCAGCTACTCCTTTTGTTGAAGAACTGTTGGGAACCGTTCAGCAAAATGAGAATTTATGGAGGCACCAACATGATTGAATACTGGAATGAAAATTGGCCGGTGATGTTGGAAGATGTTCAGCAGCATGCGGTAATGGTGCTTTCGTCACTAGGAATTGCGCTAATAATAGCTATCATAATCATTTTGCTGTTTCTTCGGCGGCGTAATTGGCTTAATGGTTTGGTATATTTCTTTTCTCTACTATATTCAATCCCTAGTTTTGCTTTCTTTGCTCTTCTCTTGCCAGTTTCAGGGTTAGGAATGCGAACGGCCATTATTGTGCTAACGATTTATTCTGAATATGTATTATTGCGGTCATTTATTACGGGGATTCGAGAAGTTGATCCTCAATTGATTGAAGTGGCAACTGGTATGGGGATGACGAAGGGACAAGTCTTTTGTCAAGTCCAGCTCCCGCTTGCTTTACCCGCAATTTTTAGCGGAATTCAGGTTGCTTTAGCTTCCACGATGGCAATGGCAACGATTGCCGCCACAATCAGTGCAGGTGGTTTGGGACAATTACTATTTGAAGGCCTACAGGGTCAGCAGGTGGTACCGATTTTATGGGGAACGGTTTTGACAATGGCCTTAACATTAGTCTGCGCTGGGATTGTTCAGTTTTTTGCTTGGTTGCTAACGCATCGGTGGAAAGGAGTAATGGAAAAATGAAAGCAGTTGTTATAAAAAAAGCGGGTGGCCCCGATCAGCTTATTTATCAAGATGTGCCAACGCCAAAGGTAAGACCAGGCTGGTCACTAGTTAAAGTGATGGGGTTTGGCATTAATCATTCAGAAATTTTTACGCGAAAAGGATTATCACCAACAGTTAAATTTCCGCGTATTCTTGGGATTGAATGTGTAGGTTTGATTGAACAGACGACTGATCCGAAGCGCCTGCCAAAAGGGCAAAAAGTAGTTTCGATAATGGGCGAAATGGGACGTGCTTTTGACGGTTCTTATGCGGAATATGTTTTGTTGCCTAATGAGCAGATATACCCAGTAGAAACGCGGCTAGACTGGGAAACACTAGCAACAATTCCTGAGACTTACTATACTGCCTATGGTTCCTTGCTTAATCTTCGCTTGCAATCAGGAGAAAGTGTTTTAGTCCGCGGTGGGAGCAGTGGTGTTGGGATTGCCTTTATGAAATTGGTGCGCGCGCTCTTTCCCGATATTCGTGTTACAGGAACAACGAGGCGTTCACAAAAGGCGGATCAACTAATCTCGGCAGGCTATGATGATGTGGTTTTTGATCAGCAAGACCACCTAAAAACGGAGCTAAAATTTGATAAGATCTTTGAATTGATTGGGCCGGCGACAGTCAAGGATAGTTTTAAACACACTAACCCCGGCGGAATTGTCTGCAGTACAGGGGAATTAGGGAATAAATGGTACCTTGAAAAGTTTGATCCCATTATGGATATTGCACCTAATAGTTATCTTACGAGTTTTTATTCTGGCAACGTTGATCAACAAAAACTCAATGGGTTGTTAAGACTAATTAGCGAAAAAGGAGTTGCTGTTAAACCGGTCAAGGTGTTTCGACTAGATCAATTACCATCGGCCCACCGTTATTTAGAGAGCCACGATAGTTTTGGTAAAGTAATCGTTTTAAATCAAGCAGATGAGTAGCTAATAAAGTAAAAGCAAGCGTAAAATAAGACTACTAAAAGGATGGAGGTAGTCAGAATGAAAAAAGAAGAGTTAAAAAAACGTCTTTCGCCAATTCAATATGCAGTTACCCAAGAAGCTGCTACGGAACAACCTTTTACGGGTAAATATGATCATTTTGATGAACCGGGAATATACGTCGATGTTGTTAGCGGTGAGCCGCTTTTTTCTTCTCGCGATAAATATGATTCTGGTTGTGGCTGGCCTGCTTTCACAAAGCCGATTGCCAAACGAGTACTTAAGGAAAAACGTGACCAGTCGTTTGGGATGGAACGCACTGAGGTAAGAAGTAAAGCGGCAGACTCCCACCTGGGTCATGTTTTTACTGATGGGCCAGTCGACCAGGGCGGTCTCCGTTACTGCATCAATTCGGCAGCGTTGAGGTTTATTCCAGCCGCACAACTTGCTGATGAAGGCTATGGCGAATATGCTAAATTATTTAATAATTGATTGCATGAACGAAACTAAGCTAAAAATTATGAGGATAATAAAAAATTCGAGCTCGGACTAACAGTCACAGCTCGAATTTTTTGATGTTATTTAGTTTGGCTTAGTTAAGTCGATGTTGGTGCTTACCGCCAATGAACAAACTAATAATAGAAGCTAAAAGAATTGCAGAAAAACTAACTACAGCGATTACGTTACTTAATAATGACATCATGGTAAACACCCTTTCTTAAATAATCTACTGTTATCGCTTTCATCGACTATATTATAACATTTATAATGCAAAGATGATTCAAATAACGGCTAATAATTTGCTAAGACTTTAGGCAGAAAAAGCTTAGGGAAAACTAATAATAAACTATTTAAGTTGACCTCCTCGTTGATGCCCTAAGAGCTTTTATTCATCTAAAAATTGGTCTGCACAAGCTAAGGCTTTTCCGCCATAAACAGTAGAAGGGCCGCCACCCATCATAATTGCAATATTAATAGTTTCGACAATTTCATCGCGGGTCGCACCAAGTTTAATAGCGCCTTTAACATGCTGGATAATGCATCCCTCACAGCGAATTGCGATTGCAATTCCTAAAGCTTCTAGTGCCTTGGTTTTACTATCGAGAACGCCTTCTTCAATTGCAGCATCATGAACGTTTAAAAATGCTTTACCTACTTCACCAGTGCTGTTAAAAATATTTTTATTATTAGCCATGATCTCTGCCAATTCTTGATGATAGTCAGTCATAATTAACACCCTTTCTTGATTTTATAAGACAAGTTAACATCCTATGACTATTGTAACCGTTTTCTTTAACGTGAGATAGTAAAAAGACTAGGAAATAGTTTCCTAGTCTTTTTACTAAAATAAGGCTTATTAAGAAAAGAAGTTACGGACAATTTGCTTATAAGCTTTGATGGTTGCAAGATAACTTGAAATTGTCGTAAATTCATCAGTTTGATGGGCTGCATTCCATGAATCACAGCCAAGCACAACAACCGGTAACTCGGGGCGGTGAAGGGTGAAGACGCTGGCGTCAGTAGCACCGTTAATAATATCAAGTTTAACATCATTAGGATAGTTTCTTTGGGCCGCATCTAGCGAAATTTGGACGAATTGGTTAGCGGGATCAGTTGCGATTGGATAGAAATCCTGAATGACCTTCAATTCCAGTTGGAATGGCGTAGTGTGATTGATGTATTCAAGGGTATCTTGGAGTCTGTCAATGACTTTTTCGTTATTAAAGACCGCGGTTGGCCGGATATTCCCGTGAAGAGTTGCGCTATCAGGAATAGTATTCACTTGGTCACCGCCATTGAAAATAGTGATACTGTGTTGAACTTTTCCAAGATATTGATCATCCTTAGCATCGTCAAAGAGGTGTTTTTCTTCTTCGACAAATTTAAGCAATCCTTCAATAGCATTAATCCCTTGGTCGGGGTGCGAACTATGGCATGATTTACCAAAACTTGTAACACGGTAATTCATACTACCAGAGTGAGCAAAAATAACATTGCCGCCAGTGGGTTCGCCTACTACCAGTGCATCTAAGTCAGCAGCAGCCCCTTGCTTTTCAAGACGGTAGGCGCCTGGAGTTCCTAACTCTTCACCGGCTGTAGCAATAAAACGGACTTTACCAGCTGGAAGTTGCCCAGCTTCTTTTAATTCGATGAGGGCCAGCGCTTGGGCCGCCAAGCCGCTTTTCATGTCTGCGGAACCACGGCCATATACGCGGTCACCGACAATTTCACCGCTAAATGGAGGATATTGCCAGCGATCAGGGTTAGGCACAGCAACTGTATCTTGGTGACCGGTAAATCCAAGGATGCGTGAGTCTTCTCCAGTGCCGATTTCGGCAATTAAGTTTGCGCGACGGTCACCGAATTCATCAACTTTCACCTCGATACCGTGGGTGGATAGTAACTTTTGAAGATAATGGGCTACTTCCGCCTCATTGCCATTAACAGTGTGAATTTGAATTAAGTCTTGCAATACCTTTACTTTTTCGCTGGTTTCCATAATGGACCTCCTTTTTTAACGATCTTGGTGATTAAGCTTTTTAGCGAGGAAATCACCAATAACTTGAATAATTAAAACAAATAGTAATACGAGTAGGGTCGCAACTAGGGTAACGTCATTATTGAAGCGGTCATAACCATATGAAATAGCGGTGTTACCAAGACCACCGGCACCGATTGCCCCGGCCATTGCTGTTAAACTTACTAAACTGATTAAGGTTACTGTGGAAACACGTACTAATTCTGAACGGGATTCACGCAGGTAAACATCAGTAATAATATCCCAGTTGGTTGCTCCAATTGCTTGCGCTGCTTCAACTTTTCCATGGTCGACACTTTCAAGAGCAACTTGGACTTGCCGTGCATAGAAAGCAAAAACGCCAAGAGAAAGCGGTACTAATGCAGCAGTTGTCCCGATTTGGGTTCCCACAATTAATTGGGTGAAGGGGGCAATGAAGGCCAGTAAGATAATAAATGGGATTGCCCGAAAAATTGAAACAACTTTGTCGACGATGTTAAAGACAACGCGGTTTTCAAGAATACCGCCTGGTTCGGTAATTACAAGGGCAACTCCAAAGACTAATCCTAAAATTCCGCCAAAAATAGCTGGCCAAAAAGTCATGTAAATTGTTTGAATGATTGAGGTACCCCAACCATTGTCACCACCCCAGCCGAGTTGAATTACGTTTGGTATAAGATTATTCATTCCAAATCCTCCGATCATCAATCTTGGTTACAGTAACATTGTTTGCTCGTAAGAAGTCAATTGCTTGTTTACGCTTATCAGCATCCCCCTTAATCACAACGAACAGGGTTCCTACTGGCGAACCAGCAAGTACTTCGATATTGCCATAAAGCATGCTTGCTTCAACTTGGAGCTTTTTGTATAGCTCAATAATAATTGACTTTGTAACATTATTAGCATCGTAAACCAATTGAAGCAGCTCTTCGTCATCATTTAAGTGCTCAAGGTCGAATGCCTTCAATGTATCAACAGCTGCTAATGAACCACCAACGAATTGACGGGTAAGTTCTTGCTGTGGTTGTAAGAATACTTTTTGAAGGGTTCCTCGTTCGATGATTTGTCCATATTCCATAACTGCAATTTTATTAGCAACGCGCTTAACTGCATCCATTTCGTGGGTAATCAGAACGATTGTTAAACCTAGCTTCTCATTTAAGCGTTTTAAGAGGTCTAAGATCTGATTTGTGTTTTGCGGATCAAGGGCAGAGGTTGCTTCATCTGAGATTAGAATTTCAGGATCATTTGCGAGTGCCCGGGCAATTGATACCCGCTGTTGTTCCCCCCCTGACAATTGTACGGGGTAGAATTCTGCTTTATCTTTTAAGCCAACAAGGTCCAATAATTCAAGTGCCTTCTTTTCTTTGGCATCATCATCAAGTTTAGTATGCTTTAAAGCAAAGAGAACATTTTCAATTACTGATGTTTCATTCAAGAGGTTAAAGTGTTGGAAAATCATACCAATCTTACGCCGCTTTTCTTGAAGTTCCTTATTACTAATTTGTTGGTGATGATCCTTAAAGAAAACTGTTCCATTAATAGTAACAGTTCCTTCAGAGGGAAGCTGGAGGAGGTTGATGGTCCGTACTAACGTTGACTTTCCGGCACCAGAATAACCAACGATGCCGTAGATATCACCTTGTTCTACTTTGAGGGTGACATCTTTAACTGCATGAACAACATGTTTTCGTTGTTTGAAGGTCACACTAATGTTATCTAAATCAATAATGGGATTTGTCATGGTAGTCCTCCTTATTTATTGAAGTTAAGATCCCAAGCTGGAATTTCTGCTGTACCGTAAAGTTTCTTGATTTCTTGCTTTGTCTTTTCTGTTTGGTAAGCCTTAACGACATCTTTGTAGATCTTATTGTTCTTTTGACTGTCTTTGGCGGCAATAATGTTAACCCATTGCTTAGAGTCTTTATTAATTGGTTCAACAAAGATAGCACTCTTGTAATTGAGGCCGGCTGCTTGAGCATAGTTAGTATTCACAACTGCAGCATCAACATCGTCTAATGAACGGGCTGTTTGATCGGCAGCTAATTCTTTAATTTTAAGATCGCGTGGATTCTTGGAAATCGAACTAACGGTAGCGAGCTTAGTACCCTTCTTTAATTCAATTAGACCAGCATTCTTTAATGCGAAGAGGGCCCGTGATTCGTTTGAGGCATCGTTTGGTACAGCGATTGTTCCGCCATCAGGAATTTCTTTAACACTCTTGTATTGCTTGGAGTAAAGGCGAATTGGTGTAATGTAAGTATCACCAATTGAAACAAGGTCAGTCTTGTGTGCTTTATTCCATGTTTGCAAGAAAAGCTTGTGTTGGAATGAGTTTAAGTCAACGTCACCATTTTCTAGCGCCTTGTTAGGTTGGTTGTAATCGGTGAATCGTTTGAACTTTAAGGTAACATTGTACTTATCTTTGGCAGTCTTGCTTACAGTTTTCCAGATTTCATCATCTTGTTTTGATCCAGCCATGATCCCAATCGTAACCGTCCGCTTTGCTTGTTCTTGAGGACGGATAAAGCTAAAGTAACCGGCAATAACAACGATTAAAGCAACGACAATCCAGATAATAGCATTTCTCTTCTTCTTACTCTTCATAATAAAAACTCCCCTTCAAGTTATACTTTTTTTCTTGGTAATTGAACGTTAATGTAGGAAACAAAAAAGCACTCATCCCTTAATTAAAGGACGAGTGCTCCGCGTTACCACCTTTATTCGCTAGATCCTCACAGATCCAGCCTCAGTAGGTTACTCTAATAAAATAATTAGAATTACCTAGCACTAGTAACGTGTGCTAACCCGTTATCGACTAACAATCATCGATACCATTCCAAGCCCATCTTCAGTACCTAGGCTTACTCCTTTACACCACCCAGAAGCTCTCTGAAAAGTTTCAGTACTTACTCTGCTTTTCGATATGTTTTAACGTTCAATTAATTATTATGTGTTTTATTATAATGATTCTCTAATTTTTGTCAACAACTTTTTTTATTGGAATTGTTTGTTTAGGAAAATTAAGCATCGCCTAGTAATTATTGCTAACAAATATATTAAAACAAGCTTGAATAAATTCATATATGTATGCTCTTAATTTGAATAAAAAGAAATAAGAGCGCATTAAAATGCTCTGGTAATGAAAAGATGATTATGCTAGTATTAGAAAAAAGTTAAAAAATTAGCGTGATTGAAAGGGGACTTAGTAATGACACGAAAAGTTGGTGTTATCGGTATGGGAAATGTAGGAGCAACAGTTGCACATTATATTGTTGCAATGGGCTTCGCTGATGACTTAGTATTAATTGATAAAAATGAAGCAAAGGTTAAGGCTGATGCATTAGATTTTGAAGATGCAATGGCTAACCTACCTTTCCATACTAATATTACTGTTAATGACTACAGTGCATTAAAGGATGCGGATGTAATTGTTTCAGCGCTTGGGAATATTAAACTTCAGGATAACCCCAATGCGGATCGCTTTGCTGAACTGCCTTTTACCCGTCAAGCGGTAAAGGAAGTTGCGCAAAAAATTAAGGATAGTGGCTTCAAGGGAAAAATCGTTGCCATTACTAACCCTGTTGATGTTATTACCTCACTTTACCAAAAAATTACGGGATTACCGAAAAATCATGTCCTAGGAACCGGAACATTATTGGATTCTGCCCGGATGAAGCGAGCGGTTGCTGATCGTCTTCACCTTGATCCGCGATCAGTTGATGGATACAACCTTGGTGAACATGGTAATTCACAATTCACTGCTTGGTCTACAGTACGGGTCTTAGGCAAGCCGTTAACAGAAATTGCCGATAAACGTGGCCTTGACCTAGATCAATTGGATAAGGAAGCGCGGATGGGAGGCTGGACTGTCTTTCAAGGTAAAAAGTACACCAATTACGGGGTCGCAACCGCCGCGGTTAAACTAGTCAACGCAATTTTAAGCGACTCGTTATCAGAATTACCAGTATCTAATTATCGTGAAGAATATGGTGTTTATCTATCATATCCGGCCGTTGTTGGTCGTGATGGGGTAGTTGAACAAGCACAACTTGACTTGACGGATGAAGAATTACAAAAGTTACAAACATCCGCAGACTTTATCAAAGAAAAGTATCAGGAAAGTCTTGAAGCTAAAGATTAAGGGAAAGTTAAATGATTAATCAATGCTGGCATTACAAGTTTAATCATGATATAGTTATCGTTACCTTACAAAATAAAAGTGGTGTCGTTATTCCAATGGCACCACTTTTATTCTGAATAAATTAAGAAAGGAATTATATCATGACAAAAGAAGTAAAGCGTATAATTTTTGTTGTTCTTTTTTGTGAGTTCTTGATTTGTCTAGGAATGAGTCTTATTTTCCCAGTTGAACCGTTCATTAAAAATGAATACCACTTTACTGCCTTTGACATGGGAGTGATGTCCTCATTATTCGCGTTTGTACAGTTTATTGCTTCTCCCGTTGTTGGCCGTATTTCAGATAAGGTTGGGCGGAAGCCAATGTTAGTATGGGGACTATTAATTTTTGCAATTGCTGAATTTGTTTTTGCGCTAGCTCAGCATTTATGGTTATTTGATTTGTCACGGGCTGTCGATGGGTTGTCAGCAGCGATGTTTGTTCCAACGTCAATGGCATTAGCAGCCGATATTACTAGTGAAAAAGATCGAGCAAAGGTTATCGGTTGGTTATCGGCGGCCTTTAGCGGAGGATTGATCTTAGGACCGGGACTCGGTGGAATGTTAGCACATGTAAACTATAAATTTCCGTTTTGGGTTGCGGGGATATTAGGATTAATCAGTACGATTGTCGCTTGGCAGTTTTTACCTCACGATGAAGACGAGTTACTTAAAAGTGAGACTAAAAATCCTGAAAATGAATTATTAACTGGCGGATGGAGCCAAATTAAGCAAATTATGACGCCAACATTAATAACTCTTTTTGGGATGATTTTTGTTGCGGCGTTTGGCCTTGCGGGTTTTGAAAGCATATATAGCCTATACGTTAATGAAGTTCATAATTTTGACCTTAGTGCAATCGCTTTGGTTTTAACTTTAAATGGAATTATTTCGTTAATTCTACAAGTGTTTTTCTTCGACCGTCTTGTTCGTTGGCTGGGTGAAGTTCGTTTAATGCGTTACAGTTTTTTCCTTAGTGTTATAGGAACGATTTTGGTGATTTACGATCATTCACATTGGCATATCATTGTTGCAACCTTATTTGTCTTTGAAGCTTTTGACTTACTACGGCCTGCAATCACCACTTTATTGACAAAAATGAGTACGGCTAATCAGGGACTATTGAACGGTATCAATATGTCTTTAACAAGTGTCGGAAATATTATCGGTCCCTTGATTAGTGGTTATTTGCTTGATGTAAACTATCAGTATCCATACTTGTTTGTTGCAATTTTCCTGATTATTTCCTGGGTAATAACTTTTATCTTGGGAAAAGAAAGAAAAACGGCAATCGATAATTAGAATGTTATAGGGAGATGTAAACTATGAGTTCATTGTTACTATTGATTGTAATTGGATTAGCAGTGGGAATTTTCGTTATTTCGCTTGGTGGCGGGGGCGGAGCGATTTATCTTGGTGTTTTAACTGCTATTTTTCAACTGCCACCAGCGACGGCGGCAGCAACTTCAATTGTAACGGCCCTCCCTGCGCTTATTTTAGGTTCTTTGGCTTATTACCGTAAAGGTTTGATTAACTTTCATTTGGGTAACCGAATGATGATTTCAGCAATTCCAAGTATTTTTGTTGGATATTTAGTGTCGCCATTTATTCCAACTAAAATATACAAGATTGTTATTGGTGGTATTTTGATTTTCTTGGGGGCACAAATTATCTACAAGTTATATCATAATGCGCCTAAACGACAGTCAACTATTTCCCCGCAGACTGCTAGTATTATCTATGGGATCCTTGGTGGACTAATGGTCGGAATTGCCGGATTAAGTGGTGGTGGTCCAATTACTGCTGGTTTGTTAATTCTCGGCGCGTCAATGGCTAATGCATCTGCTACATCGGCATATGTACTAGTCGGTATGTCAATTGTTGGCGCGCTGTTACACTTAATGGGTGGTTCAGTTGATTGGCATGCTGCTGGTGGTTTAATTATTGGTTCACTTGCGGGATCTGTCCTTGCACCGCCGATTATTATTTGGTTGACGAAAAAACCACAACGGGCTTTTTACATCAAATTATTTATGGGATTTTTTATCATTTTAATGGGTATTAAGACGCTATAAAAAATAGGGAATGGAAAACAACCTTCTCGACAAGACGGTTGGCGAAGTTAGAACGATGATTTACACACCACAGGTTGATTGTCGTTCGTTAAAATAGTAGAAGCTGAGAGAAAACAAACGTTTTTTCCCAGCTTTTATTTTGATTGGCGATATTTTAGTCTTACCTTATTTAACGCATCAACAGTAGCATCTTTGATGGCACGGCTAGTTGCTGATGCACCAGTGATGCCGTCAACATTGGCGCTATTGGCAGTGATTATTTTTCCCGGTAGTTCCTCTAATGCCCAGCGGCCCATTTCGGATTCATGATGTTTGATGATTTGAAGATCCTGAATTTTATTATCATCGTATGTTAATAACACCTGGAGTTCACCGCCATATGCACTAAAGCCGTCACCGATATATTGATTTGCACGTAATTCTCTCATTAATCATATCTCCACTAAATAACGTTATTTTGACCAGTTACACAAATAGAAAGCAAGGGGCAGTTTGCACATTTTGGATTTCGTGAAGTACACATATACCGACCCCAAAAGATCATGCTATGGTGAGCATCTAGCCAATGATCTGGTGGGATAACTGCCATTAGCTTTTTTTCGATTGCAAGGACGGTTGCATTGGGATCAACCATTCGCAGACGGCGCGCAACCCTGCTGACATGGGTATCGACAGGAAAAGCCGGGATGTTGAAACATTCTGCTAGCACAACATCAGCCACCTTTCGTCCAACACCGGAAAGGGTCATTAGTTCTTTAAGCGTATGGGGGACTTCATTGTTAAAGTCGGTAACAATTTGGCGCGATGCGTTAACAAGAAACTTAGCTTTATTACGGTAAAGTCCTAATCGTTTAATATATGGCTCCACTTCTGCTGGTTCCACCCCTGCTAAATCCTTGTATCTGTCAAGTTTTCATAGGTAGCCTTTAAATATACAGTTTTAGTGGGTTAGTGCCTTAAAAAGTTGTCCCAT